>JAYVTB010000155.1:0-51212 GCA_043774805.1 Cyclobacteriaceae bacterium | reverse complement strand
ACTAAAAGTTCTTTTCGCAGGCAAGAAGCAAGTGTCCATGTTTGATTTAGCTAAGATTGTTAACAACAACGTGAAGAAGTAATTCGGAATTTTCCGATTACGGAAAAGCGCTGATCAGAACGATCAGCGCTTTTCTTTTTTATCAAATTAAAGGATAGTTGAATCTTTTCAATCAGTTGGTCCCGATAAAGTACGCTGCAAAGGCTATTGGGATTTTCATCAAAACTTTCGATATTATTATGTACCTTTGAGCATCAATTCATTGAATCCCTGTTGAAGGTCATATTCTTCCTAAGATCATTACTTCGCAATCGATTTATTCAATTGAAAAACGATGTCTTTAGTTTGTCCGAAATGACATACCGTTGTTGTCAGGGCATATTCTAAAGTGACACTAAAAAAGTAAAGGAGATATTATAATGATCAGTCAAAGGCCGCTAACATTTTCTAAGACGAAGCTTGATTTTACAGCAATACTCAATAAACGGGTAGGTGAATATTTTAAAACCAATGAAGTAACACGTCATGCCAATCTTGAAATGATTATCAAGACCATGATCATGTTCACGTTTTACTTTGGACCATATGGATTAATTTTAAGTGGTGCCGTAACCGGCACAGGTTGGCTGATTCTGTTAACCGTGTTGATGAGTCTCGGTTTGGCGGGCATCGGCTTATCAGTAATGCATGATGCCAATCATGGGGCCTATTCACAAAAGAAATGGGTAAATACGGTGATTGGTTATTCACTAAACCTGATCGGAGCTAATGCTTTTAATTGGAAAATGCAGCATAATGTACTGCACCATTCCTACACTAATGTAGAGGGTCACGATGAGGACATTAACCCCCGCGGGGTATTGCGCCTCTCACCTCATTCTGATTGGAAGAAAATGCATAAGTATCAGTTCATCTACGCCTGGTTTATTTATGGATTGATGACCATTTCATGGATGGTCTTCAAGGATTTTGAACGAATCATCCGATATCACAATACCGGCCTGGCAAAAAGGAATAATGCCAACATTGTTACAGAATGGATTATCCTCATTGCATTCAAAGTCGTGTATGTGAGTTATATCTTTGTTCTTCCCGTAATATTCACCGCGTTGGCCTGGTGGCAAATTTTGATTGGCATTTTAATCATGCACTACATTACGGGTTTTATTTTAGCCATTATTTTTCAGCCAGCACACGTCATTGAAGGGACGGAATATCCAATGCCCGATGAAAATAATTCCCTGGAAACAAACTGGGCCATTCATCAATTGCTGACCACCACTAATTTCAGTAATAACAGTCGGTGGTTTTCCTGGTATATCGGTGGACTTAATTTTCAGATTGAACACCATTTGTTTCCCAATATTTGTCATGTTCATTATCGGAATATTTCCGGCATTGTAAAGGAAACGGCCACTGAGTTTGGATTGCCGTACAAGAGTACCCGCACTTTCGTGGAGGCGTTAAGTATGCATGCTCGTTTATTAAAGACCCTTGGCAGCAAGCCTGTTTTATATCCTTTGCCCATCCGGTAATTAATTCGATAACTAATTTCAACTAACTAAATAATATCAATAAGACTATCCATGGGTAATATGATGTACACTCCGATATGGTATAAATACCGTCCGGCTATTCTGCAGCTGATGGTGGCAGCAGCCGAAGGTCCACAGCAGTATAAACTCTCCTCCCACGAATTTAAGGGGATCAATCCCAAAGAAAAGGGCGGATATGCCTTTATATTGCTAGCCCACAAGGGAAGAGCACAGAACAATATTAAAAAATCAGTGGTGGCACAGGACCTGTTAGTTGTGTTGGATTCATCCAGGAAAGCTTCTGAACTAATGGCCGTGGATAGCTATGAATTCAAGATGGATAAGCAGTTTACGCTGAGTATCACCAAGGTGGATCAGTTACCAGTTAGTTGATCCTTTTTGAAGATAAAATAAAAAAACCACTTTTTCGAAGTGGTTTTTTTATTTGTTGGGAAGTAATCTCTTTAAGCTAGCTTAACTTTTATAGCATTTAACCCTTTAAAGCCTCTCTCGGTTTCAAAGGTTACTGAGTCATTTTCTTTGATAGCATTCAATAGTCCGTTGCTATGAACAAATATGCTCTCCCCATTATCGGAATCTTTTATAAAGCCAAAACCCTTTGAGGTATTGAAGAAAGTGACTTTACCTTTTCTTACCGAACTCACCTGCAGGCTGGGATCCTGTCGTTGAGTACCGATAACAATATCTTCTTTCTTAATATTTCTCTTTTTATTAGGATCTGGTGGAGCGTTGGAAATATTTCCGTTTTCATCCACATAGGCAATCATATCTTCCCATGAACCGCCTTCTTTAGCGTTGGCCTTTCTTTCTTCTTTACGCTGTTCTTTCTCTTTACGCTTTTCAAGCTTCTTTTTTTCTTTCTCTTTCTTGTTATAGGTTTCCTGTGATTTGGCCATAATTTGTTGTTGTGATTCCTGAATTTTCTGATTCCCTTGTGATTTGGAGGAATTATAGCCGGAGCTATACTGTCCCAAAGCAAAAAGTCATGCAAGGTACCAAATTGGTTTCATTAATGCAGTATCGTCATCAATTATTCATCTGAACCGAGTCCTTGAATCAAGCGTAGCTGCATCGGTTATGAACCATATTTAGCGGCTGATTGCCCGGATTTCCTTGAGGCAAAGTATTATCTTGTTGCAGTCTGTGGGTTCAATTCAACGCGATAAATTGAGTAATAGCTGAGCTTATTGTTAGATGAGGATTCCCAGTTTATTGTCCGGATTTTAAATTGATCGTTCAAATACAGCCAGGATTGCTGATGGAAATACGTCATACAGAAATCAAAGGCGGATACTTTCTCTGTTGTATTTATTGCGGTAATCAATGGGAGACATCCCAGTGATTTTTTTAAATACCATCCGGAAGGCTTTTGTATCGGAATAGCCAACATCATACATGACTTCCGTAATATTCTTGCGACTTGCCTCCAGGCTTTTTTTAGCGGCCTCAATTTTAACACGCTGAATATATTCCACCGGAGTATTACTGGTCGCTTTCTTGAATCTTCTCTCAAAGTTTCGTCTTCCGATGGCAAATTTGGAGGCCAGGTCTTCCACGGAGATTTTATCGCCTACATTCTCTTCAATAAACGCCTGTGCCTTTTTAACAGGCTCATCATTGTGACTGTTTTGTCCATTGAACATGATGAAAGGGGATTGACTGAAACGGTCTATTTCAATCTCATAATATTTTGAGAAGAGAACGGCTATTTCACGACTGGTATATTTTTCAAGCAGGTAGAGTAAAAGATTCCAGAAGGAATTGGCACCCCCACTGGAGTAAATTCCATTTTCGTCTGTGATGATTTTTTCTGATACCAGTTCAACTTCCGGAAACAATTGTCTGAATTCATCGATTGCCGACTAATGCGTAGAGCACTTCTTTCCGGAGAGCAAGCCTGTAGCGGCTAATAAAAATGCACCCACACAGAGACTGGCAACTTCAGCCCCCTCTAAGTGTTGCTTTGTTATCCATGGAAAAAAATCTTTGTTTAATTTAATGACTTCATTTCGATCTCCATTCACAGCGGGAATGATAATAAGATCCGTTTTCGGTGTGTCTTTAATAGTTACTTCAGGAGTGACTTTGAAAAGGCGATCATATACTTGTGTCTCCTGATCGAGTCCAACTAATTGAACCTTGAACAGAGGCGGTTTACCCATGCTGGCTGAAAACTCATTAACTTTATTGAATAGTATAAAAGGACCTTCAATACAACTAAGCGCAACAGCTCCACGGGGGACGAGAATAGAGATGTGTTTCATAATTATGGGAATTACACTACCAAAGTTATAGAATGAGCATGTCGCAATCAACCCCTTAATATGTCGCTTTTGCACAAGTGTATATTTAGAATAAGCCATCATCTTTGACTTGAAACAAAAAGTGTAACGGTGCTCAAGGCGCAAGAGAAGTAACTAAACCCATAACAATGAAAACTAACTCTGTAAACACAGTGGATGATTATCTGAAAGCCTTGCCTGAAAATGTTCGCGGGGTATTAGAGAAACTTCGCAAGACCATTAAATCGGCTGCACCTTTGGCCGAAGAAATGATCAGTTATGGAATGCCAGCATATAAATATCAGGGCAGTTTGGTGTATATGGCTGCATTCAAAGATCATTGCAGTTTTTTTCCTGGCAGTTCACAAATTATTAAGTTGATTGATGAACTAAAGGCATATAAAACATCGAAAGGCACCATACAGTTTACGGTGGGTAAGCCACTACCAGCTGCATTAGTGAAAAAAATCGTGAAAGCAAGGGTTGAAGAAAACCTGGCAAGGCAGAGTGCCAAAGCGGTGAGTAAGTCATCAAAGAAAATTGCAGCAAGCAAGGAGGCGCATGCAGGTTTATCAAAAGAGGAGAAGCAGGTGCTTGAATACATGAGCAAACTTAAAGGAAAGCAAAAAGAGGACGTTGACACGGTTCGTAACTTAATAAAGAAGTCGAGCTCAAAACTCAATGAACGGATCAAGTGGAATGCTCCCAGTTATTACTATAAAGAAGATATTGTCACGTTCGGTCCGTATAAGCCAGGGAAGTTATTACTGGTGTTTCACCACCCGGCTGTGGTGAAGGTGAAATCAGAATTGCTGCAAGGAGAATATAAAGACAGACGCCTGGTTTATTTTAATGATGCGAAGGAGGCAGTAAAAAGTAAAAAGGAGCTCGTACGAATAATTAACGAAATCATCAATAAGATCGCATAACATTTTAAAGCCACACACGATGCAAAAGATTACTCCATTTCTTTGGTTCAATGACAACGCAGAAGAAGCTGCGAAATATTATGTTTCGATTTTTAAAAACGCAAGAATCACGAGCACTATGCCTGGCCCCAATGGAACGGTTATGGGCCTTTCGTTTATGTTGGATGGACAGGAATTTCAGGCATTGAATGGTGGACCTCAATTCAAATTCACGGAGGCTATTTCATTGTTTGTGCGAGCTGAAACTCAACCTGAGATTGATGAGCTGTGGGATAAGCTCTCTGCGGGTGGGGAGAAATCACGATGCGGATGGCTCAAGGACAAATTTGGATTATCCTGGCAGATCGTTCCTCCACTGTTGGGTGAGTTGCTGGGTGATAAAGATCGCGTGAAAGCACAACGGGTCATGATGGCCATGCTCAAAATGAATAAGATTGTTATCCAGGAATTAAAAGATGCCTATCACCAAAGTTGAAATCTACTGCAATTGGTTATGGCAACAAAAATATTTGTAAACCTCCCGGTAAGGGACCTCGATAAATCGGTGGCATTTTTTATGAAACTTGGGTTTTCATTCAATCCACAGTTCACCGATGAGAAAGCGACCTGCATGATTATCAGTGATAATATATTTGCGATGCTCCTTGCAGAACCATTTTTCAAAACGTTTACTAAAAAGGAAATAGCCGATGCACGTAAAAGTACAGAAGTGCTCATCGCGCTGGATGCTGACAGTCGTGGTGAAGTAAAGGAAATGGTAAGTAAGGCAATTGAAGCAGGAGGTTCCACCTATATGGATCCACAAGATCACGGGTGGATGTATCAGCACAGTTTTGCCGATCTGGATGGACATCAGTGGGAAATCCTGTATATGGATGAAAGCGCCATTCCCTTGTCATGATGCAACGCAATCAGGATGCAACTCTAATGATGGTAGAAGTTTTCAAAACAAACGTTGTTGATCGTGAAGTAGCTGATCACCTTATTCAGCACATTCAAAGTAGCTTTGCCCATTATACAGCGAGTTTTGATCTTGAAGACTGCGATCGGATTTTGGTGGTAAGATCCACTCATGGAGAAGTGCAATCTTTGAAGGTTATCGAATTGCTGAAAAAATTCGATTGTTATGCTGACCTGTTAGAAGACTAATAATTGAATGATAAAAAATCATCGTATTCTGATCATTCTGCGGTGAGTTTCATGTGTTCATGGGAGGTAATTCGCGTGATGTGAAACAAGGGTCATTCACATTGAAATAATATCGATAGCAATTGAGGCAAGTCGAAGTGCTCAGGCATGAGTGCTTCGACTTTTTATTTTACTTTTGATGCAAATCGAATTTTTTATGGAGCCTTTTCAAATTCCGGATGTGATCGAGCGAAATCTAAGTGCCACTTTTGCGTATTTCGATTTGTTAGCGGTATTACTTTTTTCCATATCGGGATCACTGGCAGCCATTCGAAAGAAGTTTGATTTTATAGGGGTATTTATTGTCGCTTTTTTTTCCAGTGTGGGTGGTGGCCTGATACGCGATTCAATCTTTATTCAAAGCGGACCACCTATGGTAGTCACTAATTCCAGGTACTTGTTTGTTATCCTATTCGGATTTGGTGTTACGATGTTCTTTTACAAACGACTCAGCAAAATGGTGATGACGATGAAACTGGTAGATGCTATTTCTTTGGGCATGTATAGTGTGGTGGGAGCCAGCGCTGCCCTTCGTGCTGAGTTGGTTCCGTTGGCAGCAGTCTTGGTAGGGATGTTCAATGCTGTGGGTGCCGGAATCATTCGAGATGTGTTGATTGGTGAAGTACCTTTAATTTTTAAGCCCGGTCGGTTTTATGCCGGGGCAGCCATTATTGGAAGTAGTTTATTTACTTTATTATATGGTGTGGTGGGTATTGACGAAACGTTTGCTGCTTTCATCGCCATCGTATCTGCTTTTCTGGTGCGTGTCTTATCGGTGCGGTTCAATTGGAGAACAAAACCAGTATTCAAAGAAGTATAACATGATGACGGTAACTTCAATTCATTTTTTCCGCACAACAAGAATGACTTCTGGAAAACCGTCTTGTTAACAGCAGTGCTATTTGAATGTGATTTCTTTACTTAGCGAAATAGTAATGTAATCTGAAGCGCCTCCGTAGGCCTTTAAGGTAGTCCCCATATACCATTGTTTGGTTATGAAGTATTCCAGCGTATAAAGTTGATAGATGCGGTTGCTACCATGCGAAGTTGGAGGGATAATGGCGTAGGCAAGCTGTTGACCAAAGCGAACCTTTCCGTAAAAAAAATAATGTTGCAGACTGAAAGATGCCAAAATGGTGTTGTATTCCTTTCCTGTATTATTTTCTAACACCTGATTGATCGCATCATACACGATCTCACTACCTAACCCGATACCATTTATTCGGCTTAATGGCTTAATCAAACCGACATTCAAACCAGTAACCATGCGCCTTTCGCCATCGGCCAGATGACTACCTGCATACATCCGAATTATCAATTTAGCAGCTTTGTCTATCGGTGAAGGGTTATTCCAATTCGTTAATTTTTGATTATTTACCTGGTAGGATACACCGACAGCCAGTGTCGGAAAATTAATACCCCAATTGGGATATCGAGTGCCTCCATTAGAAATGTGGTTAAATTGGGCTGCCAACTTCAGATGGATTGAAGGACCCAATGAATAGTTGGTCACTAAGCCCAGGCTAAGTAAAAAGCTTATGGGGCTACTGAAAAATAAATTCTCCGGATTGGTCTCCTCGTCATACACATTATTGAGATAGCTGAGTCCGGCACTTGTGCGTAATGAAAATTGGAAGCGTGGCGAATAATATAAATAAGGTTCAGTAAATATTGAAAGGTTTACCGCTTTCCCCAACACATCCGGATTCTTAAAATCAACATAACTCAGTGTGAGACCTTCTTTGTGATAGCACTTACATTGGTTCCAACTCTGCTTGGTATTCTGCATCCGACTCAAATCGAATTCGAACATCAGCGGATGTGACTGTGCATTTGGCTCGAGCGATTTTGAGTCGGTGATAATGCTGCCCCGATGAGCCATCATATCAACAAATAATAGCCTGCCTGAATCCAACGGTGAAATGGACGATGCCGTGACATGGCTTATGGATGTGATCAAGAAGAGAATGAGCAATATCTGTTTCCAATAATTCATGCTGGCCCTTTATATGGAAAGCTCACGATGGCATACCAAAAATAATGAAAGATAAAATCAAAGAATGGCTTAACGTTCAAAATGTCGATCTAAGAATCACCATGGATATGAATTGATTGTAAATTACCCCCTACCAGGCAGAGCAATGAACAAGATAGGCTGAACAATTAATTTCATGGTGGATCAAGTACCATTTAAGTAGAAATTTAATGTAGTTCGCTTTTTCTCAAATAGCTTATTTTTGCACCTTATATCATTATGATCAAAAAGATCCTGACTTTATTTGAGGGGCTGAAATGGAAAGGCAACGTCTACGTTGCCCTGGTGCTGAGTCTCTTACTGATGATGAGCCTCTATTCCATCAGCCGAGTTGGATTTTATTTTTTCAACACGGGTTTTTTCCCTGACATGACGATATCCCGATTTGCACGTATCATGCTGGGCGGGCTTAAGTTTGATCTTGCTGCGATATTGTATTCCAACTCATTATTCATTCTCTTGTTGATCATTCCTCTTGCCCTTCGGTTTAAAGGATGGTATCAGCAGCTTGTCAAATGGGTATTTATCTTTTTTAACACGATAGCACTGGCTGCAAACACAGCGGATTTTATTTACTACCGATTCACGTTACGCAGAACCACGGTAAGTGTGCTGGCGCAGTTTGAAAATGAAAGGAATAAGGGTTTGTTGTTTCTGCAATTCTTATGGGACTACTGGTATGCTGTCCTCTTTTGGATGGTGTTGGTGTGGCTGTTGGTGTTAGGATATAGGCGAATCAGCATGGCTGGCCCTCAGTTGAAAAGAACCTGGTCATTTTATCTCTCTTCGCTCGTGATGTTGCCCATCGTGGTTTATTTGTTTATTGGTGGTGTCCGTGGAGGGTTTCGTCACAGCACGCGGCCTATCACCTTAAGCAACGCGGCTGAGTTTGCCAAAGAGCCTAAAGATATCAACCTGGTGTTGAATACACCCTTCGCCCTGATGCGCACGGCCAAAGCCAATGTCATTCAAAAGGTAAATTACTTTGACAGTGAAGAACAGTTGGTAAAAGTCTTTGATCCATTAAAAGTACCCACCGACACTGCTACCTTCACCTATAACAACGTGGTGGTGATCATCATTGAAAGTTATTCGAAGGAATTTGTGGGGGCCTATAACAAATGGATGGAGCCATCACGGTATCGGGGATATACACCGTTTTTGGATTCGTTAATTGGTGCAAGCCGTGCCTATGAGTTTTCGTTGGCCAACGGAAGAAAATCCATTGATGCTATGCCCTCTGTGATATGCAGCATTCCTTCTATCGAAATACCGTATGTGCTTTCACACTTCTCCGGTAATAAGATAAATAGTACGGCCAGTTTATTGAAGGAGAAAGGGTATCACTCTGCCTTCTTTCATGGTGCACCCAATGGTTCTATGGGTTTCAATGCGTTTGCCAACCTGTGTGGATTTGATGACTACTATGGCAAGGATGAGTATAACAATGATGATGACTACGACAACATCTGGGGGATATGGGACGACAAGTTCCTTCAGTATTTCGCTAACACCATGAATACGTTTAAAGAGCCGTTTTACACCACGCTCTTTACGGTTTCATCGCACCATCCTTATAACCTGCCAAAGCAATTTGAATCCACCTTTAAGGGTGGTGACCGGGATATCTATCGCACCATTGAATATACTGATTACTCTCTGCGAAAGTTTTTTGAAACTGCTTCTAAGATGCCCTGGTATAAGAACACCTTGTTTGTTTTTACCGCTGATCATGCTTCGGCAGAAGTTGCTTATCCGGAATACAATACCCCGTGGGGTTATTTTTCGATCCCCATTTTCTTTTATAAACCGGGAAGTGACTGGCATGAGTTTAAACCAGAGATCATTCAGCAGATAGATATTATGCCTACCATACTTGGCTATCTTCATTATGATAAGCCTTACATCGCGTTTGGTCGTGATGTATTTAATCATAAAGAAGAACCGTTCGCCTTCAATTATCTTGATCAGACGTATCAATCCTTCCGCGGAAAATACTTGTTGCAATTTGATGGTACAAAATCGGTGGGCCTCTATGATTTCAGGAACGACCGGCTGATGAGACAAAATCTTTTACTTGATTTACCTGATACCGTGCAATACATGGAGCTACATCTCAAAGGGCTTATTCAACAATATAACAACCGGATGGTGGATGATAACCTGACGCGGGAAGGAAGCCAGATTAAAAATTTACTTAACCGGAGTAATTAGCGTTTTTAATGCGGTGGCCGATATACCCACCTGTATCAGCAGCATGGACGTATTGGCACGGCCAGTATCAAATGTTACATCGCCTCCGGGAGTAACTTTCAGTGAATTGCGTACTACATACGTTACGTCATCGCCCCACAGGTATAATATGCGCAATGTAAAACCAGGATTGGTTTGCGTTTTAGGGTTGGTATAAAACCCTACACCCAATCCATAATTCAACCCCGTGTTCCTTACATTATTGATGACTTCAGGCTGATTGTTATTGAATATAAAATCAACCACATCCTTGTCTATTTTTGTTTTCGTGTTGTACAGTTTCAAGCCCAACAGGCCATCGGCAAAAGGAGTAATCGATCCCCGTTGAAACCGAGGTCGCAGTCGTGCCATGGCATTCCAGGTAAATACATTATAGGTAGTTTTTAAAGGAGGCGAGGTGCTTGTACCAGATTGCTTATCCTGCCCGTATTTGAAATAGCCAAAATCAACTCCAATTAAAACAGGAGAAGGTTTGTTTTCCAGCAGGGGACTGAACACAATGCCTGATGCCAGGCCGTAGCCTAAATTGCCAAGGTCATTGTGTATTGCCTCACGGAATTCCTTTGAAGGAACAGCAATCTGAGTATTCAAATAAAAATTGATGTAGGAGAATTTGGAGGAATCATATTTCTGAGCGTATGCCTTCATCAGACTCAGGCTGGCGAATAGCAGTACGATCAGAAATTTGATTTTCATATCATGCGAGGTTGTGATAAACGTTTTGCACATCATCGTCTTCTTCCAGCGCACTGACACACTCCATAACTTCGTCCTGTTCCGCTTCCGTCAATTCTTTGGTAGCGTTGGGAATGTATTGCAGTTCAGAGCTTTTGGGTTCTAGTCCTTTGGACTCTAAGAACTTTGCCATATGACCAAACTCGGCAAACCTGGTGTATACGATGATTACATCTTCGTCTCTTTGAATATCTTCTGCACCGGCATCGATCAGATCTAATTCCATCTCGTCCAGATTCAATTTACTGGGATCGAATTTGAAAAGACCTTTTCGTTCAAACATAAAAGCCACTGAACCAGAATTGCCCATACTGCCTCCATGTTTAGAAAAACGCAAACGAATATTGGCTACGGTTCGTGTGGGGTTATCGGTAGCACACTCTACTACTACGGGCACTCCGTGCGGGGCATATCCTTCATAGATCACCTCCTGAAAATCTTTTTCCTCTTTACTGATAGCTCTCTTAATAGCTGCATCAACCCGATCTTTTGGCATGTTGATCCCCTTGGCATTTTGTATGGCCATTCGCAACCGGGGGTTGTTATCTGGATTAGGCCCTCCTTGCTTTACCGCGATGGCGATGTCCTTGCCAATGCGTGTGAATCCTTTCGCCATCCTGTCAAAGCGGGCGAACATTTTGTGCTTTCTCTTTTCGAATACGCGTCCCATACGATCAATTAAAATTCGGATTGTAAATTTAGAAAAAGTGCTGAAAGAATGACACTCTTTCTAACTGGATTCATCTCTATTTACTCATTTCCGGGCAATTACAATGAGTGCGGTCAAAAAATTGTAAGAAGATAAGTGCATGGTGATGCAAATTATCCCTATCATGAATGTCACCTTATCTGGATTTAGTGGCGACCTGGTATCTCCGGGTTTCTGCCATTAAGGTTTTTCTTCGTAGAGAGTAATGTTGCGGATGATTCAAATATAAGTTGATGACATTTTTGCGTGTACCTGTAACCGAAGTTAATCCCCGGAATCTTCACGAGGAGGTGCAACGACCCGATCCTTCACCCGTAAGGTTTGAATTAACCTGTAACTTTTTAAGAAACCGAGAGTATTGCTTTAAATCCTTTTTATGATTCAGAATTATCTCACCTCCGTTTGGCGCTATATTTCACGAAATAGGGCATTTACTATAATCAATCTATTTGGTCTTGTCATAGGGATGACCGCCTTCATGCTGATCGCCAATACGTATTGCATGAATTAACCTACGATGGCTTTTGGAAGAATAGCAATTCAATCTACCGGGTTCAGCTTGATCGTTATGACAAGGGTGAGATTTCTACCCGATGGGCTTCCGGTTGCGCTGGAATTGGTCCTGATCTGAAGACAAATTTCCCTGAAGTGAAGCACTATGTGCGTATGACGCATAGCAATGCTTTACTTTCCTTTGGCGATACCTTTTTCAGAGAAGAGGATGTGTACTATGCAAGTCAGGATTTTTTCCAGGTATTTGACTATCCCCTGATTTCCGGAGTAGATTCAACAGCACTAAAAGGTCCAAATAAAATTGTATTGTCGCGTTCTTTGGCACAAAAGTATTTTGGTGATCAGAATGCATTGGGTAAAACCATTCGTAACAATGGCAAGGATGATTATCTCGTTACCGGAGTCTACGAAGATCTTCCGGCAAATTCTCATATGAAAATTGATGCCTTATTATCCTTTGCTACCTACGTACGCTTGGTTGGGATGAAGGATGAATCGGAGATGAATCAATGGCAATGGGATGGTTTTCTCACGTACGTGCTACTGAATGATCAGGCAAACGTAAAACAACTGGAGGCAAAGCTTCCCGCCTACGTAGAAAAAAGAGAAGGCGAGGAGTTGAAGCGATTTAATGCCAGCATGATCTTTCACTTTATGCCCGTCTCAGATATTCACCTCGACTCCAACTTTATCGGGGAATTTAAAACCAACGGCAATCGGGACTCTACCTACTTTTTGTTGATTGTGGCAGGATTGATTTTGATTATCGCCTGGATCAACTACATCAACTTGTCTACGGCAAAATCCATTGAACGAGCCCGGGAAGTAGGCGTGCGTAAAGTGATGGGTGGCCACCGATGGCAGCTCATTCAGCAGTTCCTGATGGAATCAACTTTATTAAATACGGTAGCCGTGGGTGTGGCCATTGGTTTCGTGGCAACGCTCACACCATGGTTTAGTCAAATCACAGATCGGGAGATCGGATACTTGCTGTTCACCAAAAATATGTTTTGGTTTTGGATGGTTATTTTAATTGTCATGGGTTCCCTTCTTTCTGGACTATATCCTGCATTTGTTCTTTCTGCATTTAAGCCCGTGGAAGTATTGAAAGGAAGATTTAAAAATACCAACCAGGGTGTCTTCTTCCGCAAAGGAATGGTGGTGTTGCAGTTCATGGCTTCCATTGCATTGATCGTTGGCACGTTCACGGTCTTTAACCAACTGAGTTTCATGCGCAATCAGAAACTAGGTGTGGATATTAATCAAACGGTGGTCGTGAGATCACCTAACATCACCGATTCTACCTATAGTAATAAGTTTGAAGTATTCAAGAACAGATTAAATCAATATCCTGAAGTTTCAGCGGTATCTGCATCGAGCTCTATACCGGGTGCTTCACCCGACTGGAATGCCGGAGGAATACGAAGATTAAGTCAGCGCGAAGATGAACAAAAGCAATATCGTATCATCATGATGGACCATGACTTTGTTGGGGCCTATGGATTGGAATTGGCAACCGGCAGAACTTTTTCCGCTGAGGTGCCCAATGAAGATAAAAATGTATTAATCAATGAGGCCGCTTCCCGTCATATGGGCTTTGAAAAATTTGAAGACGCCATTGATGATCAGATTAATTTCTGGGGCGATACGTTCCGGATCGTAGGCGTACTCAAGAACTACCGGCAAGAATCCTTAAAGAAAGAATATGAACCCTTGATCTTTCGGTATAATAAGACGCCCGGTGGATTCTATTCCATCAAATTCAATACTGCTGAAGTGAAGGAATCTATGGCTCGTTTTGAAAGTGATTGGAAAGAATTTTTTCCTGGAAACCCCTTCAATTACTTTTTCCTGGATGAACATTACAACAAACAGTACAAGGCCGATCAGCAGTTTGGAAAAGTGTTTGGATTGTTCTCTGCGCTCGCCATTTTTATTGCGTGTCTTGGGTTGTTCGGGTTGTCATCTCTCACGGCCCTTCAACGCACGAAAGAGATTGGAGTCAGAAAGGTGTTGGGTGCTTCCGTCAGTAGTGTGCTCACGTTGGTCAGTCGTGATTACCTGTTGCTGATGGGTGTCGCTATTTTATTGGCCACACCATTGACATGGTGGATCATGAACAGTTGGTTGCAGGAATTCGCCAACCGGATTGACTTAAGCTGGTGGATATTTGCCTTGCCCAGCCTGATGGTAATTTTGATTGCCTTTTTCACCATAAGCATTCATACCTTAAAAGCAGCACGCACCAATCCGGCCACCGCATTGCGTTACGAATAAATTGGTTGTTTCTTCTCCCAATTAGACCAGGAAAAATGTAATTTTATTTCTTAACCCTATTTGCCATGGGAAAGAAGATCAAAGGCATGGATGCCTACATTTTAAAGTCGGCCGATTTTGCTGTTCCTATTTTAAATCACTTGCGTGAATTGGTTCATATTGCCTGTCCGGACGTAGAGGAAAAAATAAAATGGAGTATGCCTTTCTTTGATTATAAGGGGGAGGGCTTATGCAACATGGCCAGTTTCAAACAGCACTGCGCTTTTGGTTTTTGGAAAGCCGCATTGATGAAAGACCATAAGCTACAAGAGACGGCCAAAAGTGAAACCGCCATGGGACACTTTGGGAAAATCACCAACATCAAAGACCTGCCCTCTGATGCCGTTATCATTCGTTATATCAAGAAAGCCATGAAACTGAATGATGATGGGATTAGGGTGATAAAGAAAAAACCTGCGGTTACGAAAGAGCTTGAAGTGCCCGACTATTTTTTGAAAGAGTTGAAAAAGCATAAGGCTGCGCAGAAGACGTTCGATGCATTCAGTCCTTCCAATAAGAAAGAATACGTGACGTGGATTGTTGAGGCGAAAACAGAAGAAACCCGGCAAAGCAGAATGACTACTGCCATGGAGTGGATGGCTGATGGTAAGCCGCGCAATTGGAAATACATGAAAAAGTAAACGGACCCTTCGGCTTACTTATCGCACCATCATGATCGTCCATTCCCGGACAAATCTGTTCACATAGATGCAACTTCGATTATTATGATTCGCTTTTTGAATCTGAATCAGTGATTGCCCCATGGCACAATCATTGTCAATGGATTTGAAATTTCTGCGATCTAAGTTTTATCTATAAGCTTACCCCGGACCACCATGATAAAATCTATCCTTATCACCGCCCTGCGCACCATGTTACGGAATCGTTTTTTTACCGTGACCAACCTGATCGGATTATCAGTCGGCATGTCGTTGGGGATGCTCATTATTTTGGTCGTAAAAGAGCAATATACCTTTGATAATTTTCATAAGGATGCAGACCGGATCTATCGCGTAAATACCATGGCATTACGCACGGATGGAGGCAGAGAACCCTATGCCTCTTCTCCACTTCCCATCGGCAAAATTTTACAGGATGAGTATTCTTTTACGGAGAATGTAGTAAGGATTAACCGGATGCTGAACGGTGATGCCATCTATGGCAATGTCAATGTTCCGTTGAGTGGACTCCTTGTTGATCCTTCCTTTCTTGATGTATTTAACTTTCCATTAGAGAGAGGAAATCCTCACACTGCGTTGAATGAACCAGGGAGTTTAATCCTGACGAAAGAATCAGCAGAAAAGATATTTGGTCAACAAGAACCATTAGGACAAACACTCACCTTGAGTGGCTATGGTGAATTCGTGATTACCGGTGTCTTAAAGAAGATGAAGGGCAAAAGCCATTTTGAATTTGAGGCACTCGCTTCCTTCACTGCGATACCCGCGTTGGAGAAAGCAGGAGTGATCAGTGCCTCCATGGATAACTGGAATAACTACTATCACAACTATAACTATTTTAAACTTCGTGAAGGTCATTCACCGGAGGAGGTAGTCAAAGCATTGGCAGAGATCAGTAAAAAACATTATAACGGGTTGAAGTTGGAAACACGCGACCGTGGTTATGAATTTTATCTTCACCCCCTTTCTGAAATTACACCGGGGCCAGAGTTGTCCAACCAAATGGGAAGGGGATTACCCCAAATACTCAGTGTATTGATGAGTGTGCTGGCCGGCATTGTGATGATCATGGCGTGCTTCAATTATACCAACCTGATGATTGCCCGAAGCTTGTCACGCGCCAGGGAAATTGGTGTTCGGAAAATTATTGGTGCCCAGCGATGGCAGGTGTTTGTCCAATTTATCGGAGAGGCCATTGCGTTTTCTGTAATCGCCTTATTGATTTCTTATTTGATGCTGCAGTTTCTGAAGCCTGCATTTATGCAACTGCACATCACGCAGGAGTTCTCAGTGAACCTGGAGGAAGACGTGCAATTATATTGGATTTTTTTATTGTTTGCTGTGGTGGTGGGTATAGTGGCAGGGGTTTTACCAGCAGGATACCTGTCTGCCTTTCGTCCTTCGAAAGTACTTAAGGAGGCAGGTAATATGAAAGTCTATTCGCGACTCACCTTTCGGAAAGCGTTGATGGTGGTGCAGTTCACACTCTCCATTGTCTTTGTCATTGTGGTGCTGATCATTTATAAGCAGGTTGATTTTATGATCCATAAAGAATTAGGAATCAACGATAAGAATATCCTGAATGTGCGATTGCAGGGAATGGAGTTTCAGAAACTGGCGAATGAATTAGACAATGTTCCGGGCGTGGTTCGCATGGGCGGGGTGTCACACGCACTCGGTACCTGGGCCGATGGTTCCGGTGATTATAAACGTTCGCTACAGGAAGAACCTTTTGTGATGCGCGACTTCCGGGTGAATGAAAATTACCTTTCTAATATTGATGCCGTATTTTTGGCGGGTGAAAATTTTAAACCCGGGGATGAGCATCGCATCATTTTAAATGAGCAATCGTTAAAGCTGTTTGGGTTTTCTGATCCTGTGAGTGCTGTAGGACAATCGGTTTATTCAGATGACTCCATCATGCACGTGGTGCAGGGTGTGGTGAAAGATTTTCACTTTCGGCCGTTGAGCTATCAGATCGGGCCACTGGCGTTGCGTTACACCTCTTCTGAAGTAACTATTCTCAGCGCAAAAATTGAAGAAAACAAAAAAGATGAAGTAGTTGCCTCCCTGATTCCGATATGGAAAAAACTCGACCCCATCCATCCGCTTGAGTATCATATGATGGATGAAGAAATCGATCAGGCGTATATCGATGCCGGCTTTACGGATATTATTTCTGTCGTGGGCTATATTGCCTTTCTGGCCATATCGCTTGCTTGTTTAGGCATGTTGGGCATGGCCATGTATGCCACGCAAATACGCGTGAAAGAGATTGGTGTTCGCAAAGTGATGGGGGCGAGTGTCTCGAACATCACCGTATTGTTGAGCCGATCATTTCTTTGGATGATTGGTATTGCCGTGGGCATCGGCACACCCATCAGCTTCTTTCTCGGTGGATTGTTCCTGGACAACTACGCTTATAAAGTGGAGATTACGGCAAGCCTTGTTCTATTTGGTATTTCCATCATTGCCCTGCTGGGGATGATCACCATTTGTTCTCAAACGATAAAGGCGGCAGCAGCTAATCCTGTCACCTCATTGAGGTATGAGTAGGAGAGCGGAACTGTAAGCGAGACCCACCAGCCTCCCATCTTTTGTTCCGCTCAACAGCAATCATGGCGGTTTGATATCGTCTTCATTTTTTTATCTGTTTGAAGCAGGTTATTTTTATCCATGAAAAAGATAGCCTTCCTTCTCTTAACGCTCATAAGTTTACATGCATCGGGTCAGCAATTGATTGACTCCCGTCAACAGGATATTGTATTCACTTCCGTGAATGTGGTGCCGATGGATACAGAAAAAATCATAGAGAATACCATGGTGATCGTTAAAGATGGTAAAGTTGTTGCCATAGGTAAGAAATTGAAGTATGGAAAAGATGCCTTAGTGATTGATGCAAAAGGTAAATACCTGATGCCTGGTCTAGCCGAGATGCATGCCCACGTTCCGCCTAATGAAAATATTGAATCACACAAAGAAGTATTGTTTCTGTTTGCCGCCAATGGTATCACCACCATTCGTGGAATGTTAGGTCACCCCAAGCATCTTGAACTGCGCGCTATGATTAATAGCGGTGAAGTATTTGGTCCAAGGTTTTATACTACCGGTCCTTCCTTTAACGGACAGAGTGTAAAAACTGCCGAGCATGGTGCTGAGATGGTGCGTGAACAAAAGGATGCAGGGTATGATTATCTGAAGCTGCATCCCGGATTGACGAAAGAAACATTCACTGCGATATCAAGTACGGCCAACCAGGTTGGGATCCCCTTTGTGGGTCACGTTTCTTTTGGAGTAGGAGTGTGGCGGGCCATTGAAGCAGGGTACTCCTCCATTGATCACCTCGATGGATTTGTGGAAGCGATGGTGCCGGGTATTGAAAGCATGATGGAACAGCAGACTGGCTTATTCGGAATGTATGTGGCCGATAAAGTGGATCGATCCGTCATTCCCAGGCTGATGAAAGAATTGAAAGCGAAAAACATTTGGGTGGTGCCCACACAATCATTGGCGGACCGCTGGTTTAATGCTCAATTTACAGGAGATGAATTTCTGAAAGAATCGGAAATCAAATACATGGATAAGAAGACGCTTGATCAGTGGATCAACTCCAAAAAAGATCTGATGGCCAATGATCAGTTTGATGCAAAGAAAATCGATGACTTCATCCAATTGAGGAGAACGTTGATCCTTGAATGCCAGAAGAACGGAGTAGGGTTGTTGTTGGGTTGCGATGCACCACAGGTTTTTAATGTACCCGGATTTTCAACGCATAATGAACTCAAATACTTGGTGGCAGCAGGTCTTACGCCTTACCAGGCATTGCTCACCGGCACCGTGAACGTGGCGAACTATTTAAAGCTTGCGGATGCAGGCACCATAAGACCAGGTGCTATTGCAGACTTGATTTTAATCAATGGAAATCCATTAACGGATATTACCAATACAAAAAAAGTAGAAGGTGTGATGATGCGTGGTAAGTGGCTTTCGAAAAGTGAAATCGATGCCGGGCTAAAGAAACTTGAAAAATAATACTAGTCACTGCTCACTGGTTGCTATTGCCAGTGAGTGGAGACTGATAACCGGCAACGAATGATTACACTCTTTACGTTTCAACTTTCCTACCTGCAGTTATTCTTCATTTTTTCTGTTGCGCTACTCACGGGTATGGCGAAGACGGGTGTGATGGGTGCAGGCATGTTATCCGTTCCTTTATTAGCGAATGTGTTCGGTGGTCAGCTTAGCAGTGGCATCATGTTGCCGTTGCTGGTCATGGCCGATGTGTTTGGCGTATGGTATTATCATCGTCATGCTTCGTGGCATCATTTAAGACTTTTATTTCCCTGGGCCGCGGTGGGAGTCATTGCCGGCACCATTACCGGGAGCTACATCAACGATCATATTTTTAAAATAGTGATGGCGGCTACCATTTTGGTAAGCGTAGTCATTATGGTTTGGTTGGAGAAGCTCGGCACTCCGGAGCATATTCCCAGGAATAAATCTTTTGAGATCACCACCGGTGTCGCCAGTGGCTTTACTTCTATGGTGGGAAATCTTGCCGGCTCTGTGATGAGCGTCTACCTGTTATCGGTTCGACTTCCCAAGAATGCATTCATCGGAACCACGGCCTGGTTTTTCCTGGTGGTGAATTGGTTCAAGGTTCCATTCCATGTGTTTGTGTGGCACACCATTAGTTGGAACACGATGCTGCTTGATTTGCTGACACTACCTGCCATTATTTTAGGAGCCTACCTGGGCATCTTGTTGGTGGGGAAACTTACGGATACCATGTATCGCTGGTTTATTATCAGCATGACCGTGATTGCTGCTATCGGTATGTTATTTTAGTAGTATGATTAATCTTAGGCGCACCCGGTTTTCTGATCCTGATTTTAACACGCTGATCGTAGAGCTGGACAACGAGTTTGTAGTGCGTTATCCGTTTATTGAAAATATGCGCACTCCACATAATGTGATGATTGAAAATGCGCATGTGGTTCTGGCCTATGATCAAACCATGCCTATTGCTTGTGGTGCATTCCGTCCGGTGGATGAATTCACCATCGAGATAAAAAGAATGTTTACCATGCCTTCTCATCGCAACAAGGGAATCGGAAAAAAAATATTATCGGAATTAGAGAAATGGGCGAGAAGAGAAGGGTTTAGCGTATCCATACTCGAAACCGGTATCAATCAACCCGAAGCCATTGCCGCCTATGAGAAATCAGGATACACACGAATACCTAATTTTCCGCCCTACGTGGAGGTGAAGGAAAGTATTTGTATGCGAAAGTACCTCTAGTGCTAGGGTATCCTTTATCTTTAGCGTTCAAAACCTGATAACCTTTATACCATGAGAAGTAGTTACATTTTAATATTGTGCGTAGTCGTTTTTGCCTGCCAGAAAACCGAAACTGCGAACCGCGTTACTGGCCTGGTGGCAGATTCTGCGATGGTCGTATCGGCACATCCGCTGGCCTCAAAGGTTGGGATCGATATCCTGAAGAAAGGTGGCAATGCCATTGACGCTGCAATCGCAACACAATTGGCGCTGGCCGTAGTTTATCCGGGCGCGGGAAACATAGGAGGTGGTGGATTTATGCTGGCACGCCTCAAAGATGGTACCATCGATGCGCTTGACTATCGCGAAAAAGCACCTTCGAAGGCAAGCACGAATATGTACATCGGAGAAACCGGTGAAGCCATTCCTGACCTTAGTGTAGTGGGTCATTTAGCGAGTGGTGTTCCAGGCACGGTGGCTGGTCTTGAAGAATCTCATAAGAAATATGGTAAACTTCCCTGGAAGGACCTGGTTCAACCTTCAGTGGACCTGGCGTTGAATGGTTTTGTGTTGACGGAAAAGGAAGCTGAGGGAATGAAATACATCCAGGAAGATTTGAAGAAATATAATTCTGTATTGCCAACACAATTAATCAATGACGACTGGAAAGCAGGTGATACCATCTGGCACACCGATTTAGGTCATGCCCTGGAACGCATCCGAGACAACGGCAGAGCTGGTTTTTATGAAGGCCAGACGGCCAAAGATATTGTAGAGGAGATGAGTCGTGGCAATGGGTTGATCACCTATGAAGACTTAAAAAATTATAATGCGGTTTGGCGTGCACCCATCACCACCCAATACAAAGGGTATAAAGTTATTTCTATGCCACCGCCTTCCAGTGGTGGAGTGGCGTTGTTTCAGTTGTTGAAATCCGTAGAGAAGCAACCGATGAAAGAGTGGGGATGGAATTCTGTGAAGACGGTACATCTCATGACTGAAGCAGAAAGGCGTGCTTATGCGGATAGGTCTGTATATCTCGGTGATCCTGATTTTATTAAAGTGCCCGTGGAAACACTTACCAGCGAAGCTTACGTAACAGCACGCATGAGTAATTTTCAACTGGATATGGCAACACCCAGCAGCGCGGTGAAGGAAGGTGATATCAGTATGACGGAGTCGGAGGAGACCACACATCTTTCGGTGGTGGATAAAGAAGGCAACGCGGTGGCGGTAACGACTACCTTAAACGGTGGTTATGGTTCGCATGTGGTGGTGGCAGGATCGGGATTCTTTTTGAATAATGAAATGGATGACTTCAGCGTGAAGCCAGGTGCACCTAACATGTATGGTGCTGTTGGCGGGGAAGCAAATAAAATTGAACCTGGAAAAAGAATGCTGAGTTCTATGACACCAACTATTGTTGAGAAAGAAGGGCAGTTATTTATGGTGGTGGGCACACCGGGTGGCACTACCATCATCACCTCTGTGTTTCAGACGATCTTAAATGTGATTGACCATGGCATGAACATGCAGGAAGCAGTGGAGGCCAAGCGCATTCATAGTCAGTGGGCACCGGATTTTGTCTTCAACGAGCAAAAAGCCTTAACGGCAGAAGATAGCCTGGCGTTGGTAACGATGGGACACACCTTTAAAATGCGCAAGGGCATTGGACGTGTGGATGCTATTTTAGTAAGGCCCGATCATAAACTCGAAGGCGGGGCTGATCCGCGTGGTGATGATAAAGCAGAGGGTTATTAAGTACTGTTGATGGTTAGTCACGGAAATGACTATGCGTAAGATATTCTTCCTTTTTTTCTTTCTATGCGCGGGGGTAACGCTGGTTGCGCAGGAGTTGCCTCATTTTCAAAAAGAAGTAAATGCCCTCGTGGCGGGCGACAGCCTGGTGAATAAAAAGAAGTTGATCCTGTTCACGGGCAGTTCCAGCATTCGCCTGTGGAAGGAGTTGAATACAGATTTTCCGAAGAAGAATGTGTTGAATCGTGGCTTTGGCGGATCAGAGATGGTGGACCTGCTATTTCATGCAAACTCATTGATTATAAATTATAAGCCTTCCATGATCTTTATTTATGAAGGTGATAATGATATCAGTGCAGGGAAAACATCGGAAGAGATTTTAGCAGATGCAGATAAGATAGTGACGTTGATCCGATCACAGCTCTCGCCCAACGTGAAGATCATTTTTATTTCCGCCAAGCCGAGTGTGGCCCGCTGGCAGCTGAATGCAAAGTATGAAGACTTTAACCGGCAACTTAAAAGTTGGACTGCGGCTAAAAAGAATGTTTTGTATGCCGATGTATGGACACCGATGCTGGATGCCTCAGGAGAAGTACGTAAGGATCTTTTTATTGAAGACAATCTTCACATGAACCGCACGGGTTACGATATCTGGAAGAAGGTGATCGGGCCGTACTTACAATAACAGTTCAACCTAAGACTATTTGTTTCACCACAGAGGCACGGAGGCACAAAGTTATAATGATTTGATTTGTGGTTCGTTGTGGCTTAGTGTCTTAGTGGCTAATTAGAATGTTTTGCCACAAAGACACAAGGACACTAAGTTTCACGATTTGGCTAGTGGTCACGTTGTGCCTCGGTGTCTTAGTGGCTAAAATAGTTTTCACCACCGAGGCACGGAGGCACTAAGTTTCACGATTTGATTTGTGGTTCGTTGTGTCTTGGTGTCTTAGTGGCTATTGAGAATATTTGCCACGAAGACACTAGGGCACTAAGTTTCACGATTTGGCTAGTGGTCACGTTGTGCCTCGGTGTCTTAGTGGCTAAAATAGTTTTCACCACCGAGGCACGGAGGCACTAAGTTTTTGCGATTTGATTTGTGTTTCGTTGTGGCTTGGTGTCTTAGTGGCTAAAAGAATGTTTACGACAGAGACAAAGAGGCACTAAGTTTTGTATAATTTAACGGGATGATAAGAGTTAGTTTCGCTTGTTTACTTCTCCTGCTAACCCTCGCAGGATGTCGGGAGAAAAAATCTTCCGAAAAGGAAGAGTGGATTTCCCTTTTCAATGGGAAAGACCTCACTCATTGGACTTCTAAAATACATCACCACGATGTGGGGGTTAATTTTGGTAACACCTTCCGGGTGGAGGACGGCATGATCAAAGTGCGCTATGATCAATACGGAGATTTCAATGACCAGTTCGGACACTTGTATTATGATCATCCTTATTCCCGTTTTCACCTGGTGGTGGAATACCGGTTTACCGGAAGCCTTCAGCCAGGTGCACCCGATTATACCTTGCTCAACAGTGGGGTGATGTTTCATTCACAGGATCCACGCACGATGCCCAAAGAACAGAACTGGCCCATCTCCATAGAGATGCAGTTTCTGGCCGGGCTGGGTGATGGCAATCCTCGCCCCACCGGCAACATGTGTTCACCCGGCACGGAGATCGTTTACCAGGGAACCCAATATGAAAATCATTGTCTCAACTCCACTTCAAAAACCTATGCGGCCAGCGAGTGGGTGAGGGCCGAGTTGATTGTGCTGGGCGATTCATTGATCACCCATATCATCAATGGTGATACTGTGTTGCAATACAACAAGCCTTCCATGGGTGGCGGTGTGGTAAATGGTTATGACAGCGCGCTGTGGCAACCGGGCAAACCCTTAACGTCTGGGTTCATTGCTTTGCAGAGCGAGGGGCAACCGATTGATTTTAGGAAAGTAGAACTTAGGGTGTTGAAATAAGTAAAAAGTAAAAAGTAAAAAGTGGGGTTGCTTGTCTTTGGCTGCGTGCACTTCGGCAGGCGGGTATGACAATTTCATTGGATAGTTCTTTGCACCCTCCTACATCGCTGTCATACCTGCCTGCCGGAGTGCACGCAGGCAAGGCCGGACGGGTAACTCTAATCATACCGAGTACATACGCTTAAAACCCGATCCGGTATCCAGAGGAAGCAGCACTGCTGTTCCTATGAAAGGCATTTCATGGTTCAGTCACCAGTTCCGAACGGGATACCGGCTCGCGTCAGTATTTGGTTAAGGTGTATTCAATATTTATGAAAGCAGTTTTCTTACTGCCAATCATCATACTTGGCCGGTATGACATTTCACAGGAGGGTTTGTTGTGACTATAGGAAAGGTTCAGCACTGAGCCTGCTCAAAGTTATCATAGGTTGGTTCTGCGCGAACTACTACATCGCTGTCATACCTGCCTGCCGGAGTGCACGCAGGCAAGGCCGGACGGGTAACTCTAATCATACCGAGTACATACGCTTAAAGCCCGAGCCGGTATCCCGTGGAAGCGACAGTGAAGTGGCTATGAAAAGCATTTCATAGTTTAGTCATCATGACTTTGCTGGATACCGGCTCGCGCCATTCGTTGGTTTAGGTGTATTCAATATTTATGAAAGCAGTTTTCTTACTGCCAGCCGTCATACTTGGCCGATATGACATTTCACAGGAGGGTTTGAACGAACACCAACCTTGGCAAGCCAATTACATTTTCCCGGATTGAATTTCTTTGGCTACGGCCTGTACCTGGTCCAGCACCCGTAGCAGGTTGCCACTCCACAGCGCACCAATCTGCTCTTCGGTGTAGCCTCTCCTTACCAATTCCAGCGTCACGTTAAATGTTTCGGAAGCATCATTCCAGCCTTCTACTCCACCGCCTCCATCAAAGTCGGAGCTGATACCCACGTGCTCTAAACCAATTTTGCCAACCAGGTAATCGAGGTGATCTACAAAATCAGCTACGTTAACAGGAGGAGCCACCGGATTTACTTCCGCTTCAATTCTGGGTTTGGCTTTATCTCTGATCTCCATATATTTTTTGATGTACGCTTCGCGTGCCTCCGCTTTCATAGTTCTTAGATCTGACCGCTCCAGCATTTTAAACCCTTCTGCGGCAGCCAATTCCTCCAGGATCGATTTCGCTTTTTCGTTGTTGGCGTCATTCTTCGCAGTATTGACATAACTTTTAAAAGCGACTGTTTGCACCACTCCTCCATTTTCTTTCAGCATCATCAATTGCTCATCATCCAGGTTGCGACTCACATCATTCAATGCCCGGGCGGAGGAATGCGAAGCGATAACAGGCGCTTTGGACAAACGCATCATTTCCATGTTGGCCATTTTAGAGGGATGAGACAAGTCAATCATAATGCCCCATTTGTTCATTTCTTTAATGACCTCTTTTCCTAAATCGCTCAGGCCGTTGTGCAACCACACGCTGTCTGCTTCACCCGTATTTGAATCGGCTAACTGACTGTGCCCGTTATGCGCCAACGACATGTACCGCGCCCCGCGGTCGGCAAATTCTTTCACTCTTTTTATATCTAATCCGATCGGGTATCCATTCTCTACGCCAATCATGGCCACCTTCTTACCCGCTGCGCTAATTCTGCGCACATCTGCGGAGGTGAGGGCCAGTTCAATCTTATCGGGAGCGATCTCTTCGCACAAGCGATGTATGGCGTTGAACTTATCATCGGCATTGGCATATGCTTCCGCATACCCGTTTTCAGTAAGTTCACCCTGCCCCGTGTAAACAATCATCCACGACACATCCAAGCCTCCTGCTTCCATCTTCGGAAGGTTAACCTGTGTGTTGAGGGGTTGGGTGTAGTTGGTTTCTGCTGTAAAATTAGACGTGGTGATGTCATTGTGCGTGTCCATCGTGATCACCCGTTCGTGAATGCCTTTGGCCTTCGCGATCAGTTCTTCCTCGGTCAATGTCGTCTCCGTGCTTTTAGGTTGGCTACAGCCGAACAGCATCAGGATTAAAGCGGCCAGGGAGTAAAGGTTTGGTTTCATAGTTTTGTTTAATCAGGCCGCTAACATAGCCACTAAGCGGGTAATCGCCACACCCATTTATGTGAATGGGTGATAATTCGTGTGTCTTATTTTGATAGGAGGCATCACCTCCGTCTTTCGGGCTAACTTTTTGACCAGGCAGTTGTAACCCGGACATCTCCTCACCTTTAGTTATGGGGTCAGCTGATATGGCTAAGGCCATAGCCCTACCGCTATGTAAGGTAAGGTGTGGAACCCGTATTAAAGTCGCATGAGACTGCAAATAGAGTTACCCCTGATAGCAAAGAAAGACACACCCGTATCAATATAAAGGTGCACTAGTAGCCGTATAAAGGTGCAAGCGTACCGATACAAAGTCATACCCGGTCGCAAATAAATGGTGGGTCTGTAGTCCATGATCGATAGTTAATGGGCAATAATGGATACCCGGAAACAAAACAATCTGACTCTAATCCAGAGCGATCAGCGAGGAGAATGGTTTTGGGATGATAAACCTTAAATGCTGCTGCGTATTATGGAGGCAGACCAACGAGCGAAGGATCCCCCCGGTAGAAAACCGAGCTATGGCTGAGGGGATCCTTCGCTGGCGTTGGGTTAGTGGAGAGATTGTTCTCGTCTTTTAATCTTTTGTTGGGATTACCAGTACCCAACTCATGCCGCTCTGGATTGGAGTTGTCATTTGGTTTGGTGGCGGCCATGGTCGATAGTCCTTAGTCAATGCACTACAGACTAAAGACTAATGACTAAAGCATCACCCTTCATTGATTATATTCAATGCATTACTTCAACCCCTCCTTCGCTTTCAACACCCACTCCTTTTTAACGTTCTCAAAGTCGTGCAGGAATTTTTGATTTTGAAATAGCATGTTAACAAACTGTCGGGCAAATATCCGCGATGCTTCTGAATCGCTTGGATAATGAACCCCAAGAACGGTGTAACCACCGGATGTTGTTAACCACTGAGAACAAAAAGCGAGACATCAACTGTCTCGCTTTTTTTAAAGTCACTGTTCAGAAAATGAAGCCGGGCAGTTGCAAGGGCTTCTGTCTTCACAGACAACCACATTACCGTAGGAGTCGGTCTTAATATTGTATTGCTTTTCCATCCTTTCTTTCAACATTTGCCTTGCACGTTGCACACGCGATTTTGCACCCGAATAAGAAATGTGCAATCGTTCAGACAATTCAGTTTGCGATAGATTATCAATTTCAGTTAGCTCCAACGCTTCTTTATACTTGGGAGGAAGGGTAGTAAGCATGTCACCGAGGCATGATGCGACACAGTTATTTAGTTCCTGAGGGTCACTCTCCCAATCAAGATCCGAGAAGTCGATGGTTTTGGATTTCGCACGATAATGATCGTAGATCGTATTTCGTGTAATCTGATATATCCAACTCTTCATCTTATGAGCTTCTTTTAATTGACCAATTTTGGTGTGCATTTTAATAAACACATCCTGAACAATGTCTTCAGCCAATGCGTTGTCTTTAACTCTGCGATAGACAAAGCTCTTTAGTTCGTGTCGCGACTCCGTCCAAAAATTTGCCATGTTAGCTTCCATACGTTGTATATAATTAGGTACGAAACCGAAATTTAAATGGGTTATTCTTTATCTCAGATAAAGGATACATTCTCTTCTTAAACCAAAAAGCAAGATTAACCAATAGAATGAGTGCTGGCACTTCTATCAGAGGGCCGATAACGCCAACAAAAGCTTGCCCTGAATTAATTCCGAAAACACCAACCGCCACAGCAATAGCAAGTTCAAAATTGTTTCCTGTGGCGGTAAACGAAACAGAAGCGTTCTCCGCGTAATTGGCGCCAAATCTTTTGGCGAGGAGAAAGCTAAGAACGAACATCACCATAAAATAAATAACAAGGGGAACTGCTATTTGAATAACATCCATGGGAATGTCCGTTATCATCTTTCCCTTAAAACTAAACATGACCACAATGGTAAAAAGCAAAGCGATTAAAGTCAGCGGACTGATTTTAGAGATTACGTTTTGAACATACCACTCTTCACCTTTTGCTCTATTAAAAAAGTATCTCGTTAAAAATCCGGCAATGAACGGAACACCCAGATAGAGAAAAACACTTTGGGCAACATCGCTCATGGTAACATGAACCACCGAGCCTTCGATACCCAAATAAGGAGGTAGCACAGTTATGAATAGCCACGCAAACATGCTGTAAAACAAAACCTGAAAGATGCTGTTCAAGGCAACCAGTCCGGCTGCATATTCTTTATCTCCTTTCGCCAGGTCGTTCCAAACCAATACCATAGCTATACACCTGGCAAGGCCAATCAATATCAGGCCTACCATGTAGTCAGGTTTATCACGCAAAAAAAGTAGCGCCAATGCAAACATAAGCACAGGGCCGACTATCCAATTAAGAACAAGCGATAAGCTGATGACTTTGATATTTCTAAATACTTTGCCTAAGTGTTCATAACGCACCTTGGCAAGTGGCGGAAACATCATAACAATAAGTCCAGTCGCAATTAACAGGTTAGTGGTGCCCACTTGAAAGTTGCCCATTAGTGTTTCTATGTCAAATAAATTGCCGAGGCAACACCTGAAAGCATGGCAATAAAAATCCAAAGCGTGAGGTAACGGTCTAAAAAACTGAGTTGTTTCTGATTAGCCATGTGAATAGACGTTTATACTTTTACCGATGAAAGAGCGTACAAAATTTCTCTCCCGATGTCATGCGCCCTTTCCAGGTACTTCTCCGCTTCTATGGGTGTACCATCAAAGTTTTTTGGGTCATCATACGGCAACGAAATTCTGGCTGTGGCGCCAAAAACCAACGGGCAATTTTCATCGGCATGAGAGCAAGTCATGATCGCAGCAAAATCTTTATTGTGGTTGAACGGGTCGTCATATTTTTTCGAGAAGGCTGTGATTGGCTTACTGTTTTCAGAAAGCAATACTTCATAAACAGGATTATCCCCTTCTTTTACTTTTTTGATATTGAAGCCAACCTGCTGCATAGCGGCCACGGCCCGTACATTAAAGGCAGTGGCTTCTGTGCCGCCAGAAAAACATTCCACACCGGGAATCCCATAATAGCAGGCTCCCGCTTGCGCCCAGATTTGCGCCAGGTGACTTCTTCTTGAATTATGCGTACAGATAAAATTCAAATAGACTTTCTGCCTGGTATTAACTTTC
Source organism: Cyclobacteriaceae bacterium (assembly GCA_043774805.1). GTDB lineage: Bacteria > Bacteroidota > Bacteroidia > Cytophagales > Cyclobacteriaceae > ELB16-189. The sequence goes on along the minus strand of JAYVTB010000155.1, from coordinate 21,760 downwards.
TGCTGAACAAATGCCGTTAGCTCATTCAGGATGGTTTTTCGTTCAGCAGGTATTTGATCGCTCTCGTCCGTGAGCCTCTTTATGGTGGCCAGCAGGGCGGGAAATAGTGGTCCTTCTTTGTTTGGTTTTTTATTAAGCGACATATTAATTAGTTGAGGTCTCCGAATAATTATTCAATCAGCAACATTTATCATTCTTACGTATTAACTTTTTTGAAATGCCACCAAAGTAGTCTTGAAGCTTGTCAATGGCTTTTTCATTTATACAATAGCAAATAGCGTTGCCCTCAACACTTCCTTTGATAATTCCGGCAGTTTTAAGTTCCTTTAAGTGTTGCGAAACCGTGGCTTGAGAAAGGGGAAGCTCGTTCACGATATCGCCACAGATGCAATCATCAACACTTAACAAGTATTCTACGATGGCAATTCTGGCAGGATGGCCGAGGGCTTTGATGAGTGCCGCAATATTGTTTTGCTTGTCGGTAAAGTGTTCTGTTTTTGTCGCCCCCATAGGTTATATCTATAACGTAATATTACGATAAAGAATCTAAAAGGTTTGAACTCCCTTTGACAAATTTGCAACCTATAAGGACCTGGATGATTTTGAAGCAATTCAATGTGACTTTTGTAACCGCTATGAGTGGACGGGAGGGAACCAAGGGACAAGGCTGAATTATCAAGCTTAATGCTTGTCAACAAAATGAAGATATTCTGATGGGTGAGCTTTAACCCCCACGGAGCTGCACAGATTGCTTTTAAGAAAATAGGTGACGCCTGGCAGGTAGACAATCTTATTCTGGAGTGAGGTTTAACGGTGTGCTAAAAATGTCCCATAGGCAACGTTTTGTTTTTTGGTTCCTATTGGACAATTTGAGGCAGGGAGGTATCTTACCTAGAGCTGTATAAGATACGGAGTGTCTTATAACAGAGATGTTGGTGGCAATGTAGCCTCAGACAAAACGACAATTCACAACCAAATTGAAAATCAAATTATGACAGAAAAAAAGACTACCAATCGACTGCTTTTGATAATCATCATATCAGTTGTTTCTATAATTATCGGTTTTGTATCAGGCATTGTGTACCATGACTCCGAAAACAAGACCAATGGAGTTATGTTATCAAGTGGGCCAGAATTGGAAAAAATACAGACTGTGACAAATGAGTTTGTTGACGCATGGATTAAGGGGGACGCGGAAGGATGTGCCAATACCTATTCTGCAGACGCTGTCTTTATGACGCCCGACCAACCATCTTATCATGGACGACAGGCAATCATAGAACGTTATGACAAAATGTTCAAAAGTCGAAACGACTCAGCTATTGTTGAAATGAATGAAACAGTGCATGACGTAATCTATTTTAATGACTGGGCGGTAATGCGAGGTTCAGGCTATGAGACAAGAAAGGGAGTAGAAACAAAAGAGACTTATAAGTGGATTATCTTAGCTAAACGACAGCCAAGCGGAAAATGGGAAACTGTTTGGGATATTTTCAATGATGTAGAATCAATTTGACAAAAGTGGAGAAAAGATATGGCTACGGGTGAAGTGCGGAGAAGGCCACAGAGCCACCAACATTAACGAAGCGCGAAATGGCTGTGCCATTGGCAAGTTTTGTTTTGTGGTTTCTTGTTGGACAATTTGAAGCGGGGAGGTATCTTACCTTGGGGGATTGGAATACATAAGACAGGAAGTGTCTTATCGAAATGTTGTCGGTCATTTTCGGGACGACATGGACAACAAAAGATCGTATGAAACAAATTTTAGAGTATGAGTAGATTTGATTTTTATGTTGTAGTACTTTTATTAATGTTGACAACAATTTCTGTTTACGGCCAAAGGACAATCACAGGACGACTTGTTGACAAAGAAACAGGGAAGCCTGTTAAAGATGCTTCCGTTTCTCTGATAGGAACTGATATTAAAACAACAAGTAACGCATTAGGCTATTTTCAACTTCAAGTCGACAGCATCGGAAATATTGAGATTGTTAGTTCAGATTACCCATCTATGCAAGTTAAGCTACCAGAGGTTAATAGTTTCAAAATAGAATTGACTAAACAATCAATTACAAACAAACCAGTTGACGAAGTGTTCGCAGTTTACGAGAAGCCTGCATCATTTCCGGGAGGAATGCAAATTTTTTATAACTACATAAATAAGAACATAAAATTTCCAAAGGAGGTTAAGAATGGATCAATAAGTGGGAAAGTGCTTGTTGACTTTGCCATAGACTCTACTGGACAAATTCCACCTGACGAGGTAAAAATTAAGCAAGGATTATGTAAGCCATGTGACGAAGAGGCAGTTAGGTTGATTAAGGGTTCACCAAAATGGAATCCTGGAGTTCAGAGAGACAAACCTGTGAGACAAAGAATGATTTTACCTATTACGTTTAAATAGAAATTAAAGTGAGACAGGAAAATGTTCGCCAACGTTGTAGGTAAGGCGAGCGGATACAAAAAACATGACGGCCTTGATTTATAAAAACACATTATCAAATTGTATTCAATTAAATATTTCATGAAAATAACTCAGACTTTAATTTTAATTATCATCGTATTTTTTGCCACGCCTAAGTCTCTGCTAGGACAACAATCCATCTTTCATATTTCAATTCAAGGCTCTTGGGACAAATTCAAACAAAAAGACAGGGCTCAATATGGCGGAGACAATAGATTGATAAATACCTATTTTGCTAGCTATAGAACAGAATTTTTGAGATTTGGAGCAGAGGCAAACGGGACAGGCTCTATTTCATTTAAGGTAAGCAGCGAAGGAACAGTGGATAGTCTAGTGATCATAGAGAAGGTAGGTGGAACCTGGGACAGCACATTCTACTATCTTTTGAAATCCATGAGTGGGAAATGGAGGGCAGGACAGGCCGATGGGATCAAAAGAAGTGAACCGATAACAATTTGGTATAACGTTTATAATGGGCCAAAATTGAAAAAGGACCTGATAGAGTACCTTGATGAAGCTAGTAAATCTGTCAATAAAGGTGATTACGAAAAAGCACTAAAATTCATTGACCTTGCTCTTGAATATGACGCTTTAAATGTTGAGGCATTAATCTTGAAGACAAAATCTCTTTATAATCTTAATCAAAAAGAAAAAGCTTGCGGCTTTATTAAGTCAACGCTTAAGTATGAAGACGAAAAATTGACTAATGCGTTCAGGGAATTCTGCGAATAACCCAGGCCTGTAGATATACACAGGCAATAGAAGCGGGGGTTGATAGGTAGGTATAAAGTTTAGTATCTGATTTTTGTTTCAGTAGCCGTGGAGAATGACAGCAGGGAGGTACTTACCCTGGGGATGTGTAATATGAGGAGTGTCTTGTACAGAGATGCTGTAGGCCATTCCATTCGCAGTTGAGTTTCCACAGACAGGAAAGTTAAGATTATGAAATTTTTTAACAAAGTCATTCTTGGAAGGAATATTAACCTTGGACAAAATTAAAAAGAACTGATATAGTTTTGACCATACGATTAAAATGACAGTTATATAAAAAACAATCCCAAGAATATTTTGGACAGTTATCATCATACTAAGTACTTATTACCTTTACCGAGCCATTAGTTACAGGTTTTTTAAAGAGGGTATTGGTGATTCGTTTTGGAATAAACAGTTTTGGTTCGTCTCTCACCTAATGACAGCGATTGTACCGCTTATATTGGGTCCGTTTCAATTCTGGCCTTGGTTTCGCAAACATCATGTTACATCGCATAAGCTTTTGGGCAAGCTATATATATTAGGCTGCCTCCTTGGTGGACTCACCGCTCTATATCTTGGTTACACACAACCTTATGAAGGTTCGGTTGTTCCAGTAATGATTCTTGCATTACTATGGTTGTTCATGACAATTTCTGCATGGATATCCATTAAAAATAGAAATATTGAAGCATATCAACTGTTCATGATACGTAGCTATACGTTGACATTAGTCTTTGTCTTCTTGCGCATCTTAGGCGACTTAATTAATAATTACGGATTATTGTCATTCATTGATAATGCTGACATTAGAGATACAACACAAGAATGGCTGAGTTGGGTTATCCCCTTATTGATAGTAGAGATAATTATTTCCTGGCTCCCTTCTATAAGAAGAACAAAGCTGGACTCATAAATTTATAGAAGATGCGAACGGCCTACGAAAAAATGTTGCTGAATGGTGCGGTGAGGTGTATGCTATAAGTTTTTATCTTCGTTTCACGTTTGGTTTCCACGCGAAGCGCGTGGCATGCAGTGGGGCAGGACGCGGCTTCATAGCGGACCGCTGCGCAAACAGATACTGATGATCTGGTCAGCGCAACAAGTTTCTCTGATTAAACTGCTAACTTTAAATAGCCACTTGCTATATACTTTGTGAGGTCAACACTTCGTTGTTTGATCATATCACGTTGGCAACATAAATATTAATCTATGAGCTTACCCAAATTATTCCTCATTATGCTGTTTGCTGTTCCGTTGATGAGCAAGGGACAACCGCGCATAGCACCCAAAGACTCCATGGAAATCAAAAGTCAGATTGAAGGATTCTACGCGTGGTACATTGACCTGTCTAACAACAAAAGATTGAAGGTTGAGTTTAACCCCACTTTTGTGAAGAGCAATGATGGGATGACCACACTGGATTTTAAGAATTATAAAGCCAGCTTAAGAAAATACAACTTCAGTGATGATTTCATTCAAACCAGGATTAATGATTATCAACCATGTGTTGACCATCTTGCCAACATACCCTTTGACAAATTCGCAGCCTATAAAGACCTGGACGATTTTGAAGCAATACAATGTGACTTCAGTAACTACTATGAGTGGACGGGAGGGATGGAACCAATGAACAAGGCTGAATTATCAAGCTTAATGTTTATCAATAAAAGGAAGATCTTCGGTCGAGTGAGCTTTAGCCCGCATGGAGGTGCACAGGTGACCTTTAAGAAAATTAGTGACGACTGGGAGGTGGATAATCTTATTCTGGAGTGAGGTTTAATGAAGCAGTAGAATGACGATGCGATTGGCACCGTTTTGTTTTGTGGTTTCCTGTTGGACAATTTGAAGCGGGGAGGTATCTTACCTAGGGATGGATTAGACACGAGTTATCTTATAGATGGACGTTGAGCATAATTTATTCTAGGACATTTAGGATTTTCATGAACTATAAATTAACATTCATATTATTGTTGATACTTTTAAGTTGCAACAAACGACCATCTGATGTAAGGCATTATGACACGGGCGACTCCATTGAGATCATTAATAATCTTCAGACTGACTCACTAGACGCTGCGCAAAAGAATTATTGGAGATCAATGGTGCATCGGGAATTTGATGAAGACAGTTTGTTAATTGATCTTCCGGATTTAAAGAGAACGATAAGATCGATCATCCTGAAATCGAAGAAAGTCAAAGAGAAAGAATATGGAACAGGTGACTATTTTGGTAAGTATCGAGTGTATGCGGATAAATATGACACTCTGGTTATTGACAAAGGAGATGGGGGGGATTATGGATTTGGAAACTCACAGTACATGAAACGAAATGACTCGTTGGTATTTTACAGGAGTTACGAATTCAGCAGCACCTACTGGATGGGTTACGATTCAATTACAGAACGAATAATAGAATTCAAAAAGAACTCTATGACTTTTTTACAAAGAGCCATGAAGACAAAGGATTGGAGAGAACTTACTTTTGGAAATATTAAGTTCGATACGATTGACCAAGACCCAAACAAGCAATACCAGGTTTTGCAATATCAATTGAGACAATTATTTAAACGAAATATGGAACCGGATGAATAAACAGCGCATGCCGTATTTGGCAGCGTTTTGTTTTGCGGTTTCCTATTTCGGCTTTTCTCCGCTGACAGTTTAGTATTTTTATCAACTGAATTCCATTCAAAAAAAACAGATTATGAAAAAAATCACACTAAGTTTCACACTGCTCCTCCTGTCACTGGGATGTGCCTTTTCACAAGGTAAATCCGGCACCGAAGTTGAATACCTTGATGTTCCACCGCCCAATACACTCCCATTTTCAGGTGCTGTGCGCGTGGGCAATATGCTTTATCTGTCAGGTGCGCTAGGCGCTGATCCTGCCACCAGGAAATTGGTGCCGGGAGGAATTGAAGCGGAGACCAGGCAGACATTAGAAAATATCAAAGCCACGCTGGAACGCAATGGATCAGACCTTGACCATGTGATTAAATGCACCGTGTTCATGGCCGACATTCAGGAGTGGCCCCGCATGAATGAAGTCTACAAAAAATATTTTCTGAAACATTTTCCTGCACGAAGTGCTATAGCCGGAAGCGGCCTCGCCCTGGGCGCAAGGTAGAGATTGAATGCATTGCAGTGATCCGTGAATGATGTTGAAATTCTCCGCATCGTAATATTCTCATAAACTATTATTTTGAATCTACAGTTTACCAAACCCAATAACCAAATGAAAAACAAATTGAAATTTTCCATGCCGACTGTGTTGACATTGTTATTGATAACATTGATCGTGATGGCATGTTCTTCACCAAAAAAGGATACAAAAGTTGAGGACAACATAAAAATGTACACACACGTTTGGGATGAAATAATTAACAAGGGAAAATTGGACATGTTTAATGACTCCAATTTTACAAAGACCGTAGTTATGCATGCCAGCCCCACTGATGTTGTTGGCATCGACAGTGCAAGAGCTTACTATGCAAACTATTTGACAGGCTTTTCTGACATTACATTTACCATAAAAGATGTATTTGGAATGGATGAAAAACTGGTGAAGCATTGGAACTTTAAAGGAACACAAACGGGTGTTTTCTTTGGCATTCCAGCGACAGGCAAAAAAGTGGACATAGACGGTGTTACATTAGTGCGTATGGAAAATGGAAAGATTGCTGAAGAAAGAGATTTCCTTGACAATCTTGAATTCATGCAGCAACTGGAACTTATTCCAAGATAGAAGAGCGCTGTAGGAAAAAACTACTGCCAACAATAGCTATAAAACGTGCGCTGTATTGTAGGTTCTTAAAATTTGTGCCATTAAAATTCGTCAGCAACCCCGTGAGACGCGGGGCAGGCAGTGGGACAAAGATGAAGGTATCTAAACGCATGGATTTAAGAGCCGGGCGTTGGTTGCCATGATATCAGACCATTTGAAAATATTACAGGTGAGAAAAATACTTTTACTTCTAATGTTTATCCCCATTCTGGCGCGTGGCCAATCGGGTGACCAAAAATTTTATAAATCAATCAATCTTAATAGCGTTGACAGTCTTAAGGCAAGCTCACTACCAACGACAAACATTCCATTGTTTGTAGACATCAACGACAAAATAAAATTAAAACTATTGACTACCCGACAATTTACTTGTGGGGTAACGGAACTGAATTACATCGTGGACAGACAATAACAACGAACCGCCAACAGCGTACTGTACATACACGTAAGCCGTTGGCGCCAATGCTATAAAAATTTATTAAACAATCACTTACCACAAAGTTTCAAACTTTAGGATAAATTACAACTTGACCATCATGCCTATGAAAAGTAACATCCTCTTTATCATTATTGCCCTCGTTCTTATTAGTACATCTTGTGCTAATCCGGAAAAAGCTAACACTGAAATTATCTGGGATACATGGGGCGTTCCTCACGTCTATGCAGATAACGTAGAAGATCTATTCTATGCACAAGGTTGGGCTCAAATGCATAATCACGCGAACCTTATTTTAGATCTTTACGGCAGTTCAAGGGGAAAGGGAGCTGAATACTGGGGAAAAGATAAACTTCAAAATGATCTTCTTATTCGTACCCTTGGCTTTGACAAACTGGCGGATGAATGGGAGGCCAAACAAGAATCAGAGATCAAATCCATGTATACCTCCTTTGTCAATGGGATGAATGCGTACGCGCAAGCGCATCCGGAAAGTATTGAAGAGAAAAATAAAGTAGTGCTGCCGTTGACCACCAAAGATGTCAACATGCATGGTATGTATATTGTGTTCACCCTTTTTATAGGTGGAGGCGAACTGGGACGGATTCAACAATGGCCTGATATGGGATCAAACACGTTTGCCGTGGGGCCTAAACGGTCTGCTTCAGGCAAGGCCATGTTGGTTCAAAATCCACATCTTCCGTGGTGGAGAGAATTCTTGTTCTTTGAATCCCATTTGAATCTTAAAGGAAAAAGTATGTACGGTGCAACCTTGGTAGGCTTTCCAGGAATCGCCATCGGCTTTAACGATAATTTGGGATGGAGTCATACTGACAACACGATTGACAACGCAGATACGTATGAGTTGGAATTGAAAGATGGCGGTTATTTGTTGGATGGTGCACGAAAGGAATTTGAAGCGAGCTCGGAAATTATAAAAGTCAAGCGTGAAGATGGTACCCTAATTGATTCTACGTTCACGGTGAAGAGAACAGTACATGGGCCTGTCGTCAATTCATCTAAGGACAAGGTATTGGCGCTGCGTATGGTGGGAATGGATCGGCCAAACATGTTCTTGCAATGGTGGCGGATGATCAACAGCACTACCTTTGATGAGTTTGAGTCTGCATTGAAAATGGCGCAGATACCTTTTTGGAATGTAATGTATGCCGATAAGAAGGGGGATATTTTCTATTTATTCAATGGCCTTGTTCCTAAAAGAAGTTCTGGAGATTGGGATTATTGGGATCGAATTATTCCAGGAGGAATGTCTGCAGATATCTGGACAGAAGTGCATTCTTATGCCGACCTGCCCAAATTGAAAAACCCCGCTACAGGCTGGCTCCAAAATTCCAACGATCCACCCTGGACAAGTACGATACCCACCATCTTAAACCCAAAAGATTTTCCTGCCTACATGGCACCACAGTATATGTCATTCAGGCTTCAGCGGTCTGCGCGAATGCTTATGGATGATGAATCCATTACACATCAGGAGTTGGTTGACTATAAACTTTCCACTCATTTGGAATTTGCCGACCGCATATTGGATGATCTTTTCGAAGCCGTTGATCAATCCAAGTCCGTAAAAGCCAAAGAGGCAAAGGCAGTTCTTGAAAAGTGGGACCGGGAAGCTAATGTAGACAGCAAGGGTACGGTGTTGTTCTACAGTTGGGCAAACAGATTCAATGTATTCCAGAACACCAATTACACCACCCGATGGGATATGAAAAACCCCATCACTACTCCTGATGGCATTTCAGATCCGGCCCGTGCGGTTCAACTCCTCGAAGCGGCAGCTGATGAAATGCAAAAGAAATTTGGAAGATTGGACCTACCATGGGGTGATTATTATAGAATCAAATACAATGACAAGGACCTTCCCGGAAATGGAATAGATGGTTCTGTGGGTGTGGTGCGAGTAGCGTGGCCTGCAGATGCAGATGATACCCACATGTATATTGGTGGTGGTGATTCCTGGGTAGGTGTGATTGAATTTGGCGATCGGGTGAACGCCAAAGTGTTGCTGAGTTATGGCAATGCGACACAGAAAGATTCACCTCACTTTGGTGATCAGTTGGAGTTGTTTTCCAAAAAGCAATTACGTGATGCCTGGTTCACCAGAGAAAGTGTAGACACCCATAAGGCAAAGACAGAGGTCATGACTGAAAAGGGATTTGAGACAACCGAAAAGACTGGCAATTAGAAGCCCTAATGGGTTTCCTTCGCCCTTTGGCAACGTTTTGTTTTGTGGTTTCTTGTTATTTGAAGCAAGGAGGTATCTTACCTTGGGATGTATAGGATACGGTGTGTCTTATACAGAGATGTTGGGCGCAATTTCAAACAAGAATCAAGTGACTTTGAACATTAAAGACTACGACAGCTTTGCCGAGAAATGTGTTGAAGATTTAAAACAGCTTCAGGACAAATTCTATAAAGACTATAACATATCGTTTTATGAAAGCTGGTCCTATAACCAAGCTACCGGACTGTTGACTTTTTCGACTGGCGACAAAGAATTAAATTTTAAGTATTTTGACGTAGGTAGCTTTTCCAGCAAATCAAACACATGGAAATGGTCATGGGACAATGAAGATACACTCGTCAATGTTAAAGCAAAAACTGAATTAATAAGAGAATTTGGACATGACAATAATTTTATAAAATTAACAAACGGACTTTTTGAAAGTAATGAAGTAGAGGCGTGGGAATTCGTTGCTATTGCAGCTAAACTTAGAAACGGACTTGGTGTCTATCGACCGGTTAATGATAATCAATTAAAGATATTTTTAGTTTTAACTGAATTTATCGACAATGAGACGGCCAAAAACATAAAGGACAAATTTGTGCAGTGCAATGCTCACGAGTACAAACGAAGAGCCTTTGTTTGCAGCCATCTTAACAAGTTTGACAAAATCGGATTCGAGGAATCATTCGAGACGTTCGAGAATATGGAACTTGGGGAAGACGATGATTTTCAAGCGTGGTGTAATGAGTGTGAAGTAATACGACAAAGAGAAGATGGATGGAATGACGAGTCTATGAGATTAGCAGACATAAGATTAGTTTGTGAACAATGTTACTTTGAAATGAAAGAGATTAATCTTGGACACCGGTAAGAAACAGCACCCAACAAAAGCTATAAAACATATGCAGTATTGTAGGTTCTTAAAGTGTGTGCTCCTAATTTCGTTCAGCAACGTGGACAGAGATGTAGTTATTTAAATGCATACGTTTCATAGCCGAGCGTTAACAGCAATTGAGTCGCACAAAGTAGTTTTCATAACAACGGCTGACAACTTGCTTTCAAAAATTCTCCACGGTGAGAAGTGAGTGACTTCAAAGATAACTTGGGATATAATGAATTTGAAGAATAGTTGTGGACGACATACTATAGACTGTTAAGCAATTGGACATGTACTTTTACTAAGTAGCAGGCAACCCTTCGCATTTTCAGGAAGAGTCTACTTACTAAACTGCCACAAACAAGAAGATAAAAAGTATATTTGACTTGAGGAATAGCAGACACACTTCAGCAAACTTAAAATAATGAAAGTGAACACACATTTTAACCGAAGAAAGTTTCTAAAGGTGACAGGATTAATAGCTGCCGCTGGAGCAAGTTTCGGTTTTGGCTCCCGACATTTTAACAGTGGCGTTAATACCCTAGCATCTCAGGATGTGAGTTTCAGACCCGTTCACGTTTCCTCAGACAGAGTGATTCGCACGGTGGTTGGATTAAGACCATTTCGTCCTTCCGGATTCGTTTTAAAATCAGACCAGGTTAATGGTAAAACTATTGTTCACAATTACGGTCACGGTGGCGGAGGTGTGTCACTTTCCTGGGGAACGGCAACCATGGCCGTTGATTTGGCTTTGCAAACCAACGCAACTTCGTTTGCTGTTTTGGGTTGTGGTGTCATAGGCCTTTCCACCGCACGGCTTCTGCAGCGCAGGGGTTTTCAGGTTACTATTTATGCTAAAGACTTACCACCAAATACTACTTCTAATATTGCTGGTGCCCTGTGGGGTCCTGTCTCTGTTTATGAACGCGCCAAGGTTGGTGATGAATTCATGGCTCAATTTAATCTGGCATCTAAAATTTCGCAGCGAATGTTTCAGGATTTTGTTGGTGATAAATATGGTGTGAGGTGGATCAAGAACTACTTCCTCGGAAGTGATTTCGATTTTCCTGGTGGCAAAGATTTATATCCGGGATATGTGGCCCGCCACAACGCAAAGACCTACTTCGGCTTTGAAGACGTGGCAGAAATCAATACCATGTTGATAGAACCGCCAATTTATCTTAACGCGCTTTTGCAGGATTTTTATCTCGCAGGCGGCAAGCTTAAAGTTAAAAGTTTTGATTCAATTCAATCCATTTCTCAATTGCGCGAGAAAGTGATCATGAATTGTACTGGAATGGGAGCTGGTCAATTATTCAATGACAAAGAGATCGTTCCGGTAAAAGGACAACTCACCGTATTGCTACCTCAGGGTGATATCGACTATTCATACGTACTGCCCTCTCGGGATAATTTACTTTACATGTTTCCCCGAAAAGATGGAATCATTCTTGGAGGAACTTCTGAAAAGGGAAATTGGTCAATGGAACCTGATGCGAAGGAAAGTGAAAGAATTATAAGCGGACACCACAACATCTCTAAGTCGTTGGAAGGTTAAACGCTACCAATCGAACCGACACAACTCCCTATTTCAAGTTAATCTGGATTTTTCAACACCCGCCATCTCTGGCTATGGCATAAATCACGTTGCCTGAAGTAGATAAATTGAAGACCTTAAGTCCTATAGAAGGAAGTAACAGTTTCCATGTTTGTCCCTTGTCGGATGATCTAAAAATGCCGTTAGGATGACCACAAAAGAGGTCTTCACCAACCTGAATAATTGAGGCAATGCTTAGGTCAGCAGGAAGTCTTTCATCAATAGCTTCCCATGTTTTTCCCCTGTCGTAGGATGTTCGCACTCTTCTCGTCTTCGACTGTGTACTGTAAGTGATTGCAGCGAATCCACCTTTGATGCGTTCTACAGCGATGCCAACACCGCCCTCACTAATCACCAAATCCCAGTTTTCACCATCATCGGCCGACCTTAATATTCCTCCCTGGCTGGTTGCAAGGAGTACACCGTTTGACTCTACCAATTTCATGACCCATCCTCCAGTATTGACTTGTTTCCAGGCTTTTCCACTGTTAGTGGATTTAAAAATGCCGTTGTCGGTGCCGATGAAAACTGAGCCTCCGGCAGTTTCAAAAACGGTGTGTACTCCTTTCTTTTGAAAATCTGATACACTCGTTCCGTTTATTTTTTGTGAAAATTGGCCATTGTAATTGTATGCATATATCCCGTGTTCGTCAGGGAAAATTTCTTTATTCCAAAAAGGAGCGGTGGAATTTGGTTTGCTGTGATACATCCAAATTCCAGCGCGTAAAAAGAGCCCACGATCGTCTGAAAAGAAAGCATCTCCCTGCAAATTTTCGGGCAGCCCTTCGCTAATGTCCTGCCATGTTTGTCCGCCATCAATAGATTTAAAAGTGAGGTTTACAGCCCCCGACTTATTTGTATTTAGTTTTTGCTGACCATCAGTGATTGGAGATGATGCTGGAAATTCTACTGCCTCATTACTTGCCAAGGGGAATAGAAAAAGGAGCAAAAAAGCAAGGTTATAGATTTTCATGACTATAATTGGTTTGGTGAAACAATGTTGTAAAGATATTGGCTGTCCATTATCCTGCCGCTTTTTGGTTGTAAAAGGTATGTAAAACAAATGTAAAACGTTTGTAAAACCATCGAGAGCTAGTGTTTAATAGATTATTTAGCACGAACTAAAATCAAACATAGTTGCTGAATACCGATTAGGGTAAGCACCGCTAAATTTTATATGAGCATAAAAGAACAAATCAACGAGTATATTATCAGTCAACCTGAACCAAAACGCAGAGACATGCAAGCGTTGCACCGCATCATTCTGCGAATAATGCCAGCCTGTAAATTATGGTTCCTGGATGGTAAAAACAGTGAAAATAAAATTGTTTCTAATCCTAATATTGGATATGGATTTCACACTATAAAATATGCTGATGGAAAGACCAGAGAGTTTTATCAAATTGGTATTAGTGCAAACAAAACCGGGATATCTGTCTATATCCTTGGTATTAAAGAGAAGAAATACTTAGCCCAGACATATGGAAAAAGACTTGGCACCGCGAGCGTGAGCGGATATTGCATTAAGTTCAAAACGGTAAAAGATATAAACATTGCTATACTTGAGGCGGCAATACGCGATGGGCTTGAGCAAGAACTGTAATTTCTGTGCGAACTTTGAACTTCGGCAACGTTTAGTTTTGAGGTTTCCTGTTGGACAAGTTGAGGCTGGGAGGTATCTTACCTTGGGAACAGAGATATATAAGGCACGGAGTGTCTTAAGAAGAGACGTTGTAGCCAATTGCTTTTCGACAATGAAGACTACTACCTTAATTCTTACGATTCCTGTTCTATTGTCGTGTGACAATAAACCTAAACTGGGCAATTCTGTAGAAAATGTAACTGCATCGTTCCTGAAATAGGTTGATTAATATAAAGCAATAAAAATGGCAAACAAAGAATCACATTATGTAAGAAGTTTGATAGAAGCAAGCTTAGACCCTTTAGTTACCATCAATGTTGAAGGGAAGATAACAGATATGAATGAGGCATTGGCGAACATTACTGGCATCACCAGGGAAAAACTCAAAGGCACTGACTTCTTTGATTATTTTATTGAACCTCAAATGGCTCGTGAAGTATATCAAAAAGTGTTTGAAAAAGGCTCTGTTGCCGATTATCCGCTTACACTTCGCCATAAGCATGGCAAACTTACCGATGTATTATTCAACGGCTCAGTATATAAAGATGATAAAGGAAATGTATTGGGAGTAGTGATTGTAGCAAGAGATGTTACCAACCAAAAAAGAATTAACACAGAATTGACAGATGCAAAAGTAGCTGCTGAAAATGCAACAGAAATTGCAGAAGATGCAAAAACTAAAGCTGAAAGTGCAACAGCAATGGCTGAAGATGTAGCGAGAGGAAAGCAACAATTTTTATCAAACATGAGCCATGAAATCCGCACCCCAATGAATGCCATTATCGGGTTTACGAAAGTAATGTTCCGAACAGATTTGTCGCCAAAACAAAAAGAATTTTTGACAGCAATAAAAACCAGCGGTGACGCATTAATTGTGCTCATTAACGACATCCTGGACTTGGCAAAAGTAGATGCAGGGAAAATGATATTTGTGCAAAAACCTTTCAAATTATCATTATCCATGGCAGCAATGCTTCATTTATTTGAGACAAAAATTCTGGAAAAGAATTTAGAGTTAATTAAAGAATACGATTCTAAAATTCCTGAAGTATTGTTAGGTGACCCGGTGCGCTTGCATCAAATAATATTGAACCTTGTAAGTAATGCAGTAAAATTCACATCAAAAGGAAAAATTACAGTATCTGTTCTTTTGCTTAATGAAGACCAAGAGAAAGTAACCATTGAATTTAGAATTTCAGATACAGGAATTGGAATTGCGGAAAAAGATATAGAAATGGTTTTTGAAAACTTCAAGCAAGCAACAATTAATACTTCCAGTCAGTATGGGGGAACCGGATTAGGACTTGCCATAGTTAAACATTTAGTAGAAGCCCAAGGCGGAAGTATTAGTGTTAAAAGTAAAATTGATGTGGGTTCTACTTTTAGTTTTGAATTAGTTTTTCAAAAAACGAAAGATGAAGTTGAACCTGAATCAGAAACAGGAGTAATGGAATTGGATTCGGAAATAAATAATATAAGAGTATTGGTGGTCGAAGACATTGCACTCAATCAATTATTGATGAGGACTCTTTTGGATGATTATGGATTTGAAAGTGATATGGCATCTAATGGAAAAATAGCTATTGAAAAGTTACAGGCTAAATCTTACGATATTATTTTGATGGACTTGCAGATGCCGGAAATGAATGGGTTTGAAGCTACAGAATATATTAGAACTAAAATGAATTCACAAATTCCCATTATTGCTTTATCTGCTGATGTAACTACAATTGATGTTGAAAAATGTCAAGCTGTAGGAATGAATGATTACCTTGCTAAACCTGTTGACGAAAAAATATTATATAGTAAAATAATAGGTTTAATAAAAAAGCCGGTACTAAAAAAACATAACCAACAGGTTGTGAATGAAAATAATCAAACGAAAAATCCAAAATTCATTGACCTTGAACATTTAAATCTTCGTACAAAATCTAATCCTGCATTAATGATGGAAATGATTTCTATTTATTTGGCACAAACGCCCCCTTTGATCAGCACAATGAAACAAGGGTTACGTGATAAAGATTGGGATTCGATACAATCGGCAGCTCATAAAATGATTCCTTCCTTTTCAATAATGGGTATTAGCGTAGAATTTGAAAACATAGCAAGAAAAGTTCAGGAATATGCAAGCGCACAGGAACAAACAGATGGAATACCTAACTTGGTTTTACAGCTTGAAAACACTTGCGCACAGGCTTGTAAAGAATTAGAAGAGGAATTTGAAAGGATTAAAGCCGCTAATTCCTGAAAAATGGAAATAAATTTTAATAGTGTCCCGAATTTATTTTGAATTCCGTCTGTCTAACGTCTACAATTAACAGCTGGGGTTTATATTATTAATGTCACGCGGAGAAATAAGCCTGCACTGCCTCGCGAAAGAATAAAACCAGCACATAACAGCGGTTTTGAAAAGTGGCGGTATAGTGCTCCGTGGGCACATTTGTGGTTAATCAACATTGGTTCTCCGCGTCAACATTTGGGGTAAAAATCGCAACCTTTGCCAAGCCTCAAAGCGTTGTGCATCACGCTATGACGACAGCGACTACATGAAATGATAACAATCAAATATGGGAAAATTAGCAAAAGTTAAAACGACAGAAAACTCCGCAAGTGTAGAGGATTTTATCAATAGCGCGAAAGATGAACAAAAGCGTAAAGACAGTTTTCTTTTACTCAAATTAATGCAAAAAATCAGCAAGGAAGAACCAAAAATGTGGGGCAGTTCAATCATTGGGTTTGGAAAATTAATATATAAAAGTCCTACTTCTGGACGAGAAGTGGAATGGTTCAAAATTGGGTTTTCTCCGCGTAAAGCGAACCTCACCATTTACCTGATGAATATCCAGGTTCATGTTACCTCACTGAAAAAGCTAGGTAAGCATAAGACAGGAGGAGGTTGTCTTTACATCAATAAACTGGATGACATTGACGTCAAGGTTTTACAAGAGATGATGACCACCACAGTAAACGGAACGCTATTAACTTGACTGCATTGCAGTAATAAAATTTATAAACTAATTTTTACAAATGAAAAAGATAATACTAATCACACTTGCATTTGTCACCACATTCGGCTTGGGCTTCGCTTTCAACAATTTAGTCATTGGCAAAACTGACCATAACGCTACTACGAAAAGAGTAACCAGCATTGGGGGAATTTTCTTTAAATGCAAAAGCCCTAAAAAGATGAGAGAATGGTATAAGGCTCACCTTGGCTTGAGCATCAACCAATATGGAGCCGTCTTTGAGTGGCGACAAGCCAGCGATTCTACAAAAAAGGGATTTAGTCAATGGAGTCCATTTAACGATTCAACGAAATATTTTCAGCCTTCCACAAAGGACTTCATGATTAACTACAGGGTTGAAAACCTTGTACTACTTGTTGAAGAACTAAAAAAGGAAGGTGTAACTGTTGTTGACAAAATTGAGACCGTTGAATACGGAAAATTTGTTCACATCATGGATATAGAAGGAAACAAAATTGAATTATGGGAACCCAACGACATTGAATATGAGAAACTCGGTATTCAAATGGGACTAAAAACAACAAAATAATCGTCTCCCGTGTGACAATTTCTGCCACCATCTGTACATTGGGGCCAATTATTACAGGACAAATTAGCGTAACAAAATAAAACTACAATGAGGACAGTAAAATTGATCTTATTACTATTGACAATTGCGTCATTCACTTTTGGACAAGATTTTGAGGGAAAGATAGTTTATAAAAATAAGTACAAGAGTAAAACCTCCAACATGACCAGTGAGCAATTCAGTTCAATGATGGGAACAACTCAAGAGTACATGATTAAAGGTGGTAATTATAGATCTACAACAAACGGGACCTTTTTTCAATGGCAACTATACATTAATAAGGACAACAAATTGTATAATAAAATGGCCAACTCACCGACATTACTTTGGATTGACGGTTCGGTCAATCCTGACGAGGTCGTTAAGGCAGAAATAAACAAAGGTGTAATTGAAATTTTGGGATACCAATGTGACGAACTAATCTTGACCTGTAAAAGTGGAATTCAGAAATATTATTTCAGCTCCAAATTAAAAGTCGACCCTAAACTATTTGAACAGCATAAATTCGGAAATTGGAATGAAGTCATGTCAAGGACAAGCGGACTACCCCTGAAAATGATTATCGACTGTCCTCAATTCACACTAGAGTGTGTAGCGACAGAAATCTTACCAGCGAAGCTTGACGCCAAAATATTTGAATTACCAAAGGACAGCAAAGTGGAGAAAAGTCCGTACTAGAGAAAACTGCACCAACAAAAAGTTTGTGAAATGGTGGTTGAACATCAAGGTATTAAGTACATTTATTTAGCAACATTTGCCCACCACGCGAGGCGCGTGGCAGGCAGTGAGACAGCACGCGGCTTACACCAGCGTTGGCAGTAGTTACAGTAAACAAAAGAAATTAGCTATGATAGACGATAAACTTGCCGTTCTCATTGACGCAGACAACGTACCGTATGCAAATGTGAAAGAAATGTTGGAGGAGATTTCGAAAAATGGAACACCAACTATTAAGCGCATTTATGCAGACTGGACTAAACCTACTGTTTCCGGTTGGAAGAATGTTCTTTTGGAGAATGCCATTACACCTATTCAACAATACAGCTACACCACTGGAAAAAATTCTTCTGATAGTGCATTGATCATCGATGCCATGGATATTTTATACTCCGGGAAAGTGAACGGTTTTTGCATCGTATCCAGCGACAGTGATTTTACTCGATTAGCTACGCGGCTTCGGGAAGCAGGAATGACGGTGATTGGTTTTGGTGAAAAGAAAACGCCACAAGCCTTCATCTCTGCTTGCGACAAATTTATTTATATTGAAATTCTAAAGACTGCAAATTTAAAATCTAATCAGACCACTAAAACAAAGGAAAAACCTAAACAGAAGGAAGAGCCCTTAAGTAAAGTAGACGCTGAAACTATTAGGCTGATAACAGAAAGTGTAAATGATCTGGCAGACGAAAGTGGATGGACATTTTTAGGAAGTCTGGGAAACTATATCCTCAAAAAGAAACCAGACTTTGACCCGAGGAATTATGGTTTCCCAAAATTACTGCCCTTAATAAAAAACATCAACAAGTTTGACCTTGACCAAAGAGACACCGGAGTAAATAACATCAGACACATATACTTGAAGCAAAAGTAAACCATCAACAACTGCTGTAAAATTGGTCACATTTTGTTTTGAGGTTTTCTGTTGGACAATTTGAAGCGGGGAGGTATCTTACCTTTAGGATATGGATGTATAGGCCAAGGAGTGTCTTATACAGTGATGTTGGTAGCAATAGGGCCAGGAAAAATTGGGTTTCAAACAAAAAGGCTGACGACTTTCTAACAAAGATTTTCAACGGGGAACGAGGGAACGGCTTCGGAGACAACTTGGACTTTGAAAGAATTAAAATATGGGACAGACTAAAATTAATACTGTCGAACCTCGTATTCTTAAATAGATTTTGCTTGGACTTGCCCCGTGCAGACGGGGTTCGGTGTCTTCATAAATTTCATTTACTTTATTTACATTGAATCGTGGGACAAGGCTCAAGGGCGGTCTTGCCATTGAATAACAGAACACCATGAGAAATCTTCTGCTATATATATTCTTTTCCTTTGCAGCAATTTGCCTAAAGGCGCAACAACTCGACTCACTTTATACCGTATGGGAAGATCCCGCCCAAACGGACTCCATGCGAACAATAGCCTACAGAGATTACATCAGGAAGGGTTTTATCTACTCTAACACTGATAGTGCCATAGCGTTAGCTCAGCACCTGCTCCACTTCGGTGAATTACAGGCTTACCCGACAGCAACGGCTCATGCATACAATCTTTTGGGGGTTGCCAGCTGGTTGAAATCCGATTTTTCCAAAGCACTCGAGTACTATCAGCGAAGTTTTGAAATTTTTGAAGAAGCTAAGGATAAAATGGGCCTGGCAACATCCCTGTACAACATCGGGCTTATCTATCAAAATCAAAGCGAATACTCTCGCGCTCTCAGCTATTTTCAGCAAAGCTTAAAGATCAGAGAAGAAATTAGAGACATGATGGGTATTGCAATTAATTTGAACAGTATAGGAAATATCTACGCTGATCAAGGCATTTTCCCCAAAGCGATCGACTATTATCAACGAAGTTTAAAGATTAAAGAACGGCTGGGAGATGTTAGGGAAATGGCAGGCTCTTTAACCAACATAGGGCTTATCTACAGTGATCAAGGCGAATACTCCCAGGCACTCAACTATCAGCAACAAAGTTTGGAAATTTTTGAAGAAATAAAAGACAAAAGGGGCTTGACAATATCCCTGCTCAACATCGGCTTAGTCTATCAAAACCTCGGGGAATTCCACAGAGCACTCGAATACTACCAACGCGGGTTGAAAATATCGGAAGAAATGGGATATCACCAGATCACGGCACAAATACTGAACAACCTTGGATCAGTCTATGAAAACCTGAGCGAATTCCCTAAAGCATTTGACTATTTTCATCGCGGTTTAAAAATATCAGAAGAAATAGAAAATAAATGGGTCATGGCATTGGCCCTAGGCAATATAGGGATACTCTACCGAAAACAAGGCGACAACCTCAAAGCCTTAAAATATTGCAGCGAAGGGCTAAGTCTGAGCCAGGAAATTGGTGCGCTCATAGATGAAAAAATAGCTTGCCAATGCCTGTACGACACTTATAAAGCTATGGGCAAAGGCAATAAAGCTCTGGCGTTTTTAGAGAAAATAAACACGATTAACAATAGTCTGAAAACCAAGGAAACCAGCAATCAATTGCAACAAATGGAGTTTACTAAGCAAGTATTGCAAGATAGTATTGCCACTGCCGAAAAAGAGCGCCTGGCCCAAGAAGCTCATAATGACGAAATGGCCAAGGGAACACAAACTCGAAACTGGTCAATAGCAGGTGGCATATTAGCGCTGTTGTTAGCCGTTGGGTTTTACAGCCGCTGGCATTATGTGCGTAAGTCAAAAGCCAAGTTGCAAACCGATAAAGACCGCTCCGAAAATCTGCTGCTCAACATCCTTCCAGCAAATATTGCGGCAGAGCTCAAAGAAAAAGGCCGTGCCGATGCCCGCGAGTTTGATATGGTCTCCATCCTCTTCACCGACTTTAAAGACTTTACCGAGCAAAGCGCCAAACTCAGCGCTGCTGATTTGGTTAATGAAATTAATATATGCTTCGAAGCATTTGATGCCATCATGGAAAAATACGGCATTGAAAAAATAAAAACCATTGGCGATGCCTACATGGCAGCAGGTGGCTTACCTCTTGCTACGGACGATTCAGTAAAAAACACGGTGCTTGCCGCGCTGGAAATGCAACAATTCATTGGTCAGCGAAAAAAGGCTATGGATGATGTCGGGCGTCCGGCATTTGAAATGCGTGTGGGCATTCACACCGGGCCGGTGGTTGCCGGTATAGTTGGGGTTAAAAAGTTTCAGTACGACATTTGGGGCGATACGGTAAACACCGCTGCCCGCATTGAAAGTGCTGGAGAAATTGGCAAGGTAAATATCAGCCAAACGACTTATGAGCTTTTAAAGCATTACGATTCTACTTCGCACAGTGCAAGTCCAGATTTTGTCTTTGCAAGTCGTGGAATGATTGAAGCCAAAGGAAAAGGACAGGTTGAGATGTACTTTGTTAGTCGTGCAACTTGAATGAAGGATAACTTTGTATCCGTGACTTAATGAAGAAGAAATCAAAGTAGTTAAAAAGGGAATTTCATCACTAATCAGCTCACGGTCCGTTCTTGATTGTCTCCTAAGTTAGGAAAAGGGCCCTACAGCTACCAACAAAATGTTTGCGCAATGTAAGCCTTCGGTGAAGTACATCTTTACCAATCTGCTTGCGGGCAATAATTTTGTTGTCAAAAGATAATCTATACAACGATGGCAACAAAATCAGAAAA
>JAYVTB010000154.1:0-4064 GCA_043774805.1 Cyclobacteriaceae bacterium | reverse complement strand
TGTTTTGCTAGCTACGCAAAACCGTGATGCTTTATTGGCGTACTCTTCTTCAACTGACGAGGAATCTAAATGGTTCACACCAATGACAAAAGACGCCTGGGCCATCATTAATTTCACGGACGGAAGAAAACAGCGTTTTGAATTTTATGGAGGTGGTGGATATTTATCGCAATCTAGTAGAAACGTCAGGCTCAGTGCAATGGCACAATCCATTGATGTGTATGACTTCTCTGGAACAAAACGAACTGTACACTTACCCTAGTTCTTTTTACTTTTATTCTTAAGTATTAATAACGAGGTTGGCTTCTCTTTCCATTTTATAGCCAACGCATTTGTTACCCCTTTGTCAAAGTTTAGTGCTGCTAAAATAATGTCAACGTCTTGGTCACCATCAATATCCTCACATGAAGCAGTCATCCACCGACCGCTGGCGGCCAACATGGTTGTGAAAGAGTGGAACGTTAAATCCCCATTATTTTCCAGATACATGAATCCGTATTGTGGATATTTTTTTAGATCTGGGAAGAATGAAATGATGGCAATATCCAAATCACCGTCATCATCATAATCATTTGTTAAGGTTTGCGAAGCACCATTCATTGGAAAAAAAAAGGACTCTTTGAATTGATTAAAACCTTCGTTGAGATAGATCCTAATGCCATGATAAGGTTTTAAGATTGATGAATAGTCTGCATTATCCCCGTTCGAATAAATGATGTCATCTTTTCCGTCTTGATTAAAATCAGCTAATTCAAAGTAGCTTGAGCCGTAAACAGGCGGAAATCTTAGTAAAGTGGTTATTCTAAAGTTGAAGTTGCCCGCATTAGTGAATAAGGTCAGTTGTTCGTTAGCTTGTGTAATGAGCGCCATAATATCTGGCAATCCATCATTGTTAAAATCTTTTACTGCAACTTTTCTGGAACCTGGTAATTTATTGATGGCATGTCTCTTAAACTTTGAATTTCCTAGATTTTGGAATACTGTAAGCCCGCCAGTGTAATTCCCAAACTCGCAAATAACATAATCAATCAGCCCATCGCGATTAAAGTCTCCCCTGTCAAAGTAGACGGGTCTTCGCAGGGAATCTAGCACGTTGGTTATTGAGTTGTCTTCAGTATTCAAATAGACCAAAGATCCCTTTGCTTGATCATTAGGATCCATAATACCCATCTTTAATATTAAGATAGAATCTCCAAAGTGACGAATAGCTGATGCAGGGCTTCCAATTTGTACGGAGTCTTCTGCCTCTAAAGTTTTGGAGATTTTAAATAGATTGGCGCTCCTATCAGCAATCCAGAATATATCTTTTCCTTTTTTGTTTTTTTGATATTGAGCGAGGGTGATTTGCGGAATGGCTTTGCCTGGCTGGTGCCAACTGATAGATTCAAATTGTTTGAGAGTGTCTACAATAGGCAGTGCATTGGTTTGCAGAGAATCTGGTGCATTGCGTTGATAATATTGTTGGATCTGATTCCAGTCATTTTCTGAGATCATCGGACTGTCTGGAATCATTGCTGTCACAACATTTCTTTCGGAAGGTTGTAGATCCATTATTGGAGCGTAATCCAATCCCATAAAAAATGCCATTTTTGGAAACACGCCATCTCTCCATGTCTTTTTATCAAGCAAATTGGGCTCAGGAAAAAGATGACAGCTTGAGCAATATTTTTTGGCAAGTGCCTCACCTTCTGCCACCTCTGATAGATTGCAACTATAAAACACCACACATGATGCCAAAAGCAGAATGTAAAATTTTAGCGGCATATTCCGTCAGTTCTGGGCGCCAATACTACTACTTTTTATGCGGCTAAGAGCTTCGATTTGACCAAAGTCAGTATTATCCTTTAACATTTCTTTTGAGAGTAAATTGTTCGGAAGCCACCAATCAAAAAACTTTTTTTATCAAGTTATTTTAAAGGTTTTATCAATAAATTGAACCTCAAATTAACCTTATGATAAACAGAAAACTTCGAATGGGTATGGTGGGCGGTGGAAAGGACGCCTTTATAGGAGCAATCCATAGATTGGCTGCCAACATGGATGGCCTTATTGAAATCGTGAGTGGCGCACTAAGTATCAAGCCTGATATTGCTAAGGAAAGCGGAAAAATGCTGTTTTTTCAAGAAGACAGGATTTACGAAAGTTTTGAAGAAATGATTGAGAAGGAAAGTAAACTGCCTGTTGATAAAAGGATAGATTTTGTAACCATTGTTACCCCAAACTTTGCACACTTTGCACCGGCCATGTTGGCTCTTGACAAAGGCTTTCACGTGGTTATTGAAAAGCCGATTACATTCACATTAGATGAAGCCAAGCAACTGAAAAAGAAGCTTGATGAAACAGGACTCATATTGTTGTTAACCCATACTTATGCTGGCTACCCAATGGTGAAGCAAGCTAAGGAAATGGTGAAGGAAGGGCAGCTAGGTAAAATTCGGAAAATTATTGTAGAATATCCTCAAGGTTGGCTTAGCAAACTCAGTGAACGCGAAGGCAATGCTCAAGCCGCTTGGCGCACGGATCCTAAGCGATCCGGTAAAGCGGGCGCTATGGGCGATATTGGAACACATGCCGCCCATTTAGCTGAATATATTACAGGCCTCAAAATTACTCATCTGTGTGCCGACTTAAATATTGTGGTGAGTGGCAGGGCGCTTGATGATGATGGCAGTGTACTTTTAAAGTTCGACAATGGAGCAGCAGGCGTTTTAACAGCCACACAAATTGCTGCTGGTGAAGAGAACGCACTTCGGATTCGAGTGTATGGTGAAAAGGGGGGCCTTGAGTGGGCGCAACAAGAACCTAATTCTCTCTTAGTAAAATGGTTAGAAAGCCCTACACAAATTTTGAGAGCTGGAACTAACGGCTTTTTGAGTGAAGCAGCAAGAGCTAATACGCGCACACCGGCTGGACATCCAGAGGGCTACCTTGAAGCATTTGCCAATCTATATAGGAATTTTGCTTTGACTTTAACTGCCCGATTAAATGGTACAAAACCACCTCAATTTGCTACTGACTTTCCTTCTATTGAGGACGGTATTCGAGGGATGGCTTTTATTGATAGCGTTGTAAAGAGCGGACAAAGTACAGAGAAGTGGGTGCCATTTGAGATTAATTAATTTTTCTATGAAGAACATAAAAGGCCCTGCCATTTTTCTAGCCCAGTTCATGAGCGATCAACCACCATTTAACAATCTGAAATCCATTTGTAAATGGGCGGCTTCGCTTGGTTATGTGGGTGTGCAAATTCCTACTTGGGATTCGCGTTGTATCGATTTGAAAAAGGCCGCAGAGAGCAAGGACTACTGCGATGAGTTAAAAGAAACAATAGAAAGTTGTGGCATTCAGATCACTGAGCTGTCAACCCATTTGCAGGGACAGTTGGTAGCGGTTCATCCCGCATACAATGAAATGTTTGATGGCTTTGCGCCAAAATCCGTTCACGGCAAACCAAAGGAACGAACGGCCTGGGCTATAGATCAGCTCAAGTATGCTGCAAAGGCAAGCAAGAATTTAGGATTAAATGCACACGCTACTTTTAGTGGTGCGCTTATGTGGCACACTGCCTATCCGTGGCCACAGCGCCCTGCCGGTTTGGTTGAAGACGGCTTCAAGGAACTGGCCAAACGATGGACTCCAATTTTGAATGCGTATGACAAGGTAGGTGTTGATCTTTGCTACGAAATCCACCCAGGTGAGGACTTGCATGATGGCATCACGTTCGAAAGATTTTGGGAGGCCACAGGTAAACACTCCCGTTGTAATATTCTGTACGATCCCAGCCACTTTGTTTTGCAACAGTTAAACTACATGCAATACATTGATCATTATCACTCGTTCATAAAAATGTTTCATGTGAAGGATGCTGAGTTTAATGCTACTGGGAAGAGCGGAGTGTATGGTGGCTATCAAGGCTGGGTTGACCGCCCTGGCAGATTCCGTTCATTAGGCGATGGCCAAGTGGACTTTAAATCAATTTTCTCCAAGCTGGCTCAATATGATTATAGTGGCTGGGCTGTGTTGGAGTGGGAGTGTTGCATTAAACATCCGGAACAAGGTGCGGC
>JAYVTB010000153.1:0-33256 GCA_043774805.1 Cyclobacteriaceae bacterium | reverse complement strand
TTGACACTCTATCCATTCAGAATGCAAATTGAAATCGTGCACGTAACCGCGATTTCTCAAGTCGGCAATAGCCTCTGTCAGTGTTTCAAAGTTTTTCATACCCAATAATTGAGGATTCAATTTACAGGCGTGCATTTGAAATAAAAAGCTATTTTTAGAGTTCGATTCAGCATGAAACGCCTCCTTTTGGTCACCCTTAGTACGCTGTTACTCCTTTCCTGCGCCTCTGCGGGTGAGAAAGTTGTGAAACCTCGCACCCATAAAATGTGGGCGAAGGGTAATCGTTACGTCATTGATATTCCGGTTGGTGCTCGTCACATTCGCCTCTTTGAACGCAAGCGCACGAAGATGGTAAGAATGAAGTGATGCTTAATAGTTGATCAAATCTCTGAAAGTATACCACCCGACAACCATTCTCCCTAAGACTATTGCAATCCTTTCAATGTCATTTCAACATTTCTTTTGAAGAAGAATTTCAATTGGTCTAATTGCATTAGGTGAGCCGTTAACACAGAACCATAAAATAGTGAGGTGAATAAATTGGTAATATCACGGGTAGAAGACGATTTGGTTATCTCCTTTTTAAATATGGCTTCCAGGCTAAATTTTTCCAACAGCTGATCCAGGGATTGAATCTCAACCAAAAGAATATCTTTATGATCGGGGAAAAGAAGTTTTTTCTCCTCCGGCTTAAGCGGAAATGGTTTTGGTGGTCTTCGCAAATCAGCGAGATACCCAAAAAGGCTTAATACAATTCCCGGATATATTTCACACTCCTCACTTAACTTCTCGAAGAGATAGTGAATGCCTGTCAAACCCTCCCTGGGCTTTTCCCTTAACTCCACGGCCCGCTTCAGCAACCATACCCTGAAATAATAAAGGAGAATATCTTCCTTCTGAGGAAAATATTTGAATAAGGTGACCTTCGATATCTTTACCTTTTCGCAAATCTCATCGACATACAAATCATCAAATGATTTTTTGCCTATCAGACGAATAGTGTGATCAAGGACACTTAATTTAAGGCGGGCGGCTTTTTCTTTACGCAGACTCATACTATTAAATGGTGGGGAAGTAATACAATTCGATTCATATAACCAATGTTAAAATCTGTGAAAAGCCCCATAATTCTTTCATTGGTATTAATTACTACTTGTAATACGAAAAGGAAAGTAATAGTAACTGGATTTATGGAAGGACACTGAAATTAAGTGCAATGAAGTGAAGTATTCACCTGATTTTTACATTCATCATTTTCAACGTATTAGAATTCAATGAGAATACATTTCTAGTGCACCTCAAACATCCATTTCGAAATAGAACCGTAAATCGAAGCACCTGGCAAACATGATTCATTTATCGTTAGGAGATTGCTTTCTGTTAGTTCTTTAGAATCCGAAACTCCACTCTGCGGTTTAATTTACGGGCTTCTTCTGTGCTATTGGTGGCAATAGGTCTTGAGCCACCATATCCCTTGCCTTTAATTCTCTTGGCACCAATCCCCTTCGATACCAGATAAGACTTGATTTTATCAACGCGCTGCTGAGACAGCACGAGGTTCTTCTTTATGTCACCACGATTGTCCGTATGGCCTTCCAGTTCAATTTCAACATTTGGGTTGGTCGTTAAGAAATCTACCACCACATTTAACTCGCTATAGGACTCATCAAGAAGTACGGTACTCCCCAGTTCAAATAGCACACTTTTCAAATTAACTACCGCACCTACTTCTATAGGCTGAAGCTTAAAATTCATCTCCAGGTTATTCATGTCGATGGATTGAATGTCTAACCTTTCAGATAGATTAACGAAACCTATTGCCTCAATTACGATCGAATAAATCTTTGCCCTTTTTAGGTTAACCGAATAAATACCTTCCGCATTACCGCTTGTTGCATAGGCTGAATCAGCACGGAATATCAATCGGGCAGGAATTCCTTCTCCGGTTTTAGAATTGGTTACCCTACCCGAAATTTTAACAGCATTATCAATGATCAAGGCAGGTGATATCTCCACCACAGGAGGTTTAATTTCTTCTGGCCGTGGAGAATTAATGCTATCTTTTAACAGACGAACATCTCCATATCCATCACTATTGCGAGTGGAGGTGAATAAAGAAAAAGATAACGAAGTGTATTCTTTGAAATAAAGCTCACGCCCATCGGTGTTAATTTGAATGCCGAGATTGACCGGTTCAGACCATGAAGTCCAGGTATCATCAAGTCGGTTGGAAACATAAATATCAAAACTTCCCAATCCACCTTTTCTTCCATTCGAAGCAAAGTACAATTTTGTTGCATCTGCATTCAAGTAAGGGCTCATCTCCTGAAAAGGTGTGTTGATTACTTTGCCCAGGTTGACCAGCTCCGACCATCTGCCCTCCCTGTTCAATGAAATATATAAATCCTCCGCACCTATCGTGTTGTACGACTCCGCTGAAAAAACAAATACCGATTGTTCTTCGTGCCAGTATCCTCCTAGTGACGAAGAACGATTAACAAAATACGGAATGGCTATATTCTGCGGTGCTGACCATCCTGTGCTGGACTTTCGTGCTACTGCTATACCTTGTGTGGCCGGTGCTGTGCCGTTTGATTTATAATGACTTAACAAATAAAGTTCATTCCCACTTTTGCTGATTCCGGCCACTCCATTAAAAGCTGCATTATTTAATCCATTGCCACCATGAACAGGCGTGGACCAAGTTTCACCTTCCATGGAGGAAATCCAGATATCACCGGGGTCTTTTACTCCGCCAATATTCTGAGGATGATTAGCGATAGTTATAAATAAGGTCTTTCCATCTGCACTGATTACTGGATTTTGTTCATCATAGGGTGAGTTAATTTTAGCAAGCGGATTAACCAATTGCGCATAAGAGAATGAACTTATTACTAATAGAAAACCAAACAAACACTTCATGAGTATTAATTCAAAGCGCAAGATTACAAATTAAAAACACAGTTACTTACTCACCCATTCATTATCCTTGATCGAAAACCGCCAGGGCAGCAAGGCATCCTTACCCGCATAATCAATACCAATACGAGGGGATGAAATAATCTTTCGTGATGACACATTCATGCCTTCTTCAATCCAAACTTCAGTACTATTCAGGTATTTACCATCAAATGTTCTGTCGATACCCAATGCTTTCGTCAATTTGCCTGGGCCAGACGTTATTCGTTTTATCGTTTTCGCACGCATCCTTTCCATCATCCACTCCTTCCCTTCAAATGGCTCCAACGCCCGAATTAATACGGCATCTGCTACACCTTTCCTGTTGGTTACTACATTAAAGAGATTATGAATGCCATAACAGAGATAAACATAGGCAACACCACCCGTTTCAAACATTACTTTATTCCGGTTCGTCATTTTATTTTCAAAAGCATGGCAGCCTCGCTCGCAATATGAATAGGCCTCCGTTTCAACTATTAATCCTGCCGACTGTTGATCCAATATATTGGTTACCAGTTTTTTTCCAAGCAATTGCCGGGCAATCTTAACTACGTTAGCGTGTGTATAAAAAGAATCAGGTAATGCACTCATTAGTCTACTCGTTTGATGGGTTTTTAATAGAACAAAATGCTCCTATTTTTACAGCCTAAATTTAAAAAGACAAACAATGAAGAATGCATTTTTGATTGTATTACTGGCTGTTGGTCTGATGGCCAATGCCCAGGTGCAGACGCCTCAGGCAAGTCCGGCAGGTTCAGTATCAACCGTGGTAGGCTTAACAGCTGTAAAAGTTGACTACTCCCGCCCGAGTGCTAAAGGAAGAAAAATTTTTGGAGAAGGATCGGTGCTGCTTCCCTATGGAGCAATCTGGAGAACAGGAGCTAACTCGGGTACTAAAATTACATTCAGCGATGATGTAAAAGTTGAAGGTATTGCTGTTCCAAAAGGTGAATATCTGATTTTCTCATGGCCGGGTGCTGCTGAATGGACGGTTTCGTTATACAAAGACATCTCATTAGGTGGTAATACACCAGGTTATGACAAGACTAAAGAAGCAGCCAACTTCAAAGTAAAGGCCGAGAAGCTAGCTGATAAAGTAGAGACGCTCACGATCAACATTGGAGACATTGCTGCTGATAGCAAATCTGCTAAAGTTCAGATCGCCTGGGAAAATACATCCGTGAAATTTACTATTGGTGCCGACTACGATGCCAAAGTGATGGAATCGATCAAAGCTTCTACGAAAGTTGATCCGGATAACTATTTCAGCGCAGCTGTCTATTACCTTGAAAATGGAAAAGACATGAAACAAGCACTGGAGTGGATAAACAAGTCAATGGAAGGAAATTCAAACCCTCCTTACTGGATGCTCTATCAAAAAGCAAGAATTCAAAAAGCCAATGGCGATAAAGCCGGAGCATTAGCTACCTCAAAGGCATCCTATGAAGCTGCAACTACTGCCAAGAACAGAGATTATCAAATGATGAATGAAGACCTTCAGAAGTCGCTGAAGTAATTCTGACATTATTCTGAATAAAGGGCAACGATTTAGGTCGTTGCCTTTTTTATTTCTTTGTCTTTATCAAAAAGATGAGCTATCCAGGCGACTGACACCACCATTACACAACCGATTATATTGTAATAAAGGAAAGCGATCTCATCATAAAAAAAGAAGTAGCATGTCAGCACGGCCAACTCTCCAATCACAGCAGCAATGAATACTGAAGTTCCGCGTATCGCCTTCATATAAAATGCTACGAGGAATATTCCGAGGATAGTTCCATAAAATAAAGAACCGACAATGTTTACAAACTGAATCAAGTTCTCCGCCATGTTGGCCAGCATGGCAAAGACCATGGCAATCAACGCCCACATAATGGTGAAAAAGCGTGAGGCCCTCAAGTAATGAATGGGTGATGCCTCCGGTTTGAATGACCGCTTATAAATATCCACGGTAGTTGTTGAAGCCAGCGCATTCAGTTCTGATGCCATGGAAGACATAGCGGCAGAGAACATCACGGCCAGCAATAACCCGATAACGCCATGCGGCAAGTAACTCAACACAAAATTCAAAAACATATAATCACGATCCTGGGTTTTCGCACCCGGAATAGCGGAAGAAATTGTTTTCTTAACTGCTGTTCGAATACTATCCTCTTGCTTCTTCAAAGCCAGATATTCCCTCTTGGAAACATCAATGGACGCTTCATTTTCTTGCCTTATTCCGTCCAATAAGTTCGTAATTGTTTCCTGCTTTTGTTGATAGATGGACGTGTAACTTGTTTCCAATTCATTTAATGCACTGGCATACTCTGTCTTTGATACTTTGTCCCTCAGGGGTTGATTGTGAAATACCGGGGGTTGATTAAATAAATAAAACACAAAAACTAATACGCCAATAAACAGAATGATAAACTGCATGGGTATCTTTAAAAGACCGTTGAAGATCAATCCCATCCTACTTTCTGTCAACGACTTTCCGCCCAGGTATCGCGAAACCTGCGATTGATCAGTACCAAAATAAGAAAGAAAGAGAAAAGTAGATGCGATTAGCCCCGACCAAATGTTAAAGCGATCACTTAGACTAAAATTAGTCGTTACAATATTCAGTTTACCTAACTCGCCTGCCAGTTGTATTGTTTCGCTAAAAGATACCTGCCTGGGAAGCAATCGATAGGCCATGATGCCTGCCAGGATCATTCCGCCCATGATGATGGTCATTTGCGTGCGCTGCGTTAGGCTCACGGCACTGGTTCCACCAGACACCGTATAGATGATCACAAAAAAACCAATCATCACCGTAGTGAGAATAATGTTCCACCCAAGTATTGATGACAAAATAATGGCGGGCGCAAAAAGGGTAATGCCCGCGGATAGTCCCCGTAAAATCAAGAACAATCCAGCCGCCAAAGTGCGTGTCTTTAAATCAAAACGAGACTCCAGGTACTCATAAGCTGTGTATACTTTTAGTTTATAGTAAATCGGTACCATCGTATAGGAAATAATCACCATCGCTAACGGTAATCCGAAATACATTTGAATGAATCGCATCCCATCCTCCATGGCCTGCCCAGGTGTTGATAAGAATGTTATTGCGCTTGCCTGCGTTGCCATGATCGAAACACCAATCATCCACCACTTCATGGTGTTGTCGCCCTTCAGGTAGCTCTCTATGTTCTTTGCCCCGCGCGTTTTCCAAGTGCCATACAACACAATCGCCAGCAGTGTTCCGAATAAAATAGTCCAATCGAGCAAATTCATGAAAACACTTGAGTTAACAAGGTAAACAATACTACTTGTGTCAGCATCACACCCAACACAATCCAATACCAGGTGCTCCAGTTTTTAAACAATGGCGGCTTATGCTCGTCTGTCATTTTACTTTCGATTTTACTTTGGTGGTAAGTGGTTTTTTAGGCTTGCCCAAAGAAACGATGTTGGTGAAAAGCTTATACGCGCCAGAAACGCCTTCGGGCAACTCTCTAAAAAAGGAAAGTCCTGTGTACACGTAAAGGCCATCACCATAGTTGGCAACGAGCAAACTTCCATTGCGGGCGGGTTCGCCTTTATCGTTCATAGAAAGAATGGCATTGTATTGTTCACCCCATGCCGATGGAAAATATAACCCGCGCTCCTGCACCCAGCCATTGAAATCTTTTGTCGTGATTTTATTAGGAAAATTCAAGACTGGATGGTCTGGTTTTAAGATTCTCACCTCACTGTTTTCTTCCGTAACACGATCACGAGAAAGTGTTATCGGGTAGGGTGAGAATTTATCCTTATCTAATTCCAGATCATTACTTGTATTGTACTGCACGATTAGTGTGCCCCCTTCTTTCACATAATTTAATAAGTCGGGCATAATGAAACGGATTCTATCATTGGTATTTAATGCTCGCACACCCAGCACTACAGCATCCACCCGCTTTAAGTTGTTGGCGGTGACTTCCTCATTCTTCATTTCCCACACTTCATAGCCAAGATTTCGTAGACTTCCTGGAATATCATCACCTGCGCCACGAATATATCCAATCACCGAGCCTTCCTTTTTTAAATTCATCCTAACCAATTTAGCTTGTGCCAGAGGCAGAAGTGTTTGCGTTGGAATATGATCATACTGAATAGTAAGTAGTGAATTAGAAAATTTCTTGCCATCAGATTCCACCACAGCATTCATTGCACCATCAAATTCACCGGACCCCGGGAAGACAGTAAAGTCAAATGATCTCTCCTCGCCTTGTTGCTTTAATTCAAAGTCAAAAGAAGCAGGTTCACTTCGCCATCCGGAGGGTAATTCCAGTTTCAAGTTACCTGTTCTTGAATTTGTGGAAGCCGACTTAATAAGTACGCCTACTTTTTTTGGCGTCTGATCAGCAAACACATAAACGGGTTGTTGAAAGTTAATGAACACAGGTGGTACTACTTCAAACGGGCGCCACAACTCACCTTTTACAGGATCCGTCCACTTATAAATCACGGGGATATCGAAAGAAATGGATTCTCCCTGAACGGAAAGCTTCATTGCCATTGAAACAGCGGGGGCATTTTCTGGCTTACCGATGAGTTCTTTGTCAGTAACCGTAAAGATTCCCTGACTATGCTTTTCCTTTAACCAATAGGGTGAAGAGTATTCTTTATCTGGCCGGATATTTCTTAATGATTTAAAAGTCATTAACACATTATTTTTTAGTGGCAATACCAATGATGAATCATAGGCTAACGCATCGCTTTGAATCTTCTCTAAGGAAATAGCAACACCGGAACGATTGATCACTTCAAAATCAAGCCTAATCTTTTGACCTGGTGAAGCCCAATAATAATTCGCCTTTACATCGGCAAACAATCCGGCACAATCACGAATGAGTTGTTCTGTATCTTTCAATTTTCTGCTACGCCAAACAGAGTTCTCAAGAGAGGTTATTTCTTTGCGGATTTGCAGGAGCAGTGGTACTGACGCAGCCGGGTTATCATCATTAAATTCAATGATGGCTTTATCCACGAGGGCCTTTACTTTTTCACTACCTTTAATTTTACTCCAGGTTGTATTGATTTTTTCAAATACATCTTTCTCAGCCCGGTCTCCTTTTACATATTCAAAAAAATCAAATGCATCTCCTCTTCCACCGGGTGAACCAAAACCCTGACTCTTATGCTGCGTTCTACTCTCAGCTGCGATTTCGGAATAAGACTTTCCCAACAGGGTGTTATAGGTACCAACATTCATTGACAAGATTCCAGGTGTATTTTCATTGATCGTGGTATTCCACCATCGGCCAGTGTTGGTATACAAGGCACTGACCTGCCAGGTGCCAAACTTCTTTACCTGATCAGGATAAACCTGAGGTTGGTTTGTCAAATCAAATGCTTCTTGCGCCAACATCGCTGATGCGGTATGCTGTCCATGTCCCGCACGTTCATCTGGTGGAAAGCGTGTAAGTATGACGTCTGGTTTAAACTCACGAATGATACTTACTACGTCAGAGAGGATTTCCGCTTTATCCCAAATCTCGAATGTTTCTTTATAATTTTTGGAAAAGCCAAAATCGATGGCCCGTGTAAAAAACTGCTCGCCACCATCAATTCTTCTGGCTGCCAATAATTCCTGCGTGCGAATGAGTCCCAGAAGGTCCCTGATTTCTGGTCCGATCAGGTTTTGACCACCATCACCACGCGTCATGGAAAGATAGGCCGTAGTGGCAAGACGATCATTGGCGAGATAAGCAATGGCCCTGGTATTTTCATCATCCGGATGGGCAGCTACATAAAGAACAGAGCCCAGAAAGTTGAGCTTCTGAAGTTTAAGCTTTATCTCCGAAGAAGCTGGCTGATGTTGTGCATTGACCCCGGTTACAACAAAACAAATAATAATAATAAAAAACAATCGCATCATACGCGTAAGATTCTGGTAAGTAACGAAAAATATAATTTCTGGATTAAGTAGGATGAGTGAACGGTTTATCTGAACGTTGAGCGGATAAGTTAAAACTTACCGCGCTTCTCATCATTAACCATAAAGGTTCCGTCCTCCATAATGACAAGATGTATTCTGCTCGTGGTCTTTTTAGAATCAGAATATAAAAACGCAGTAAATTCATAGGGTGTCAGGCGGTCTTTTACATCGTCAATGAAACCAATATCCAGTTTAATAACGTTACCTTCAGTTGCTTTATGGTTGAATACCACTTTGTCATCGGAATTGATCACTCTGACTTTTATTTCCTCCAGGCTAAGTTTTAAAAGAGTAAGTTCTAGCCTAAGATAAGGCAATGGGCCAGTACCCTTCTTCCTTTGCTCGTTTCCTGCATCATATACTACTTTCGTTCCATCAACTGGGGGACGCTCTTCAAACTTATAATTAATTTTTAGTTCAAATTCATTTGAAGGCTTGAGTGGCACGGTCTCCTGCCACATAAAATTTATAAAAAGAAAAAAAGGTAAAGCCAATACCATCGCTAGCTTGAGAGTTTAAGCTAGGAAGTTATGAATACAGTAAGTCATTCACAAATGCCTGACTGAAACTCATAATTTCAAGGAATTAGTGCTTCTTTCCGCTAGCGCTTTTATTCTTCATTTTCCTTGATGCTTTGTCTTGCTTTTTTGCGCGCTTAACCTTTTTTGAAACATCGGCATCCCTTCCTCCATTTTTGTGTTTAGCATTACTCTGAACCATGCGCTGTTCCTGGGTCATTTTGGCGGGATCCTGTGTGTAGGTTTTCTTCTTCTGAGCTGTCGCATACGACACTCCTAGCACCATCAATAATAGGGTGATCACCAGTTTCTTCATATCACTCTTGTATGATTAAGATATCTACAAATATATACTATTTAGTACATAGGATTAAACAGGTTTAATATTCCAGGCATGTTAATTCAGCGTGAATTTAATGCAGCTTGCCGCTTTATTTGCTTTTGCGCGAGCTTCATCGATGGATGTCGCTTTCGCGAGACACACGCCCATTCTTCGTTCACCATTTACTTCCGGTTTGCCGAACAAGCGCAATTGCGTGTCGGGCTCATCAAGCGCTTCTTCCAATCCATTGAAAACAATATTATGAGATTTCCCTTTCACTAAAATGACGGATGAAGCAGATGGCCCTAATTGTCGAATCGTGGGAATAGGTAAACCCAATATGGCACGCACATGCAGGGCAAACTCAGTTAAGTCCTGTGAAATCATAGTAACCATTCCTGTGTCGTGCGGGCGTGGTGACAATTCGCTAAAGTATACGAGATCTCCTTTCACAAAAAACTCAACACCAAATATTCCGCGTCCGCCTAACTCGTCCACCACTTTTCGTGCAATGTCCTGTGCATCATGCAACGCTTTATCACTCATCGGATGAGGTTGCCATGATTCCTGATAATCGCCATGTTCCTGGCGATGACCGATGGGCTCGCAAAAGGAAACTCCTCCTTTATGCCGTATGGTGAGCAAGGTAATTTCATAATCGAAGTCAATAAAACCTTCTACAATCACTTTTCCTCCGCCACTTCTTCCGCCCTCTTGCGCATATTGCCATGCATGATCGATATCACCAGCATTTTTGATAACACTCTGGCCTTTGCCTGATGAACTCATGATCGGTTTCACCACGCAAGGAATACCGATGGAATGAACAGCCTGCGTAAATTCATCTTTCGTGCTGGCAAACAGATAGGGTGAAGTTTTGATCTTCAGTTTCTCTGCAGTTAATGTACGAATGCCCTCACGGTTCATAGTAAGCCGTGCGGCATTAGCAGTTGGAATGATGCAATACCCTTCCTGCTCCAGCGCCACCAAAGTATCCGTGGCAATAGCCTCAACTTCAGGAACAATAAAATTGGGTTTTTCTTTTTCAATTACGCTCCGAAGCGCTTCACCATCCAACATCGAGATCGTGTAGGACCGATGCGCTACCTGCATAGCAGGAGCATGATCGTATCGATCTACAGCTATTACCTCTACACCATAACGTTGAAACTCAATGACTACTTCTTTGCCCAGCTCACCGGAGCCTAACAACATAACCTTCACCGCTGACGTGGTAAGAGGTGTACCGATTTTTATTGATTGATCTATCATAATTATTCACCAGGATGATAGGTACGCATTGCGTTTTTAACGACATCTTTTTTATAAAATGAAACATCTTTAAATTCTCCT
The DNA here is from genome assembly GCA_043774805.1 of Cyclobacteriaceae bacterium. GTDB lineage: Bacteria > Bacteroidota > Bacteroidia > Cytophagales > Cyclobacteriaceae > ELB16-189. The sequence continues at coordinate 22,152 of JAYVTB010000153.1, read as the reverse complement.
TTGCTATATCGCTCAGCCTGATCAGTAAAATGGGGCGACATTGGATTATTGTTAACACCTCCGGCTAACAACGATTTTGCCTTAATCTCTCTGCCAAACTCTACTACGGCAACAAAACTATTTCCTACATATCCATACATCTTTTTTGTGTTTGGAAATTTACGACTTCCAAATGCCGCCAGTGATCCCCAAAAAGATGACGCATACGGAACCGCTAAACTTGGTTTTTGATCATCAAACGTTTCATTAATCTTTCCCGTAAGGCGCTGAAAGCGATTGACCTCTCCCCATGGCATTTTCCATGTGCCATAGTCTTGTTCCAATTCGTTGATTACATTTTCCAGGGCTTTCACTTTCTGTTCCTGAGAAGTCTTGTCAATCATATACATTATGATGCTTAGCTGATCTGTTCCGGGAGGAATATTACTTATAATTTGCGAACGCAACTCCTGTCCCCAATACATGGCCAGCGTAGCAGGAATCGATGACACCCCGTAATTCATATTCCAGTTTCTCAACATCGAAATAGGTTCATCTAATCGGGAAATCAGTTTATCATTCAACTTCGAAACATTTTCATAAGCGCTTGTCAGCGATGGAATGAGTTCTTCAAAACCTGGGAGGTGAGGGTCATAGGCCGCTGCGATGAGTTTATCCAATGTGAAACTATTCTCTCTTCGCAAAACTCTTTCTGCATTAATTCCACGTGCATTTTGGGCATCTGGTGCCATATAAGAAGGATAACGGCTTTTTTCCGGACTATTTTCGCCTGATACCGTGAAGGGTGTTGAGTTACAATTCTGAATCCAGCCAATTGTTGGATTATAAACGTGAACACTTTCTTCTATGGAGTGAAGCGCCTTCCACTCGGTGGCCGGATTACTACCATCCAATGGGGCATCCCAATTAAACTGAGGATCACGCTTAGGAATAAAATTTCCATGCCAGTAAGCAATGTTACCCTTCACATCGGCAAAAACTGTATTGTTTGATGAGTTGGTTTTTAAATCCATCGTCTTTTCATAGGTGGCCAGGTCTTTTGCCTTGGTACGCAGAAAGGATTGAGTAAGTGCCTTTAGTGGTTCATGCATTAATTTAATCGATATCCATTGATCGCCTTGCTTTGCGATTACAGGACCGTGATGTGAATAATATGTAGTGAATTCACGATGACTTATTTTGTTGCCATCTTTATAAGCAAGCTTGATTTTTTTTGTGGTAAAAGGCCTGATGTCTTTTCCATACTGATAATACAAAGAGTCTTTGCGATGGATCAGCGTTTCCTTGTATTCATCCATCGCATCGGCCTCACTGGAAGTATGCATCCATCCACAGTTTTCATTGAACCCCTGATACACAAAAAACTGACCCCAGGTAACAGCTCCATAGGCATTTAAACCTTGTTCACTCACCACATGCACTTCCGGACGGAAATAAAAAGAAGTGTGCGGATTTATAAGCAGCAAAGCGTTGCCACTCGCACTTTTTGATGGAGCTATAGCAAAGCCATTGGATCCGCGCGGCTCCGGTTCAGGATGGTTTTGATCAACCTCTTCCAAATTCAAAGCCTCACTACCTGAACGGTAAAAATTTTTGATCCGGTTTACCGATATCGTTTCAACATCGCTACCAATACTGCCTTCGCTAAACAAAAGTGGCATCCAGGGTTGAAATCGATGCAGTAGTTTGGGTTTGGTTTGCGGATGTGTATACAGATAGAAGTTTACTCCATCCGCAAAGGCATGACATAACTTTTTCAGCCAGCCTGGGCTTTGGTTATATAAGGTGATGGCTTGTGCTGTATCATAAAAAAGTCGCGTGCGTAAATCCTCATACAATTTAGATTCACCTTCTACTTCGGCCAACCTGGCCACTGCGTTGATGTAATTAAGTTCTACCCGTTCAAAGTCATCTTCGCATTGGGCATAAAGAAATCCAAAAACTGCGTCAGCATCGGTTTTTCCATACACATGAGGTATCCCCCACTGATCCCGAATGATGGCGACCTTTTCGGCCTGCCTTTGCCATTCGGCTATTTCCGTTTTCGTGAAGGGTTGTGCTGAAAGTGGCCCTATGGTTATTAAAAGAAGAAGTACTGTCTTTTTCATTTGATGATTCTATTCAGGATAGAAATGTATTCAAAATTATCACGGCTTCATATGCTTTTCTGATGATCGGACTCAGTCAATAAATCAGATCGTATGCGCATAATGACTCTTGTGAAGTTTCATGGCATTATCAATGTACCGAAAAGATAAACACAAAGCTCCTTGTGTTGCCCACACACAACTGGTAAAATACGAGCACGGGAATTAAGTCGTGTGATGTTGCGCTGCCTACAGGTTTAGCCAATACGTTAACTTAACAACGAGTGCCCTGTTTTTGGGCGAAAAGTTGGAGTATGCCCGGTTATCATCAAAGGTGTAGAAGTAGTTGTCGGTGTACACAATAAATAAATCCGACACTGGTTTGAATCGCCATTGAAAACGTGAATTGATATTAACATTATTGTACTGGCTATTGTATTGGAAATAGGTCGTAAAAAACACAGATCGTGAAAGCGTTAAATCCAATCGCGGTCCAGCCAGGTAAATGTTAGCGCTCGCATAAGGTTCCGGTAGTCGAATCTGATTGACGCTTAGGTCAAGTGAGAAAATGCCATAGGGCTGAAAGCGATAATTGAATGTACTGGATATTCCTTTTCTATTTCCGTTATAATATTGGCCCATTAACGCGATCAGTTCAAAAGTAAAGGGCTTACGCGGATCGGATACGTAAGACAATGAAACATTGGTATACTTATAATCGGTGCCCGCAGGTAGTTTCACCACATTATCTCCAGGAGGTGAATTCGTGGGATCAAAATCCCTGAACAAATACGTGTAGGTGTTTTTCAAAACCACTTGCAAGATTGCCTGACTTTGAAATGTGGCCGCATAACCACCTCCTATTTCATGATCCGAATATCCGTAAATATCATCCCAGATCAATGCCAGGTCCCACGTTGGTCCATGACTATTAATTACTTTAGATTTTGGGTAAAAGAAGTAGCTGCCCGAGGGTGAAGTTCGCTTATAGCCACTTCGTGGAACATAGCCATCTGCCGGATTGTAACCTTTACCAATAATCTGATTGTACCAATTGAAATTTAATTTTCTCGTACTATAAACTGCGCTGAAACCTTGCGCATATTCTTTACCCGGCTTCTCCTCGGAGAATTGTTTATGAAAAAACACCGTGCCTGTCCACTTGTTATTCTTGAAATTATAATTGTAATCAACGCCTGCCACTCGATTGAATTTATATCCACCCAGTCGAAAATCCAGTGTGTCGTTTTGAAATAATTGACGATTGACAAAAATCGCCCTCACGTTTGAGTTGGTTCCAAGTCTTCGCTGCACAGTGCCTACGAGGTGGTTGTAAGACGGAATATTTGATTCTTTGATTTCAGCCGTTTGCATGTTGAGCAAACCAAGGCGCCAATACTTATTCAGATTACCACTTAGGCGTGCACCAAATGATATTTTGTTCTGAATGTTTTGTCCTGTATTCGGATCGCGGGTCACTCCTATTCTGCGCGAAAAAAAAGGTCGTGCATAAATGTGACCAAAGGATGAAAACAAATCTGCATTCTCAAGAAAAAATTGCCTCCGCTCCGGAAAAAATAATTCAAAGCGATCGAGGTTAGTCACTTGCTTATCTACTTCAACCTGCGAAAAATCCGGATTTACCGTTAAGTCAAGATTCAGGGAGGATGTAATAGCAATTTTTGCATCTCCACCAAAATCAGCGCTTGCTTTACGCGGAATGTCATTCTGAAAATCTTTAGACACACGTCCTGCAGTATAAGGAATAATGGATACGTTGGGGCCTGGCTTAACCAATTCCTCTTCCCATACCATTTCGCCCGTGAAATTCAGGTTGCCCGGTTCAAAAATACGAGGTGTCCATGGCCACATTACCCGTTCATTCTCCTTGCTGTCTTGCCGATAGAGTTTCACGTTCCACCGTTTACTTCCTGCTTTAAATCGCAACGTCTTAAATGGAATAGCAAATTCAGCCACCCAATATCCGTCTTCAATTTTGGTACCTGAATACCATTTGTTATCCCACGAGAGATCCAAGTCATCACGCCTCATATAGCCATTAGATATTAGTCCTTCGCGTTGAACTCCGGCCGGGTTTACGCCAAAAAAGAAAGCATTGGTAACATCCTGAAATGGATCTAAAATCATCGACAAGCCATCCAGGCCTGCACCTCTAAAGTCCCTGCGTAGAGAAGATATTACATATCCACCCTTTATATTATCGTAAGCAATAGCACTGATGTATAAGAATTGATCATCATAGGTAGCACGAAACTCAGTGTGCGATGTTGACTTCGATGTGTCGCTGGGAAACTGCTGCCAAAGTTCGTCCACAACTTCTGCTTCAGACCAGGCTGCTTCATCTACAACACCATCAATTCGAATAGGACTGGAGGCACGCTTAATATGAAAAACAGGGCGAACTATTTGGCCGTTGGCTACAAGAATAGTTAAAAATACTAAGAGGAAAGCGCCTGATATCTTCATGAAAAAATCAAGCCGCGTAAATACATAAAAATCTACAACTTCAAAAAGATAATTGGATGGCAGGTAAACGTGTCGTTTGGCGTTAATCTATTCCTCATAATAATAACCAAAAATAATTCCCATCTCATCTTTGCTTGTCAATCCAAAATAAACAACAGTCGAATTTATATTATTATAGGTTATCTCAGAAGTAAGGCCTTCTCCTGCGTTAAGTACAATCGGATTCGTAAAATTTATTATTATCGGATGATGCCAATCCGTATTGGTATACACGACCTCACCATCGCGGACGCCACCAGCAATTTTTATTACAAATTTCTCACCTAGTTGATGAGTATGTGAAGTAAGTGCAAAAATGTAGGTTTTGGATTTCATACTAAACGTCTTACTAAGAGTAGTTCGTTGTTTCGGTGGCAGATTGATCGCGGTGTTTCCTAAATTTAAAGTTTTAGCCACCTTCACTACTGCCGCTGCGGATATCGTATGAAAGTTTACATTGACTTCGCCTTCGATAGGTACTTTCTGTTTGTTCACGTAGTGGGAATTAAAATCCAAGGCGGCATCAGCAGGAAATTTCAACGCAATTCCAGGAGGAAATTGATAATCAATATAAGGAGTTTGGGCACCAGCCACGTAAACATGATACAGCATCGGCAACATGTTTTGGAAGTTCAACGCCCCGCTTGCATTTCGGATGTCACGCACTACGTTAAGGTCCGGCTTCGTGGTGATTTCATCATTAAAATCATAAAGAAGAAAATGATGACTATTCTGTCGCATTTTAATCTCTACTCGGTTAACATAAATATCTTCCGTGTTACCCAGCTTTTTATACACAAAGAATTCACGTTCAAAATCAGGAGCTACTTCAAACTTATCGATGTTGATCTGTATGCCTGATGCCGGTGGCGCCAACGGTTCGAAGTTCTCGGGTTGGGGTGTTGTGTCGTCTAACAACGAAATATCATCCACCACATTTCCCTCCTTTGGAGCACCCGCCTCAATCCAGCGTCTTATAAATTCCACTTTCCCTTGGGGGAGCAACTCCAATCCCAGTGGCATGGGCAATCCGTAATCACTGACATGATGGGCGTCAGAATTAGAATGAATTTTGTGAATGAGCAGGCTTACATCAGAAGAAAATGGCTTCACCCTAAGCAGACCATCGTTAACCGCATTTTGATTTTTGGGGCTCCTGTTTACAAGGTTTTCATAAGAAACCGATTTTTCAAGCACCAGGTCGTGTTGTAAAAACGAGGCATCGGACTTAGAAAGATGACACCCACTTAGCGCACAAGAAGTGTCAAGTATATTGGATTGAATTCGCCCAAATGTTGAATTGTCCACTTTCAACTGGTTTTCCTGACAGGAGTAAAAAGACATACCGCAAGCAAGGCTGATGGACATTTTAAGGATGAATAATGTACTCTTGTGTGGTGTCCGTTTTCTCATTAAACCAGGCATTGTGTTAGTTCTGTAATGGTACAAGTTCGAAAAAGGAATGGTATATAGCAACGATTAGCATCATGATTGAAGGTGTTTGAACTCAACAGCAATACTCGCCATTCCTAACCTTCAAACTAAATGACATCAATTATTGATAGTATTTCAATTCCCTAATAGGTAACTTTGACTAAACTACTGAACCTTTATGCATACCAAGCACAAACCAAAAAAACTTACTTTTCACTCAACTGAAAAATGGGTTTCTATAAGGGGTTATAAAGGTGCGGATGGACAACGTTATGCGATTTCTAATTTTGGCAGGGCTATTGCCTATTGGGATGAGTTTAACTTTGGCTATTTTCTGCGCTACTCCTTTATTGGAAAGTACCCCGGTGTCAATCTTCGCAAAAATGGAAAAGGCAAAGCCTTTTTTATCCATCGTCTCGTGGCCGAGCACTTTTGTAACCGGCCCTCCACTGCACACAAGTACGTGATCCATGTCGATTACAAAAAGGAGAATAACCTTTACAAAAATCTGAAATGGGCTACCCGTGAAATCTGGGGCGCGCATATGTTGGAAGATCCTAACTACAAAAAAACAAGAGCTGAATTCACCGGTCGTGGTCACAAACTAACCACCGAACGAGTTAAGTTGATCAAAAAGAAATTACGTGAAGGTAAGACGCGCATGAAAATCATTGCCAAGCAATTTGGCATTTCAGAGATGCAGCTTTATCGGATTAAAGTAGGGATCAACTGGGCTCACGTTAAATAGTTAGCTTACTTCCTGATAAAAGTCATTCTTTACATTCAATTTATGTCGTAGTCTTGATTAAAATAAAAGGCTATGAAACGTATTTTGGTTAGTATTAAAAAACGCGTTGACCCAACCCATAAACTGATTGCAACGGAATGGATCACTGACGATGAACTGAAAGCTATTCGTAAAAAGTATGGCAACCAGTTCGATCCGGAGGAGCCCATTATTCAGTATCTCAATGACCAATTGGTGGTCATTTCATTCCTTGTCTGGATTAATGAGTAAAATGTATTGAGCTAATCCAGGTATTTTCCTACGCACTCAAACGCAGGTAATTGAAACTTATCTGTGTATCTTTCGTTATCACTTCGACTCTCAGCAAATGCTGTATGCCGCAAGCAAATAATAATTTTTTAAACTGATGCGGCACCACGTTTTGTTCTGTAACTAATCCTAACCACAGAATTTTATCAGCATTGGCAGTGAGCCAAAAAAGAGACCATTATGAGTTGGAATACATTATATATTACCGGAAAACCCGGATTCAAAGAAAAAGTTTTAGAACATCTTGAAGATTCTGATCTTCCCATTATGTCGGGTAGCACCGGCAATGAACAAGATGTTATTCTATTGTGGGTCGATGACAGTCTTCCGCTGCGCAGTTTAAAAAAAGCCATCGGAGGTAAAGTTGTATTTAAGTACCGCCTTCAATTTTTTAACAACGTAGAAGAGTGGCAGCAATCGCAGGAAAAAAAATCTACTTTTACACCGCGTGAAGAAACCATGATACGCGAGATGAACGAGTGGCAGCACACTCAAGACTATCTCCATAGCGCCTGACACGGTATGGCCTCTATAGCTTGCTGCTTGGCGAGGGCAATTTAATTGTGGATCATATAATCGACAATTAAAAAAAGAGAGCTAATTTGCTATAACGTATCTAATCCTCTAAGCTATGGTTGCTTTTACTAAAGCCCTCCTCCTTTTGCTGGCATGGTCCCTTCTTCCATTTCCAACAGTCGCACAACAAGACTCGATAGCCCTTTCAGAAGACTACTATAGCATGGGCATGGAGATTTTTGATTACCTCCACCGAAAACAGGCCAGTGACATGTTCATCCTGGCTGGTCAATTTAATCCCAAAAGTGCCAAGGCTTTCTTTATGGCAGGTCAATCCATAATGCTTAGCCTCAGGAAAGAACGATCTTTACCTTATTACAAAAAGGCTTATGCACTGGACCCCAAAGTAGACCCGGATTTATTATTCCATCTTGGCCAGGCTTATCATTATTCAGAGAAATTTGACAGTGCCATCTACTTTTATAACCGTTATAGCCGATTGCTTGCCCGATCTATGGAATATGAAAAGGTGAAGAAAATGAATGATGTGAATCGCAAAATCTTCGAGTGCTACAATGCAAAAGTGATGTTGGAATATCCCGTCAATGTTACCATTACTCACCTCGATGATAAAATCAATTCAGAATTTCCTGACTACGCGCCTGCCATCAACTCACAGGAGTCTTACATTATTTTTACCACCCGAAGACCAGAAGGCAATACCAACGCAAAAGTAGCCACTGATCATGAGTATTATGAAGATATATTTTTCAGCTCAAAAGTAAATGGTACATGGAAGCCTGCCCAAAATCTTATAGGCCCACTCAATACCAATTTTCACAATGCAAGTGTCAATCTTTCTCCGGATGGAAAAGAAATGTTACTCTATAATGACGCCAATGGCGGTGACCTTTTTGCTTCTTTTCTCAATGCCGATGGTTCATGGACAGAGCCAAAATCACTTGAAGGAATCAATACACCCTATATTGAAAATTCCGCCAGTATATCGTTGGATGGAACAACAATCTATTTCACCAGCAATCGCCCAGGAGGATATGGAGGCACCGATATCTATATGTGCACAAAAGATGCAAAAGGTCGTTGGGTGAATACTCAAAACCTTGGAGCGCTTTTAAATACTGAAATGGACGAAGATGCCGTATTTATATCGTCCAATGGAAAACATTTATTTTTTAGCTCTAATGGGCATGCCGGCATGGGTGATCTGGATATTTATCGTTCCCGTTATGATCAGGAAAAAAAACACTGGGGGAAACCAGTCAACATGGGCTATCCTGTTAATTCCGTTGAAAACGATATCTATTTTGTACTTACCGGAGATGAAGGGATCGCCTATTTCTCGTCAGTAAGAGATGAAAGCCTGGGTGAAGAAGATATTTACAAACTGGACATCAGTAAATGGGAGCCGGCTGCTTTCACACGACCGGAATTTGCTGAAACTGTACTTGACCAACCTCTGATTCCTGTCCTGAGTAGCAATGGTTTTAATGAAATGTCAACCACCCTGAATTTCAATCTCTATGTAGCTGAAAGTAGCTCTCGTAAACCCATCACTGCCAACGTTACACTGGCTGGTTTAAATGGTGAAGTACTGGCGCTCAAAGAAATAAGCCCGGGAACCTACCAGGCCGAAATCAAAAAAATAATAGCTCAGAATAATCGATATAAACTTCAAATTTCCAACAATGACTATATTCCCTATTCATCATCGTACCATTTCATTGGAAGTAGTTCAAAAGAACCTGCAATTTCTGACACCGTTTACCTCGACAAGATTTCCGTTAACTATAACCGTGTATTGAATGTGTATTTCGACATTAACAATGATGTTCCTAAAACATTTGATGACATTCACTACCTCGAACAAATCATGAAAACTTCACCGGGCATAAAAGTGGAAATCAGTGGCCATACTGATAATACAGGCGCGGCCGACTATAATGTAAGTTTAAGCAAAAGACGTTCAGAAGCAGTAAAAAAATACATGGTAGAAAACGGCATCGATCCAGCCCGGATTACGGTCAAGGGCTATGGGGCAGAAAAACCTATTGCTGACAACAATAAAAGAGAAGGAAGACAACTTAATCGCAGAACTGAATTTACTATCATCGAAAAATAATTTTTGCCTTTTCAAAATACTGCCATGATAGTTTGGGTGAAACGTTTAATGATCACCGTTGCAGTACTGGCGGCCATTTTGTTTTCACTGGTTGGGCCCATAGATTACACTCCACTTGATAATCAAGGTTTCTACAAAAGGATGCAAACACGTTTGGATAGTTTGCAATTGAAGGGCAAAGAAACCACGCCATTTAAATCTGGATGGAGAAAAATTTCAATTACTCCAGAACATCCGTTGCCTATGGCAGGTTATCGATTGCGTGAGCACTTTGAGACCGTTCATGATAGTTTATATGCACGAATCATCGTGTTGGCAACAAACGAACAGCCCATCTACCTGATCAGCGTTGACTTGTTATTGTTTCCTCCAACGCTAAAACAAAAACTGAAAGCCTATTATGCCCAACGCGGAAATCAACCTTTCCTTTATCTGAGTGCAACACACACGCACAATGGTGTAGGCTGCTGGCACGATAGTGCTGTAGGAAATGTCGTATTGGGAAACTATGAAGAAAGTTGGGTAGAAGAATCAAAAAATAAAATAATAGCTGCGATCGAGGATATCGAAAATAAGTTACAACCTGCTGCCATTGCTTATTGGGAGGCTGATGCGCATGAATATGCCGAGAACCGTTTGAAACCCGGTGCCCCATACGATGGTATGCTCCGTGGAATGAAGTTGACAAGAACCGACAGCACAGCCGCACACCTGATTACATTCAGTGCCCATGCCACCAGCATTAGTAAACAAAGCACAAGTTTGTCTGGTGATTATCCTGCTGCCATTGTGGATTCGCTCATGACGGCAACTAACTCCTTCGGAATATTTATGGCTGGCATGGTTGGAAGTCACCGCCTGGCCGGAATGACCAAGAAGGAATTCGAATTGGTAGCGGAGGCTGGAAAGTTAATTACTAAAAAAATCGTAGCTGCACCCTCCTCAAACATGACAGATTCAATAAAGTTGATTGCTCATCACGTCCCAATCGAATTTGGACCATCGCAGCTGAGAATAACAAAAGACTGGAAATTAAGAGACTGGGTTTTTTCATGGCTTCTGAATCCCTTGCAAGGTGAACTAACTTACTTACAAATAAATGACATTATCCTGATGGGCACTCCCTGTGATTTCTCTGGAGAAATATTTGTCAATCATATAAAGGACTCAGCAGCCAGGCAAAATAAAAAGGTAATCATTACCAGTTTCAATGGCGACTATGTTGGCTACATCACCGAAGATGAACATTACTGCAATCTTGAAAAAGAAGAAGTGATGGCATTAAATTGGGTTGGGCCTTACTATGGTAAATACTTCCATGAGATGATCAACGCCTTACTAAAAAAGTAATCTATCAATCTATTACGATCGGGGTCGCTGATCGGGTCTTTTTTTACCGCTCCATGATTTTTGCTTTCCTGAGTTTCTTCCTTTTCCCTTATTGCTTCTTACCCCATTCGAATGTGTTCTTGCTTCAGGGTTATACACTGGGCCCTCGCCTAATTCAGTTGGCAAAGAAATTTTAGGAACTTCCTTTCCAATAAGGCTTTCAATACGGAAAAATTTACGCTGTTCTATATCATTGATAAATGTAATAGCGGTGCCGGTGGTCGCGGCTCTGGCCGTTCTTCCAATACGATGTATGTAATCCTCCGGATCGGGAGGTACATCAAAGTTGATGACAAGATCAATTCCCTCTACGTCAATACCGCGAGATAATACATCGGTACCAATCAAAATAGTTAGTTGCTTGTTCTTGAATTCTCTGAGCACATTTTCACGCTCATTCTGTTCAAGATCAGAGTGAATGGCTTTTACTTTCAGACCCAACCGCTGAAGGTTGCGATCAAGTTTCTTCACATTTTCCTTAGTGGATGCAAAGATTAACACGCTGTTAAACTGCTTATCTTTCAAGAGGTAATCAATGAGCTTCTCCTTTTGCTCATTGTGCACCATGTACGCTTGCTGAAGTATCCCTTCAGCCGGTTTGGAAATAGCGATATTGATCTCCTGCGGATTTTTTAAAATGCGATTAGCCAACGCACGAATCTTGGGAGGCATGGTAGCAGAAAATAACAGCGTCTGTCGATTAGGTGGAAGTTCCTTAATGATTCGTAAGATGTCTTCATAAAAGCCCATGTCGAGCATACGATCCGCCTCATCCAAGACCAAATGCTCAACGTGATCAAATTTAATCGTACCCATGGCGATCTGGGCAATAAGTCTACCTGGCGTAGCGATGATAATATCCACTCCTCCTTCCATGGCTCGTTTTTGCTGGTCCCACGTGGCACCATCGCCACCTCCGTAAATCGGAATTGAACTAATGCCCAGAAAGTAGGAAAAACCCTCAATTTGTTGATCAATTTGGTGAGCGAGCTCACGTGTCGGAGCGATGATAACAGTATTGAGATGTCTCTTCTCAGAGTGAATGATATTATTCAGAATCGGAAGCACATAAGCGGCCGTCTTACCGGTACCGGTTTGAGCACAGCCTATAAGATCCTTTTTTGCCAAAATGACTGGAATAGCTTGCTCCTGTATGGGTGTGGGCTTTGAGAATCCCATTGAGTCCAACCCGTCAAGTAATCGCGGGTGGAAGGTGAAATCGTGAAATGTCAAAATGTAAATGTTATAATAAGTCTAAAAAACAAAGGCATTGAGCCTTTTCAAACCGCAAGGTACAATAAGTTACTCAAAGTCATTATATCCGGAAGTCTACTCCTTTTGCCAACGAATGTTCTAAAATGCTTGCGAATTCAAAGCGACTATGAGAAACTTGTATGTTGTTTAGCTTTAAGGTGAAACTGGTATCCGATGACCCCCACCCATCCCAACGAAAAAGACTTTTCATTATCGATTATTGTAACCAAAAATGACATTGATGAATTAAGTCATGTGAACAATGTGGTCTATGTTCGCTGGGTGCAAGAGGTGGCTGCCGCACATTGGGATAATTTGGCAACTCCCGAAATAAAACAAAAGTTTCTGTGGGTGGTGCTTCGCCATGAGATCGATTATTTGAACGCTTCATTCGAAGGTGATTCAATAAAAGTAATTACCTGGGTGGGTGAATCGAATGGAGCTCGTTCCGAACGTTATGTTCAGATCATGAATGTGACCACGGGAAAGCTGTTGGTAAAAGCCAAATCAATCTGGTGCATGCTCGATGGAACTACCATGAAACCCAAAAGGCTGGATGATGGGATGATTGCCGTGCTGAAAAGCTAATTGTTTAAATACTAATGTTACCATATTACTCTAAGTTTAAATTTGATATACGTTTATAAACATCAATAGGCATGAAGCAACTCTTGTCAATAATATTCATTGTAATTAGTGTTGAGGCTCTCGCACAAGAACCTAATATTCGTGATAGCTTACAAAACCTAAATACTAATTTTCACTTTCAACTGACTACCGTTACCCAGCATAAGTTTGAAATTAGCGCACCATATACTGGTTCTAATAGCCTCATCGGGCCAGCAGAAAGCGCTACAACTTTAACTTCAACTATTTTCTGGGGCCATAAACTTTGGAAAAATGCTGCCATTTATATCAATCCGGAAATTGCAGGTGGCTCTGGGATAAGTAGCGCTCATGGTATTGCCGGTTTCACCAATGGTGAGGCTTTCCGAGTAGGCAATCCTTCTCCTACGGGATATGTGGGTCGTGCATACGTGCGACAAACTTTTGAGTTGAGTGATGAGAGAGAGTACATTGGTGAAGGTGCCAATAAAGTTTATAAAACACGTGCAAAGAAATACATAGATCTAGTGATTGGAAAATTCAGCATTGCCGATTTCTTCGACAATAATTCTTATAGCCACGATCCTCGTTCTCAGTTTTTCAACTGGTCACTGATGAGTAATGGAGCATGGGATTATCCCGCGAATGTGCGAGGATACACCTGGGGAGCAATGGTGGAATATGGTAGCCCATCTTATTCATTGAGGATCACTTCGGTGATGGTGCCAACAGAAGCAAATGGAAATACGATGGACACGAATGTGGGGAAAGCTAATTCCAGTGTTGTGGAATTTGAAAAGCCTTTTTCCATCCACAAACAACCTGGCAAGGTGCGCCTTCTGGTTTTCTACACGCAAACCCAAATGGGTAACTACCAACAAGCCATTCAGGAAAATCCCACCAATCCAGACATTACACTTACGAGAACGTATGGTCGCACGAAGTATGGTTACGGGATCAACGTAGAACAAAAACTTGCTGATGGGATCGGACTTTTTGCACGTGCAAGTTGGAATGATGGTCACAACGAAACGTGGGCTTTTACAGAAATTGATCGCTCAGCAAGCATTGGTTTAGTATTCGAAGGTTCGCGATGGAAAAGAGAGTATGATATGCTTGGAATTGGAACCGTCATCAACGGTTTGTCTTCTTACCACCGAGAGTACCTTGCCGCTGGTGGTTATGGTTTTATTATTGGTGATGGGCAGTTAAATTATGGAAAAGAGTGGGCTACCGAAATTTTTTACAAAGCCAATCTATTCTCAGATAACTTCTTTCTCACGCCTAACTTTCAGTACGTTGTAAATCCTGCCTATAATAAAGATCGGGGCCCTGCAGCAGTTATCGGCTTTAGAGCACATGTTGAGTTTTGATACTTTAATTCCGAATATGTGTTGCCTAACCTGATAAAGTCACCTTTTTCACTAACCTAAATCATATCAAATACCTGATATAGGATGTTCCTTTAGGTCATCAAAGACACAGTTATCACAGTGTGTTTTTGAAACGACTGAATGGAACCCTATGCATTACTCACCTTCTTTATTACTGCGGCCGTTTTAGTGGGAGGCGCTATTCTATTCGCCTACTATGCTGCACCTAACAATCCAGGAGGAGTCAAATCAGAACCTTATGAGTGTGGTATTCCCACCGAAGGACCCACCTGGATTCAATTCCGTGTGGGTTATTATTTGTTCGCCATTATTCTGAAACATTTTCCTGCACGAAGTGCTGTAGCCGGAAGCGGCCTCGTCCAAGGCGCAAGGGTAGAGATTGAATGCATTGCAGTGATCCTTGAATGATGCTGAAATTCTTCGCTTCGTAATATCCTCATCTATTGATCATTTTTTTCTCCTAACGTCTCAGGGAATTTGCTGATCGGTTCAAGTTGAATATGCCGATAAAATACTTCTGCCCCTTCCGTTTGTAATTCTATTTTCCCCCTTGTCATAGGTATTTCTCTTCCATTTTCGGGACGCCTGGCACGAAAAAGTCGCATGACCACCACATCATTGATAATATGTACGCTGGAATCGCCCATGCAATAAATATCAACCGTATTCCATACTCCGGTAGGCTTTTCACCATCAGGTTTTTTACGACAGCGCTTGCCGGCAGCTGACGTATAACTGAACGTTATCATTTCAGCTGTTGGATCATAAACGTATTGTTCAACCTCCTGCCCCACGGCCGGGATGTCGATTGTGCTTCCCGCTATGCTCCAATAATCTCCGCAGTCTCCTTCCTGTACTTGAAATTCTTGTGAGCACAACCAGTTTCCGTAACCAGCATCGAACGGACCGACACCATGATACAGTATACCGCTATCCCTGGGTTTATCTTTACGGTCTTGAAATTTTTGACTTCCCCATTTAAACTGGATGGTCAGATGGTAGTTTTCAAATTCATCTTTGGTAGCGATACCGCCAAAGCCATTGCCAGAAACACGCAATGCGGGCTCTCCATCTTCCTCAACCACACTAAAAACTTTATCTGGGTCGTTGTTCAATCCTTTGGCAGAAAGGCTATCTCGCTTTCCTGTGAGGGTGTCAATGTCGGGGCCAAGGTACGTATCCCATCCTGTTAAATCTTTGCCATTGAACAGCGTGACGGGTGAGTGTTCCTTTTTTTGACAGGAAAGCATTACTGCGGAAGATAGAGCGACAGCTACAAGCGTTTTACTGAAAACCATGATTTGGGAGGGTTAGAGATAATTAAATGTAGCCAATTTTATCTGATTACAAACGGATCACGTTACGAACCCTTACCGTCAACTTCTTTTTCTCATCGGTTTCATCAATCCGTTTTTTGTTGGCAAACTCAATAGATATAAAGGCATTGAGGAAAAGCCCCCGGCTACTCATTCAAAGTAGCCACATGGGTCAGATTTCCTCCCGCTTACTAAATCATGCTAAGGCCTGGCTTCCGCTTAAAGTACATTTGGGCCATGAAAGTCTTATGCCTTATGTTATCGATCTGGATAGTGGTGCAGTCAACAGCGCCCTGTTGTGATGATGGTAATTGCAGCGATGAGACCAAGACGGAACAATCCGGGCAAAATGAAGATAGTTGTTCTAATTGTTCACCTTTCCTGACTTGCGGAGCGTGTACCGGCTTTGTTTTTCAAACAAACTCATTCTCTATTCAGACACAGGTCGGCTTAAGTTTTAAAGTGCTTACCTCAGTTACAGAAACATTTATAAAGAATTGTTTCATAAAATTCTGGCAACCACCAAAACTCGGCCAATAAAAGTTCTTGGATGATCTCAGCCAAACTAAATCGGGAATCAACCGATTCTTCTTACTTCCCTTATTAACCAGAATTAAAATTAAAATGAAAATAATTATTCTGTCATTATTGACAACATTAATCATATCCTCCGTTTCAGCACAAAATGTTTTAAAAGCGATCATTAAAGATAGCGAGAGCAATGAGCTTTTGATTGGCGCAACAGCCATTATTCAAGGCACCACCAATGGTGCTACGGCAGATGTAAACGGATTGATTGAAATTAAAAATATTCCGAATAGCATACAGGTAATCGAATTTCGGTATATCGGTTACGTATCCAGGGTTGATACTATACCATTCCCGTTGAATGTTAATCTTCCTCTTGAGATTTCATTGAAAGCGAATTCAGAAGAACTGGAAGAAGTAGTTATCACCGCTACCCGTTCCAGCAGAACCATTGCAGATATTCCAACCCGCGTTGAAGCGATCTCAGGTGAAGAACTTGACGAAAAGGCAATCATGAAGCCAGGTGATATACGCATGATGCTAAATGAGAGCACGGGTATTCAAACTCAGCAGACCTCAGCCATATCATACAATTCAAGCATTCGTATTCAAGGGCTTGATGGCAAATATACACTGATACTCCGAGACGGACTTCCACTTTACTCTGGTTTTTCTGGCGGACTAAGTTTGCTGCAGATTGTCCCGCTCGATTTAAAACAAGTGGAAGTCATCAAGGGAGCTTCATCCACCCTTTACGGTGGTGGTGCCATTGCGGGATTAGTTAATCTCGTTTCAAAAACTCCTAAAGAGAAAAGAGAACTTAACTTCATGCTCAACGGTACGTCCGCTTTAGGCTTGGATGCCAGTGGATTTTATTCACAAAAATTCAAGAAGGTAGGCACAACCGTTTTTGCTTCTTATAATTTAGGATCACCTTATGACCCAGCAAACATCGGCTTAACGGCTATTCCTAAATTCAAACGATACACCATTAACCCAAAATTGTTCTTGTACCTTAATGAAAAAACAACGATGAATTTGCGGTTCAATACCACTGTCGAAGATCGTGTTGGTGGAGATATGAACTATAACGAAAAAGCTGGATCAAATTTATACTATGAGCAAAATAAGACCAATCGTTTCAGCACCCAGTTTGTAATAGATCATCAACTCAATAATGATTCGAAACTTAACTTCAAGAACAGTGTTAGCTATTATGACCGAAGTATCAAGATACCAACATATACATTCTCTGGCGCTCAGCTATCGTCTTTCAGCGAGTTGTCCTACAACAAAAAACAGCAAAATACAGAATGGATAGGTGGACTGAATTACTGGACGGATAAATTCGCACAGGCAAATGTTGTATCAGCAAAAGCGGTGGATTATAATTATACAACGGTGGGAGCCTTCATTCAAAATACATGGAATGCTACGGATAAGCTTGTTTTAGAAACAGGTCTACGGGGAGATTATCAGAATAAGTATGGCTTCTTTGCTCTTCCACGAATTTCTGCGTTATTTAAAGTCAACTCCATGCTTAGTGCAAGGCTTGGTGGCGGGTTAGGATACAAAAGCCCTACCGTATTTACCGAAGATGCTGAGAAAATACAGTTTAGAAATGTTTTACCCATCAGCACTTCGGCAACGAACGCTGAAAAATCAAGCGGTGGAAACTTGGACATTAACTATAAGACCATACTTTCATCCCATTCAACTTTTAGCATCAATACGTTACTATTTTACACACGGGTAAATAACCCATTGGTGCTATCACCGATAGCGAATGGCTATTATAAGTATCAACAGCCTGATGGATTTATTGATACCAAGGGAATTGAGACAAATATTAAAATAACGTACAACGATTTTAAGCTCTTTGTTGGCTATACCCTGGCCGATGTCAACGGGCATTACAACGCAACCTCAACCCCATTTCCATTAGTAGCCAAACACAGACTGAACAATGTACTAATGTATGAAGTGGAAGACAAATGGAAAATTGGACTTGAAGCCTATTACTTCAGTCCACAAAAATTAAATGATGGTGCCACCGGAAAGCAATACTGGATTTGCGGTTTGATGGTGGAGAAATTATTGGAACATTGCTCGCTCTTTATAAACTTTGAAAACTTTTCGACACACGACAAACAAGGTTCGATACGATATATACAGGTTCCATATCAAATCCAACATTCCGAGACATCTATGCACCGGTAGACGGGTTCGTTGTCAATGGTGGACTGAAAATTAAACTGTAACGGAATTCTTTTATATTTATGGTAACTTCGATTATAGGATCAAAGCATATTCCATAAAAAATAAATCGTCCGGTCACGGGAGATAATGTTGAGATGATCGGGCTTGCCACTTCTACATGAGTTGGTGAAGCCATGATAAATTCTAAGCCAAATGAGCAAAGTAGAGAATAAGGACTTAATAAAATTCCTGAAACCTTTTACAGCCGACATAAAAGAGACCGTTCTATGGCTGAGAGATTTTGTGTGGGACTTATATCCACAGGCAAATGAGTTGATTTATGATAACTACAACGCGGTGGCATTTGGGTGGTCACCCACCGACAAAGTGGGATATACATTTTGCTCAATAGCAGTCGGCCGGTCAAGTAAAAACATTCACTTTGGATTTTATTGGGGAAGCGAGATTTCAGACCCGAAGAAAATTCTTTTGGGGCAGGGTAATCAATATCGATACATCCTTGTAACTGACAAGGATAAATTTCCAAAGACGTACATAGAAAAACTTATCAAAGCGGCTTACGATAACTCACTGAGTAAAGTCAAGGACCAAAAACAACTAAAACAAGGACTGACGATAGTTAAATCTATCTCCGAGAAAAAGAGGACGACTAAGTCAAAACGGTAAGGAAGGCAACCAAAAAAACAATTAAACGTACGACAAAGAGAAAGAAGTGAGTTGAGAGAATAAGATTGTCTGCGGCTGCAATTGCAGTGTTCGGTTTTTAATTATAGTCAAGGCCAAGGAATTTCGTTCCGTAAAAAATAACAGAATGAGCACTCAACTCGGTAAAATGACAAAATTACTTTTGACTTTATTAATCCTATTCATGGCGTTAAGCTCGATGACCATTGATACAAAATGGATTTCCATAAAAGATAAAAATTACACCTTATTTTATACTGAGATTGACAAACCGAATGTCAAGGAATATCAAGAATTAATTAGTAGTGGCACTAAATCGGCCACATCATTTTTTGGAGATCATTTTAAAAATGATTTTGCGATTTACATTCATCCTAACCGGCAATCATTAGACAGCACCTGGCGGAACGACTGGAAAATGCCAGACTTCAAATCTGAATGTTGGATGGTCGCTAGTGGTGTTGCACTAAAACTTGATATGATTTCTCCTAAAACCTGGGACAAAAATGCCTGCGAGCATAATTATATAAATACGGTAAAGACACAACACCTTATTACACACGAATTGGTTCATGTACTTCACGGGCAATTCAATGTAAGCCCAGATTTTAGTAACGTGGAAGGCCTTGGTTGGTTCGTAGAGGGTTTGGCCACTTATGCCTCAGGGCAATGTGATGCCATAAGAATAGCTGAAATTAAAAAAGCGATTTCTGATAAACTGATACCCGGTGGCTTAGATAATTTCTGGACAGGCAATTTGAAATATGGTCTTTCAGGTTCCGTGGTCATGTATATCGACCACCATTATGGGAGAGCAAAATTAAAAGCGCTTTTACCATTCAACAAAAAATCAGAGGTACTTAAATCTCTTAAGACAACGGAGACAGAACTTCTGAATGGATGGAAGAATTATCTGGTAAACTTATGATAAAGCCAAAGACACCTTTCGGAAACTCTTTCAAAATGATTACATTTAATAACGTCCATCTCAGCCCTATTCTGATGATGACAAATTAAGATCACTGTACCCATTTATCAAAAAAAACCTCCCTATGAAAATCCAGTTACTACTCATTCTCTTTATCTCCAATGTCTTAACCACCTTTGCCCAGCAGGCAAAACCCACGCCTCCGCTAAATTATGGAGAGCCTATTAACCTGGAGATGGCAAAAAAAATTGTAGCATCAGCCGAAGCCTTTGCTTTGAAAAATCAATGGACCGTGGTTATTGCGATCGTTGATACCGGTGGCAACCTGGTACTGTTGCAGCGATTGGATAACACCCAGATTGGTTCCGTGGATGTGGCCATAGGCAAAGCACGTACATCCAATAATTTCAAACGCCCAACAAAAGGTTTTGAGGATGCCCTGGCTGGTGGCGGAGTGGGATTGCGGGTGCTGGCCATTGAAGGAGTTTACCCATTAGAAGGCGGTGAGTTGATTGTCTCCAACGGTAAAATTATCGGAGGCATTGGAGTATCCGGGATGTCATCCTCACAAGATGCCGAGGTTGCCAGGGCAGGACTTGCTGTTTTAGCCAAGTAATGTGTTGAGTCAATTGACTACAGAATAAGTATCTGCTGCATCAATCTCTATAGCGTACGGCATTTAAACTAAGCCAAGTCAATGCACGTTTTGGAAACCATTTTCAAATAGCCATTTTTGATATGTTCTACCTGGGTGGTGTTGGCCTTGCTTTCTTTCTTAACCTTTTGTTGTTAAGCAAAAGCAAGAAGACAACGGCTGATATAATTCTCGCAGGCTGGCTGCTTGTCATCACTCTTCATCTGCTCTTGTTTTATTTCCGGCATACCTGGCAATATTCACAGATACTGGGTGCTGATATGCCAATGCCGTTGATGCATGGTCCATTTCTCTATTGGTATACCCGGGCGCTAACGAACCACAACCTGTCGCTCAAAGTCGTACTGATCCACTTCTTACCTGCTCTTGTTGTTCTGATTTATCTTATTCCTTTTTTCACTATTCCGCCAGAGCAAAAAATAACTGTTTTTAAAAATGAGGGAGCAGGATACGAAACATTTAACTTGATCAAGCTTTTAGCCATCATTGTGTCGGGCGTGTTGTATGTCATCGTTTCGAGTTTAGCTCTTCGCAAACATCGCCTTTCTATTGTACACCAATTTTCATCCACTGAAAATATCAATCTGCAATGGTTACAATACCTGATCTATTGGATTGGTGCGATATGGTTACTCGTCATCGTTGGCAATGATGACTTGGTCTTCACTGCCGCTGTTCTCTTCATTTCGTTTATTGGCTTTTTCGGAATAAGGCAGATGGGAATATTTCACTCCCCTATTTTGTCGAACATAAAAGAATCTGACCTCATCATTGCCGAAGAAATCGAACCTGATGCTGTCAAAGAATCCCAGTTGGAATCCGAAGTGATTCAGCCAGAAACTGAACAGCGCAAGTATAAGAAATCAGGGCTAAGCTCAGACGAATCCAAAGTTCTCCATCACCACCTTACACTATTGATGAGCAACGAAAAGCCTTTCCGGGAAAGTGAATTGTCGCTTATGGACCTGGCCACACGATTGAATACGCAGCCCAATTATTTGTCGCAGGTGATCAACGAGCGGGAAGGGAAAAATTTTTACGACTACGTTAATACCATGCGCATTGGAGAATTTAAACGCCTGGCATTAAGCCCTGACAGTCGAAGGTATACGTTGCTGGCGCTGGCCCAGCAATGCGGGTTTAACTCCAAGTCATCCTTTAATCGCTATTGCAAAAAAGTGAATGGCAAATCTCCCTCGGAATTATTGCTCACTTTAAGTGATGCTGAGAAATAAGATGTCAGCCCACACGGAAGGTCAATTTCGTGGTATTTTCTATCACCTTACTGCCAACCTAACACGTTAAGCCGGTCGAGCATTCAATCGCTATGATTCCAGTCTGCAGATGGAATAGAGAATAATGTCGAAAACAAAAAAATTAAAACAACATGAAACCCTTATTAATTGTACTCAGCATTG
>JAYVTB010000152.1:0-2523 GCA_043774805.1 Cyclobacteriaceae bacterium | reverse complement strand
ATTGCGCTTCCATTGGCTGCCACTCGAGCAATCCAACCGTCAACAATACCATTGAAATTGGTTTGATACGATCCTGCCGTTGTCGGAAAATTAACGCTCGTGGTTCCTCCAGCCAATACAAGGTTTTTATCGTTATCAAATTTTATAGAGTAGGCAGCATCAAAACCAGATCCGCCCAAGTAGCTGGACCATTCGATGGAGGATAAATCTGGGGCCAATTTAACCATAATCCCATCGGTAGTGCCACCATTAAAAGAATTGTCGAATCCATTAATGATTGGAAAATCATTCGAAGAGGTAACCGAACTTATATACACTTGACCTGTCTCGTCCGTAATTACATCTCCGCGCATTTCATCCCCATAGTTTACTACCAATGCACCGCCCGATTGTTTAGGAAGGTTCAGGCCATCGTTGCCAGATCCACCGAGAAATGTTGACCCAACCAACTGATCCCCGTTAGGCGACAACCGGGTAATTACGATATCCCACTGGTCATCAGTATTGAGTACTCGATTATGAATTGTGGTTCCACCATTAAATGTATTGTCGAATGAGTTAGTGCCTGTTGGGTAGTCGGGCGAACTGGAGATACCCAGCACAATTAAATCGCCTGAAGCTTTATCAACTACAAGACTTTCAGGGGAATCGTTATTTACACCACCTAAGTGTGTCGCATATAAAAAATTGGTTCCAGCAGAATCATATTTAATGATAGCCATATCAAAGTTTCCACCGTTGTTAGTCTGAAAGGCTCCTGCTGTAGCAGGGAAAAATCCACCAAGTTGTTGATGCGTTACACCTGCCGAATAAAGTGTGCCATGTTCACCAGGCGTTGCGGTACTTCCCCAATTGTCTGCAGTGGAGCCCGAGTACGTTGAAAAAATCAAGAGCGGATCGATGACCAACTCACGGCATTCATCGTAGTCATCAGGAAAAGAAAATGAAACCATATTGTTATCGAGCCGGTATTCGCTTGGCACAGTTTGTTTGTTATGATCATTGTCTTGATAAGAAAACGGTTTTAATTCAGTAAGTGACCCCACTGTTGTTCGAATTTCCAAATCGTCACCCATTTTTTCAATGCCGAATGCTCCACAGTATTCAATTTTGATTTGCGATGGATCGGCTCCCGGTTTTACGATGAAATCGTATTTGAGATTATTCTCAATCGAAGAAACACGGAAATCGATTCCATCATAAACATCCGGATATAAGATAGAAGCAAAGGCCAACGCATTGGTAGCCCAGCGACAGGAGTCATTGCCCAGAAAATAATTGTAGTGGCCATCCAAATGCATTTCCATAATTGCCTTTGAATGCGGG
This sequence comes from Cyclobacteriaceae bacterium, assembly GCA_043774805.1. Lineage (GTDB taxonomy): Bacteria > Bacteroidota > Bacteroidia > Cytophagales > Cyclobacteriaceae > ELB16-189. The sequence goes on along the minus strand of JAYVTB010000152.1, from coordinate 1,197 downwards.
TTGGACCCTAATAGATTAATCTGGAAGTAATGCCCATTAATCGGTTCATTTGACGATTGTCCATCGGATTCATTAATTGTTCCATGACTTGCAAGGTGCTGATGCTCCAGCTTATCCATATCAAGGAGCAAAACTGAAAAACCTCTCGCTGAAACTCCTAAACGCCCGCCCGGTATCTGAGCTTGAAAATCAATTTCCTCATTCCATTGGCCTTTGTTCTGAATAAACCGCAGGCTTTGATTATTCTGGCTGAGAGCATGAATTGAAATCAATAATAAGATGGCAGCTAATCGCATAAGTTCGCAAAATACTAAATTTTGTTATCACAGATTACTGCAATAACCTGAATTTAATACTTTGATACCTTACAAGGTAATTGGCGGATGCGTATTGAATTACAGGATCGATTTATTTTTCTTAAATCGTATGATATTCATGATTATTTTGAAAAGTATTTAAGCAATCTTTCCGTTAAAAAATCAAAATCAAATTGATACAATTTAATAACTTCTTCATTAGTTGGTTATGAAGGTAATGAAGAAATTAAGAAACAAAAACCACCGAGCCCAAGATCTGAAACATGCACATTAATGTTGGCAGTCAAAGAGTCCTTTCTCCTCACTTTATTCATAGCCGTCTCTTTTAACTTCCATTAATTTAACATCAATCTTTTTAGCTTGTTGTGCGGTGGGTTATTGTCATACTGCTCCACTTGTTAGCTTTGCCTTACTGAAAGTATAATACAGATCGGTTACCAATTCAGTATGGTTTTATTTACACATCAACTTACTTGGCTATGCGTACTGCTTATTCCGTAATCTTCCTGATGCTGTCGTATGCCAACCTTGCCCAACCAAAGCAGGTATCTCCCCAGCTGGATTCTGCTATGAAATACCGTTCTGTACAACCGGATAAAACAATAAACTTTGCACGAAGGGCTTTTGCTCAAGCTGCAGGTGAAGAAAAAAATCAAGAAGTCTCTTAGTGCTAGGGGTGTTACACTATGACATTAGCCGCTATGATAGTTCGCTATTTTATCTTGAACGATCGCTGGAATTATTTAAGGTGTTGAATGATTCAACGGGCATAAGTGAGGCATTGCATGCCATGGGCACTACTAAGGAGCATCTTGGACTTTATCAGGAGTCATTGAATTATTATAATCAGAGTTACGAGATTAGAAAAAAACTTGGCTTA
>JAYVTB010000151.1:0-65374 GCA_043774805.1 Cyclobacteriaceae bacterium | reverse complement strand
TTGTTTCTGCGGAAGAGGCTCATTCTTTTAAGATTTCAGATACCTCAAAGGTTTGAACTTTTTCCGCTACTTTATAATCGCGACTTTCGGATAGTTATGTTAGTTTTTACTTGGTACAGGAAGTTCTGAACTTATCCTGAAGGTATATAAAATGGTTTCCAATTCGCGCATGATTTCGCGTTGATCCTTGCCTGGACTATAAGTGAACCCTTCTATATAGTAAATGATGCCTTGTGGTTGATCGACAATGGTGTATGAAACGAAAGGTCCGCCCATTACAAAATTGTCTGTCCGCCAAAGGCCGCGCATTTCTACAGCAAATTTTTTATGAAAAGAAATTTCGCGGGTAATAACAGGTATATGCTCCACTTCGGTTTCGGTGATCAGGTGTGTTTCCTGTCTGTCCGGATCAGCAAATAAATATTTTTTACATATTTCATTTCGCCAGTTTATCAAGCTATCTCTTTTAAATTGTTCCTGTGTGGTGTATTTCTTGCGGGCAATGAAGATGTCCTTGTCATCTTTTGGATTGATCTGTCGCACCCAAAGAAATTCTTTATTGTTCATTACCAATTGATATCCAAACGGGACTTTTAATTCACATTGAAATTCTTTTTTCAAAATATCAGATACACTTTTTACTTGCTTTGATTTGAAGAGCGAAGCGGTTAATCTTTCGTGTTCTTTCCCGTTAAAATATTCAATAAGTTTTTTTCCATTTTTACGAATGTGTTGTAGCAGTTGCTTTTCCGTAGTACTAAAGAGATAAAGTACTTCCTGGCCTTTGGCAAAAACGTTTTGTGAATTCTGGCTAAAAAGAGCTGGATTAGTGCGAATCTGATCCAACGATTCTTTAGTAAAAAGCCGTTTGACGTAGCCGGCTCCGCTCGTTTTCTGATCAAGGGAAACAGCAAAGATTAAGTTTCTCCTTTGTTTCAATACAAAATTTAATTTTCTCGGATCTATCCATCGCATTTTGAAGATAGGTTCTGCCCTGGGCAATCCTTCCATCTCAGTACTAAACAAAGAATCGAGTACTTCTCCAAGTGGACCTTCCCATTGAGTAGAATCCATGATCAGAAAAATATCACCGGTTAATCCTGAAGCCTGGGGGAGATTGGTGTTTTTAGAATCAGAACAAGAACTAAGAGTGAAAATAGCTAGGACAAAAACAAACGTGTATTTCATGAAGTAAAGGATATGGCGGTATTATAATTCAATCTCCATGAAATGGTCACAAAAAACTAATCAGCTAATGATTAATTTTTGACCGGGCTTTAGGCTATTGCCTTTCAGGTTGTTAAGACTTTTAATTTTCTCAACGGTAAGCCCTGGCATTTTCTTGGAAATATCCCAAAGCGTATCTCCGGGTTGAACGATGTAGGTCTTTGTATCCGGAGATAATAAAGAGGGCTGTGTTGTTGACGGAGACTTGGCGGAAGCGACTGCGCCAGAAGGAATTACCCAGATGGCAAGTCGCTGACCTTGGTGAATCCTGTCGGTGTAAAGGTTGTTCCATTTTTTGATATCCGTCACCCTTACCCGATAGTGCATCGCGATTGATCCCAGCACATCACCTGATCGTACCCGATATGAAATGAGCTCACGCCCTTCGATGCTTCCACCTGCATATTTTTTTGCCAGGTCTTCAATTTCTTTTTTACCAGCACGGGAAACAGAATCAAGAATGGTTACTCGATTCAGATTAAGAGTTTCTTTTGCATGCAATGGCATTTTCATGATGTGGACTTTGCCATTGTCGGGTAGCGCGTTGCGTTGAACGGAGGGATTCAGCTTTTGCAGATCTTCGAGGCAGGTGCCGGTTAATGAAGCAAGCGTTTCAAAGTGTACAAATTGCCGTATAGCAAGAGTGTCGGAAGGAGGTAATTCTTCACGCGCAGTTTCTAACAAATTGTGCTGCTCCGTATAATTCAGTGCATAGATCACGGCAATAAATTGTGGCACATAAGCGCGTGTCTCTCTTGGCAGATGAGGATAAATTTCCCAGAATGTTTTTTTGTATCCGGATCTTCGAATGGCTTTGCGTACAGTGCCTGGTCCGGAGTTATAGGCAGCAAGGGCCAATTCCCAGTCGTGAAATATAGAGTACAATTGTGACAAATAGCGGCAAGCTGCATCAGTTGATTTTTCGGGATCCATTCTTTCATCTACATACCAGTCTGAATGAAGCCCCATGTATCTTCCTGTTCCAGACATAAATTGCCATAGTCCAACGGCTCTTGCAATGGAAACAGCACGCGGATTAAGAGCGGATTCAATAATGGATAGATACTTTAATTCATCGGGAAGATGATACTGCTCAAGCCGTTGTTCAAACATTGGAAAGAACAAATCTTTCTTGCGCTGCATACTGCGGGTATATTCCCGATTGCGAACGGTAAAGTAGTTAATGAATCCATGCACTGTATTGTTGTACGTAAGCGGTATGGTCTGCTGAAGACAAGTTAATCGATCGGACAGTAACTCGGGAGTGTCATCCGCTGGGATATACTCGAGGTCGCTGGGAAGTGTCAACATGGTAATAGGTAAACTATCCAAAGGAATTAAATCTCCTGTTGGCGCAGGAATCTCTAACGTATCTACCTCAGTCTCTTCTTTCTCTTCCTGAGCAAATAAGATAGTAGTTGAAAAGATTAAAAATATAAGCAGAACAAAATACCTCATCATATCACCTTCAAGTTTTTCTATTTATTCTGAAGTTTCTCCTGAAACTCACGTCAAGTTCTGAATTATTTCCGAAAACTGAAACAGCTTCAACTCTTCGAAATCATCGGCCATGATCTGAATTCCAATGGGTAATCCTTTTGCGTCCCAACCGCACGGAACAGAAATACCTGGAACACCAGCTACATTAGCCTGAACAGAATATAAATCCGCCAGGTACATTTCGACAGGATTGTTGGTGTGCTCACCCAATTTGAATGCCGTAGTAGGCGTAGTGGGGAGAATAATAAAATCGTGGTCTGCAAAAATAGCTTTGATGCTATCGCGTATGAGTCTCCTCACTTTTTGTGCTTTGGTATAGTAAGCATCATAATAACTTGCGCTGAGCACAAACGTTCCAAGCATTATTCTTCGCTGCACTTCTTTTCCAAATCCTTCCGACCGTGTTTTTTTATATAACGCAGATAAGTCATGCGATGAAGTAGAACGATGACCATAACGCACACCGTCATAGCGTGATAAATTGGAGCTTGCTTCTGCAGTGGCCAGAATGTAGTACGTTGGCAACACATATTCATTCAACGGAAAGTCAATGGCTTCAACGGAATGACCGTGACGCTTGAGCTGATCAATTTTTTTATAGATGCTCTCTTTGATTTCAGGTTGTATCGCTTCTGATTCAAGCGTATCACGCATATAAGCAACCCGATACTTTTTGTTTGAAGAAGCCGTTAGTGCTTCACTATAGGAAGGAACAGCTTGCGTAGACACCGTGCTGTCGAAGTCATCTTTCCCTGCCATGATTTCAAGTGCCAGAGCAACATCGTAGAGATCCCTGGAAAATATTCCGATGCAATCAAACGATGAACCGTAGGCAATAAGCCCATGGCGCGAAATGCGGGAATAGGTTGGTTTTAAACCGATGACACCACAAAATGCAGCTGGCTGCCGTACGGAACCACCCGTATCAGATCCAATGGAGATATCACATAAGTCGGCCATGACGGCTACTGCCGAGCCTCCGGATGATCCACCAGGAACCCGGGTATTGTCGATGTCATTTAAAACGGGGCCAAAGGCAGAATTTTCATTGGAGGAACCCATTGCAAATTCATCGCAATTTTGCCGACCAATGATAATGGCATCTTCGTCAATAAGTCGTTGAACTGAAGTAGCTGTGAATTGACAAACAAAGCCATTCAGGATTTTGCTGCCGGCTTGAACGGGATGGTCTTTATAAGAAAGAACATCTTTAAGCCCAACGACTAATCCTGCCAGCTTGCCAGCCGTGCCATTTTTTATTTTTTCATCGACCTGTGAGGCGCGCTCTCTTGCTTCATCGCTATACACACTCAAAAAAACATTGAGGTGTTTTTTCTTTTCAATGTTGGCCAAAAAATAATCGACCCTGTCAAGGCAGGAGAGAGATCCGTTGAAGAGGCTGTGTTGTAGATCTTTTAAATTAGCGTATGTCTCCAACGCTTACTTTCCGTCAATCTTCGGAACTTCGTTGCCGGCTTCATCTACCTCTTTCTTCACGTCCTTTACAGCATCTTTAAATTCACGTATTCCTTTACCAAGTCCTTTGGCAAATTCAGGAATTTTTTTTGCCCCAAAGAAAACCAACACGAATAATCCGATGACCACCCACTCGCCCATGCCGGGCATCCCTATCAAAAGAATTGTACTCATAGTAATTAATTAAGAGTGTAAAGATAACGAAATAAGGTAAACACAAGTAGTCAGGTATTTATTGTGCAACTAAAATAGAGCCGAATCAGGCCTTTTTTGACCGCTTAACTAATTTCTAAGCCATTCCTGAGGATTCAGGGCATCGAAATTCTTACGAATCTGGAACCGCAGTTCCGAAATACCCTCACCATTGGATAATACTTTTCCGAGCTGCTGGTTAGTAGTTACTTGTTGCCCTTGTTTAACGGAGATGTCTTTCAAGCCGGTATACACGGTAAAGTATTCACCATGTTTAATAATAATGGTATTGCCCATTCCAGGGGTGAACGCCACTCGACTGACTTCGCCATTAAAAATGGAGTGCACTTCTTCTCCTTGCTTGGTCTGAATATTCACGCCATCGTTTTGGATTTCAATTCCTTTCAATACGGGATGTTTTTGTCGCCCGAATTTTTGTGACACAAAGCCGGAAACTGGCCATGGAAATTTGTTTCTATTTTCCTCAAAGGAATTGGATAAGGCGATGGCGGCATCAGAAATTTCTTTACCCTTTTTTCCGTCTTTTTCCCGTGCTTCACGGGCTGCTCTTTCCAACTCCTCTTTAATAATTTTTGCAATCAAGTCATCCAGTTCTGTCACTGCTTTTTTTGTTGCTTCGAGGTCCTTTCGCAATTGTTTTTCTTGTTTTTCAAGTGACCTCACCACCAATCTTTGCTTTTCTTTCAAACTGGTGAGCTCTGTATTTTCTTTCACTTCATCACCAAGCAAATTATTCTTTTCATTTCGCTTTAGTTCTGTGATGTTCACCTGTTCACGTAAAATCTGCTGCACTTTTCCGATGGCTTCGGCCTGGCTTTGCCGTGCCTTACCATATTGTTCCATGTACTTCAGCCTCATCATTAATTGGTCGAATGATTTCGCTGAAAAAAGAAAGGTGAGTTTGTCTACTTTGCCACTTGCCTTTTGCGCTGAGAAGATCATAGCCGCATACTCCGCTTTCAACTTATTGACATCTTTTTCCAATGCCTGGATAATTTGATTGTTCTCGCTGATATCATAATCAAGAAACGAAATTTCGTTCTTGATCGATTTGATTAACGATTCCTGTTGTGAGATGCGCTGATTAAGAGCGGTTAATTCTCCTAGTGTATTTTTCTTTTCTACCCGGGTTTCATTAAGAATCTTTTCAGTCTCTTTAATTTTAGCCAGGTTCTGTTGCTTTTCGCGCTGCAGTTGAGCTTTTGATTTTTGCCCATGTGCAGCAAAGCAAAGTAGTGAGAAGATGAATGATAAATAAAGATATCTACCTACGCACATATCGCTTGGGGATATTGAAAGGGAATTTCAATTCCTTATCGCCTACTTCGGCTTTATTGTATTCAATGGTAATAGTAAAATTATTGAGCGTTCCCGAAGCGCTCTTATAAAACACTTTAATTATTTCGTTATAAGGAAAATACTTATCACCCAACGGCTGAAAATTGGAATATTCTGATTTCAGTGAATTATTTGTAGTTGCCTCCGTCAACTCCACACTTTCAATTTTTTTGGTGATGGGATTAATCAATGTCTTGATGGATATAGGTCCTTCCGTTTGAACTAATTTATCACTTTCTCCTTCGCGTCCAATTTCATTTTCAGAATTGTCACTTTTGATTGGATTACCCAATAAGGCTGCTTCAATCATAGAGTAATCAATTTTAAAATTGACAATTCTCGATAGTTCTTCATAGCCATAGGTTTCGTATTCCCTTTTTTGATTGTCAAGAATAGTAACAGAGTCTTTATTAATAATCACCTTTACTCCAACTACTCCAACCTGTGAGAAGGCAATCCAAATCACACTGTCTTTTCTTATGCGGATGGATGCCTTTGCATCATTCACTCCTTTTTCGGTTTGATAGGAAAGCCTTGCTTTTGCATGTAAATAACCAAATTCAATTTGCTCAATATCCAGCGTCTTGGGCGCAGTGGGCAACGTTGGTATTGTCTTTTTGCTGCAAGACTGGGAGGCGAGCAACAAGATGGTTGCGAAAAGGAGGCAAGGTATTTTTTGCATGGGCAGGGTTAGGCCGTTTGGGTTAGTTCAATTTTCGGTTATTGATTTTTTTATCTAATGCGATATTATCTCCACCCGTTTGCTTGGCCTTTTGCCATTGCGTAACTGCCAGATCAACCTCACCTAACTGAAAAAGAATATCTCCGTAGTGTTCTAAATGAGTGGCCGAAACATGCCCCATCTCAATTGCCTTCTCTATCGCTTTACGTGCATCCTTATACTTTTCCTGCGCAAACAAAACCCATGCACGTGTATCCAGGTAAGACTCATTTTCAGGATACAGTTTGATGAGTAGGGCCGACATCTTATCTGCTTTGTCGAGATTTTCTTCTCGCAAGGCAAGGTAGTAGCTGTAATTGTTAAGCACAATATCATTATTAGGATTGTACGTTAGGGCCTCCTCGTAAGCAGCATTTGATTTGGTGTACTCCATTGATCCCTGGTAAGCATCGCCCAACATCGAATTGAGTTCGCTGATGAATGCAGGGTTGTTTACTGAAAGCCTTTTCGCCTGCTCGAGTGCATGCGATCCCTCGGGGAACTTCTTTTTGCGCAGAAATCCATATCCGTTGAAATAGTAGGCCATGGCCTGGTTGGGGAATAGCTCCAACGCTTCTTCAGAGTGTTTGATCAGGCTGTCCAGCTGATTCGCCTTACTTTCGAGGAACAAGAGGTTTTGCCACGCATCAAAACTGCCAGAGCCACCCCTTACCGCTTTTAAGTATTGCTCAAGTGCTTCCTTGTCGTTATCTAGCGTCATATACAGGTCGCCACCAACCAGATGCACATTCGGGTCGGCAGGGTAGCTTGTTTCTAATTTCTTAAAGAGATCAAGAGAGAATGATTCAAGCTCTTTATCGGAAACATTTTTACTTTTATTAGAAGAAAGGGTGTTGGCATAAACACCCATCATCAGTACTTTACTGTTCACTTCAACGGATGGATCATCAATCACCTGAAGCACATAATCCCTGGATTTCTGTTCTTGTCCGCTGTCCCGATAAAATCCGGCCAGCATCATTTTCGCGCTGCCCGCATCCGGATGATCTTTAATGAAATTTTCTACATACCCGATTGCTTTTTGGGTTTGACCGTATCGGGAGAGTGTTTCTGCAAAACCAAGAAGATAGCGTTCTTCATCCGGAAAAGCCTGAAGAAGTTTTTCGCCTTCGGCAATTGCCTTTTCTATGTTTCCTTTTTCCAGGTAAATGCGTTGCTTTTGTAAGGATGACACTTCATCAATTCCCATGATGATTTCCGCCCGGTCATATACTTTTAGTGCCTCATCTTCTTTTTTGTCAAAGATGTATAGCGCAGCCAGTTCATATAAATATTCTTCTGTGCCTTTCACTTCCTTGAGCATGACTTCAAGTGCGTTGGTAGCCTTGCCAAACTCGTTGCGGGTCGCATAGATGTTTGAGGCCAGCAAGTAAAAGTATTTGTTACCCTTTTCGTATTTGAGGGCAGTCTCAATACTTTGTGAAGCCTTAATCAAATCTTCTTCCTTCGTTCCTTTCGCCAGTATTTCTGCAATTTTATAATGAACGGTGCCGTTGGTTGGATTCAATTCCGCTACACGCTGAAAGTAAACCAGCGCTTTCGCGTAGTCTTCAAGAATAAAATACTTCTGGGCTTCGGTAAAGAAAAACTCCGCTTCGCGAAGACGCGCCTCTGCGGAATGCAGCTCAGGAGCAGGTGCCTTTTTTTTCTGCGCGAACAAGTTATTTGTCGACAGCACAAAAAGTGCGATAAAAAACAGGATTGAAATTCTTTTTGTCAACGGCTAGGGATCAAATCGTACTGTAATCTCCGAGGTCCACTTCTGCGGACTTTCCCTCAAAATTAACGAAATTTCCTAACAGGCTGTTGTCTAAAATTCCTTTCCTGACCTGGCTGTGTTTTTGAATAATAGAGTTGGTTATTCTTGAATCAATGATAGAGGTCCCTTCACTGATGGACACGTACGGCCCAACGATTGAGTTTTCAATCGATACATTATCTCCGATAAATACAGGCGGAATAAGGATACTATTGGTGATTTTTGCTTTTTCTGAAACCAGCTTTTGTTCTTTGATGATCTCCAGGTAGCGCTGGTTGGTTTGAACCATATTGTTCTTGTTGCCACAGTCGAGCCATTCTTCCACTTCACCAGGAACAAAGATGGCACCTTTCTTTTTCATGTTTTCCAGGGCTGTGGTAAACTGAAACTCGCCTTTCTCCCGGATGTTATGATCGATTAGGTGCTGCATTTCATCCTTCAAGGTTGCTCCATTCTTAAAGAAATAAATTCCGATGATGGCAAGGTCAGAAACAAACGTAGACGGTTTTTCTATTAACTCAGTGATTTCCCCCCTCTCATTGAGTTTCACTACTCCAAACTGAGAGGGATTGGCAACTTTTTGAACCCAGATGGTGCCATCGCGGCTTGTGTCAAGTTGGAAATCGGCTTTAAACAACGTGTCTGCAAAGGCTACAATTACTTTTCCGGTAAATAATTCTTTAGCAAAAAGAAGTGCATGAGAAATTCCAAGCGCCTGATCCTGGTAATAAATCCTTCCTTCGGCACCTACTGCCTTGGCTACGGCCTTCAGATCATCTTCTACCTGTTTGCCGAAAGAGGGGTGAACAATAAATCCGATTTGATTAATTTTTTCAGGACATACACGGGCAATATCTTCCACCAATCGATGAACAATGGGTTTACCTGCAATCGGTAATAATGGTTTGGCAGTTGTCAATGTGTGTGGTCGCAGACGTTTGCCTAAACCCGCCATTGGAATGATAATGTTCATGCAAGTAGAATTTTATTGAAGTAAAGCTAATAAATTCCTGAAGCGAGTGATTTTGAAAGTCCTTTTCTTTCGATTAGAAAAATCAGTGCACAGAAAACAAAAATAACCATGAAATCAAAACCTAAATTGATCCATAGGTTTCCAAAACTAATTCTTGCGATGGCGATGGCGATGCAATAGGTCACTAAAATGTATCCCATATCTTTTGCAATAGTATAAGGAATAGGAAAGTATCGTTGGCCGATTACGTAGCAAATTACGGTCATCGCAAAGTAACAGAGTAATGCAGCAATACTACTACCCATATATCCGGCAACGGGAATCAAAAGGAAGTTACCAACAATGGTAATAAAAGCACCGATTGTTGTAATGATTGTTCCATAGTGCGTCTTGTTGGTAAGTTTGAACCAAACGCTCATGTTGTAGTAGATGCCAAGAAAAAGGTAAGCAAGTAATAAAACCGGAACAATTCGCAACCCTACCCAATACTCCTTACCGACAAAGAATTGTTTTATAAAATCCAGATTGATACTGATGCCCAATAACACCACACAACAGACAATCACAAAATAATGATTGACTTTGGCAAAAAGCGCAGGCGAGTTTTTGTCTGATGCGTTGGAGAAGAAAAACGGTTCGGCAGCATACCGGAATGCCTGAATGCCCAGGTTCATGAACACCGCAAATTTGTAACAGGCACCAAAAATTCCTCCCGCCTCTTCCCGCGTGGTGTTGGGATAAAAGTTTTCAGGCAGCCACCAGTCCAGCATACTTCTTGAAAACATTTCATTGATCATGCCAGCCACACCGGTAATCATAACCGGGTAGGCATAGTGCAGCAGCTGAGGTGAAATGGTTTTATCCCATGTGGGTCGCCAGGTAAAAATGGTTTTAATAAAGAAGAGGATAAAGAACGAGTTGGAGATAAGATTGGCCAGGAAAACATAACCAATGCCAATGGCCGGATCAAAATTGAATTTCAAAAAGTAGAAATTCAAACCAATCAGTACACCTACATTAAAGATTTTGGCCAGGACAAACAAGAGCGCCTTTTTCTCCAGGCGAAGGCGGGCAAAGGGAATGGCGACCAATGCATCAACAAACATGGTGAGGGTAAGCCAAATGATAAACTCAGGATGTGCAGTAACATTGAAGCCACGTGCAATGGGTGTTGAAAAAGATATGAAAACAACCGATAACAGTAAACTGACAAAGACAACGGTAGTCTGGCTAAGGTTAAAAATCTTTTGTTGGTCGGCATCAGGTTTGGTCGAGAACCGAAAATAAGCCGTCTCCATGCCGAACATGTAAACAATGTTGATTACACCTACAAAGGCGTAAAGCTTCGTGATCTGGCCATACTCGGCCTGATCAAACATATTGATGGTGTGAAGGGGAACGAGTAAGAAATTGAGGACCCTGGGCAAAATACTGCCTAAGCCATAAAGAGCTGTTTCACCTGCGAGACGGGACAGTTTATTCAACCTTTTTCAGAAGTTTGGTTAATGATGATCGCTAATTAACACTGAAAAAGGTTATGTATTGATTATTTTTATAATAAATTAGGCTTTTGTTACCCCAATAATTAATTACTTTTGTTTCTGATTCAGTATTAAATATTAGCTAAATAGTTTTAATGAAGAGGTTAATAACATTCCTTATTGTGACAGGGATAGGCTTTTCGGCCTTTTCACAGACTTGTACAATATCTGGATCCGGTACAATAGCATGGAACCCGCTGACGACTCCCACATGTGTAGAAGGAGGTGTTACTACGGCAACAGCTACAATTTTGGTTATTCCGGCAGGTGTTACTTTAGATTTCGACGACAATGGAGATACATGGACAGGCACCAGAATTGATATTTTTGGTACACTTTTAATTAGTGCTCCCGGTCAGGTTACGATAAATAGTTCTATGTTGGTAAAGTCCGGAGGAATCCTAAAAATTGATAGTAAGATAAATATTGGTAGTTCTGGCGGTTGCGGATACACACTTACTATAAATTCAGGAGGTACCGTTGACATACTAGGTTCCACACCAGATCGATTAAGCATTTGCGGTGTTGAAATAGCCAGGGGTGGAACTTCGGGCTGCAATACATATCCTGCTGGCCCCATACCATATTGTGAGCCTTCTGGTGGATTCACGGGCCCAATCGTTTTAACTGAATCAGGTCTGCCAATTGAACTTCTCTTTTTCAAAGGATCGAAATCTCTCAATAAAATATCCCTTTCATGGGCCACCTCCTCAGAATTAAATTTCGATTATTTCGATATCGAAAAATCGGCTGATGGCAAAATATTTCAAAATATTTCCAGGATAACAGGTCATGGCACCACCAACGAACGCAATGACTATGCTATGGTAGATGAAAAGCCCTATATAGGTAAAAACTACTATCGCCTTAAGTCAGTGGATTTTGATGGATACACAGAATATTTCAATGTGGTAATGGTTGACTTTGATGGAAGCAAAGCGTTTTCAGTGTCACCTAACCCTTTCGATGGAATCACCTTTACTACCGAGACTAACTTTGTTCCACAAACGCGAGCCTTTGTTGCGATCTACTCAACACTGGGGTCAGAAATTGCACGTTATGAAGTTTCAGGTGAAAAGTCTGAATTGGTAATGCCCGTGAAACTAGCATCAGGAATCTATTACGCTAAATATATTTCTGCTGATTTTACTTCTACCAATCGGGTAGTGGTGAAATAAAAGAGAGTCTAAAAATACATAGCCACAGATTCACTGATTGTATTTAATTAGAGAATCTGTGGCTTTGTCTTTTGTTGTTTGAGGCTTCTTCTTTGACCTGGCTCCAGATGCGAACTCGTGCTCAAAACTCAATCAAAACTTGCCCCTTCTCCACATTATCTCCTTTCTTCACTTTCACATTCTTAATCACTCCTTCACCTGGAGATTTTAAAATGTTCTCCATCTTCATGGCCTCCAGAACAAGAAGTGGTTCACCTTGTTTTACGGTGTCGCCCGCCTTTATTTTTAAGTCAATAATTAGACCGGGCATCGGAGCTTTGATGGAGTTCACCTTGTGCACAGCCGAGTGATTCATCCCCATCTTCTCAAGAAGCAAGTCAAACTTGTCTTTTAATTCAACTGAATAATTTCTTCCGTTGATTTTCAGGATAATGGTTTTGGAAGCGATGTCTGTCTTAACAAGTTCAGCGCGATAACCCTTATTTTCATAGAGTATGTGAAAATAGCCATCACTCACCTTATTAAGGTCCCACAGAAACGCTTCACCATTTACCATAATAGTTTGATCATGCTGATCAATCTCGAATGTTCTCTTGTTAACGGACGCTTTATACATATCGTAAAAATAAAAATTTGATGATGGAATCCGGTACTTAAAGCTTTATTCTTTCCTGTATCCAACCTGTCATTCCTTGGAAATGAGAAAATAATGAGCGTACATTTGCATCGCTGCGAGTAATCGTGGCAAGGGGGGTGCCTAAAAACAAGGGCTGAGATTATACCCATAGAACCTGATGCCGGTAATGCGGACGAAGGGAGGCAGAGTAAACACGTAAGTAAGGTACATTCCCCGATGTGCCTGCGGGTTTAAACGAAAACAAACATGTTAAAAATTTGTATTGCAACAGCCATCATGGTCTGTTCACTCATTTCAGAAGCGCAACATACTGTTCGCGGCTATGTGAAAGACAGTAAGTCAAACGCCCAGTTAGTCGGAGCTACTATTGCGTTGAAAGAAATCAATCGGTATGCGGTCACCAATGAGCGAGGCGATTTCGAACTGCAAAAGCTACCTGCTGGTGCTTATCAGGCAGAGGTTCGGTTTTTGGGTTATAAGTTGAAGGAACTTAAAGTGTCGGTGCCCACGGAAGAACCATTAATTATTTTGATGGAGGAGGATGTGATAATGACCGATCAGGTGATTGTGTCGGCCACCAGGGTAAATGAAAAAACACCGACTACTTACAGCACCATCAACAAGTTAACTCTTCAAAAGCAAAATTTTGGTCAGGACTTGCCGCTCACTTTAAATTGGACTCCATCATTAGTGACTACCTCCGATGCCGGAGCCGGAGTAGGTTACACCGGCTTGCGTATCCGCGGAAGCGATGCCACCCGCATCAACGTCACGATCAATGGTATTCCAGTAAATGATAGCGAAAGCCAAGGTGTGTTTTGGGTAAATACGCCTGACCTTGCTACTTCAACCCAAAGTGTTCAGGTGCAACGTGGTGTTGGCACATCCACGAATGGGGCCGGAGCTTTCGGAGCAAGTGTAAATCTCCAAACCAATACGCGAAATGATCTGGCCTATGCGGATGTGATTAATTCCGCTGGTTCATTTAACACGCACAGACATACCGTTGCTTTCGGTACGGGCCTTATCAATGAGAAGTTTGTGTTTGACGGACGAATATCTCAGATCGCTTCGGATGGGTATATCGATCGCGCGAGTTCTGACTTGAAATCATACTACTTGTCGGGCGGATATTATGGTAAGAAAACGATGATCAAGGCAATCGTTTTTGGAGGGAAGGAAATCACCTACCAAAGTTGGTATGGCGTGCCGGAATCAAGATTAAAGAATGACCAGGCCGCTATGTTGGAGACCGCATCGATTGAAGGCTGGAATCAGGAGCAAACTGATAATTTGCTTTCTTCCGGACGCACATTTAACATTTATACCTATAAAAATCAGGTGGATAATTATGCACAGGATCATTATCAACTTCATGTATCGCATCGTTTTTCAGAAGCGCTGACAGCGAATGGAGCTTTGCATTACACTTACGGTCGCGGCTTCTACGAAGAATTTCGATATGATGACAATTTTGCTGACTATGGCCTTGCCGATGTCACCATCGGAAATGAAACAATTTCCTCCAGCGACCTGGTTCGAAGAAGGTGGCTTGACAATAATTTTTATGGTTTCACGTACTCCATCAGCTATGAAAAGGAAAAGCTCAATTCCATTTTGGGTGGAGCATGGAATCAATACGATGGTGATCACTTTGGTGAGATTACCTGGGCACAGGTTTCTGCTGTTCCTAAAGATTATCAATACTATTTTAATAATGGTAAGAAAAACGACTTTACTATTTATTGGAAAAATAACTACCAGCTTACAAAGAAGCTTAATGGCTTTCTGGATTTGCAATACAGAAGGGTAGATTATAAGGCCTCTGGCATTGAGGACAAACAATACAATTTCACCATCGATCAGCAATTCAATTTCTTCAACCCAAAAGTCGGCCTCACCTATGAGGTGCCCCATGACCAACAATGGTATGCTTCCTACAGCGTGGGCAATCGTGAGCCGGTGCGGGAAGATTTTATTAATGCCCTGGCGGGCACGGTGCCGAAGCACGAAACCTTGCATAATATTGAAGCAGGATGGCGTTTGAGAAAACAAAATGTTACGCTAACCGCCAACTATTATCTGATGGATTACAAAAATCAATTGGTGCCTACCGGTAAGCTGAATGATGTGGGCGCATTGATACGCGCCAATGTAGATGAAAGTTACCGTACGGGAATTGAATTGGAGGGTTCACTGAGAGTAAGCCGCACATTATTATGGAATGCGAACCTGACACTAAGTAGAAATAAAATAAAGAATTTTGAAGAAGTACTTTACGACTACGGGGCAAACTTTGATGAATACAATGAGGTAGTTAACGTACACCATAATACAGATATCTCATTTTCTCCGAATGTGATCATAGGTTCCGGGATGATGTATTCACCAATAAAAGGAATTGAATTAGGCCTCCTTACTAAATATGTGGGTAAACAATTCCTGGATAATACCACTAATGAATCCAGAAAGATTGATGCGTACTTTATCAATGATGTGAGATTGTCGTATATCTGGCGGCCTTCATTCATGAGGGAAATTTCTATAAGCCTATTAGCCAATAACGTGTTGAATAAAATGTATTCGTCCAATGGCTACACCTATGGATACCTGGGAGGGTCAGCGGCATACCGGCAGAATTATTACTATCCACAGGCAGGCAGAAATTATATGGTGATGCTGGCCTTGCGATTTTGATTTCGGGCGTTCGATATGGATACTTGATTGAGAAGATTATTTAATCCCAAAGCATGGTATCAGGAATCGAGTATCGAGAATCCATTACCTTTGCGGCTATGCCCAGGAAGAATAATCCAAATTTTACGTTGAAGGCCTTCCTGCGCTTAACCCGCTTTTGGAATCTGTTTATAATCGGCTTGGCTCAGTATTTTGCTGCTCTATTCCTGATTGATGTTGAGTTGCTGTTTGATTGGAGACTGATGGTGCTGGCTTCTTCTACCGCCATCATAGCCGGAGCAGGATATATTATTAATGACTATTATGATATCAAAATTGATTTAATCAACAAACCAGACCGGGTGGTTATCGGTAAGGATATTGCCCGTAGGTACGCTTTATTGTTTCATAGTGTTCTTTCGTTTTCCGGGGTGGCTCTTGGATTTTTGTTAGGTTGGCGCCTGGGATTTATTCATCTATTCTCTTCCTTTATTCTGTGGTGGTATTCCAATAGCCTCAAACGACAACCCTTCATAGGAAATTTCATGGTGGCCATGCTCACGGGTTTGTCAATCTTGCTGGTCAATGTGTTGTATGATTTCAATAATACTTTCGTAATTATCTATTCACTCTTTGCTTTTTTCATGACCTTGGTTCGTGAAATTATCAAGGATATGGAGGACTTAAAGGGTGACAATACATTTGGGTGTAAAACGCTTCCTATCGTCTGGGGTATCCGCAAAACAAAAGTGGTTGTTTATGTTTTATTGACTCTTTTTTCATCGCTGGTAATTTTGATCAATGCAATGTATACGCAAATGCCTTTTTACTATTTCCTGGTATTCTTGTTTGCTCCATTAAGTATATTTTTATTCGTCCTTGTGCGGGCCGATACAAAACGTGACTTTTATATGCTTAGTCAATGGTGCAAGGCGATCATGGTGTTAGGTATTATCAGTATGGCTTTTGTGAATTGATGTTATAAGTTGATGAAGCAGGCACGATTGGCAATTTTTATTTCAGGAAGCGGCTCTAATGCCGAAGCTATTTTTTCATACTTCCAAAATCATCCTACGATAAAGGTAGAATTAGTTCTCAGTAATAATCCTGATGCCTATGGCTTGGAACGAGCTAAAAAGTATTCCATCTCATCAAACTTTTTTACTCGTGAGCAATTCCGCGAAAGTGAAGAGGTATTGTATTGGCTGACTGAAGCGGGGATTACCCACATCGTATTGGCTGGATTTCTTTGGCTCGTGCCGTCCTATCTGATTAGAGCATTTCCCAATCGCATTATTAATATCCACCCGGCTCTCTTACCTAAGTTTGGCGGCAAGGGCATGTATGGCCTGAAAGTACATGAAGCAGTAAGGGCTTCATCCGATCAGCAAACGGGAATCACGATCCATGAAGTGGACGAAAAATATGACGAAGGAAAAATGTTATTTCAGGCAGTGTGCGAAATAGATAGCGCTGATTCACCAACGGACATTGCCGATAAGGTTCAACGACTGGAGCATTTGCATTATCCACGCGTCATTGAGGAATGGATTACTCGATAGTTAATTTTTTTTTGGGATAAGTTCAAAGTCGATTGCTTTTGGAAAATCTTTAAATACGTTTTGAATAAGTTCATCAGGCACAGCCAGTTTTCTGGCCAATATATTCATCCAGGCACCATCGAGATTAATGATTGCGGCTAGGGTTCCATCTTCTTTATAGAAATGATGCCGCATACTCCATCGTGAAAAGTCAGGAGTAGCTTTGGTGACAATGAGATCAACCGTAACGCGATCTTCAAATTTTATTTCGCGTTTGAATACCGCTTCTTCACGAAATAAAATCGGACCAATACGCAACTCCTCAAATTTGATATTGGTGAGTCCGTATTGAGAAAAACAAGCGATGCGTACGGTAGCCCCATAATCGTAATACGCAGAATGACGAAGATGTCGATTTTGATCGATGTCAGACCAGCGAACTTGGATGGGGAGAGAATATTTATCCATGGGAATAATAAGAAATAGCTTGAGCTGATGGAACCACAATTAGATGCCAATCTTTTCCCGCTTCGACCAGATTTCATCAATGGCTTCACCTTTGCTGCTCTTGCCGCGGTGACGCCAATCACCTTCTGCTAAGGAGAAATCGAATTCCAATTTCGCACCAACGCGGCTATTGTCCCTGGAGAAGAACATTATGGTTTCTGTATGCTCACCATCTTTCGTGGTGAAAGTGCCTCCACCGGTGCCAAAAAATTCCTTAGTTTCATTGTTATAAGCAATCCATTGAAAGCACGTACCGGAAAGCATCTTCATGGTTTTGCGCGCTCCTTGAGTTCTCTTTTGAATGCTTCCATCTACCATACGACCGCTAATCAACCAGGCACCAGCCAGTTCACCAGGCTTGCCGTCATCAATTCGAAGAAATTCCTGTGTGACATTGCTGGCCTTGAAAATCAGTTTGTCTTTTTGGATTTTGATTTCAGCGGATTGCTCTACGCCAATCAATTCTGGCTTCATGGAATTGAACTCCTGGGTTTCAATAAATTGATTCTTATCGAGATGCCACTGACCACCATAAGCCCTTGTGTAGATATTATCTTTCAAATTGTAGACGGCTACGGAGAAAAATTTCCCGGCAACGATCATGGTGGAATGATTTTCTTCCGAACCACTTTGCCAGGCACCAGAAAGATCCTGAGCAAGTAGGGAAGAACCATGGATCATCAGGAAAAATAAAACAATGTTTTTCATGCGCATAGAATTAATTTATTCCTCAAGGAGTATTCACTTCGTGAAATCCTGTGTCAGAATTGTCAGTCCAACTCATTGGATAACGCTCATCAAGAAAGGGTAATGAGTCTTCGGTGAGAAATAGCGGACGGAATGTATCGATCATCACCGCTAACTCGTGTGTTTCTTTTGCCCCAATACTTTTTTCCACTGTTCCTGGATGAGGTCCATGAGGCAACCCACCCGGATGCAATGTGAAAGAGCCTCGCTCAATTCCTCTTCGGCTCATAAAATTTCCTTCGGCATAGTACAACACTTCATCGCTATCAATGTTGCTGTGATTGTAGGGTGCCGGTATAGCCTGTGGATGGTAATCAAATAATCGCGGCACAAACGAACAGATCACAAAATTGTGGGCCTGGAAAGTTTGGTGTACGGGTGGAGGCTGATGAATGCGGCCCGTGATGGGCTCAAAGTCGTGTACAGAGAATGCATAGGGCCATAAATATCCGTCCCAGCCTACTAAGTCCAATGGACTGTAATCATAGACATACTGATGCAGATAACCTTGTTTTTTGATCTTCATCAGAAATTCACCTTTACTGATATCGGTGACTAGTTCTTGTGGTGGCCGGATGTCGCGTTCGCAATAAGGCGCATGTTCACCGAGTTGACCAAGCTGATTTCGATATCGCTTAACTGTTTCTATGGGAGATGCGGATTCAATGATTAGCAGCCGCAATGGGCCTTCATCAAATTCTAGTTTATAAATTACCGTGCGGGGAATAACCACATAATCTCCCTGGCGGATGATGAGTTTTCCGAATTGAGAAATTAATACACCGCTTCCATCATGAATATAGAGGACTTCATCTCCCTCGGCATTTTTATAAAAGTATTCCATTTTGCGTTTTGAGGGAGAGCAAATGGAAATGGAACAATCACTATTGGCAAGAAGTACTTTACGTGCTGATAAATAATCATCTCCTGTTGAAGTTACTTTAGAGGTATTAAGGTGAGTTTGGCGCAAGGCATAATCCTGAATTACTTTCGGACCGTATTTTACAGGTTCTTTTATTGCTTTGATTCTTGTTGGCGGATGGATGTGATAGAGGTTGGAATATATCCCTGAAAATCCTTCTGAACTCACCAATTCCTCCTTATATAAACTGCCATCCGGTTGCCTGAATTGCGTGTGACGCTTATGCGGGATATTTCCTAGTCGATGGTAGTACATAGTGAATGATTAATGAAAAGGTACGGTTTCCTTAAGTAATAAAGTTTTCACCTGGCACTTTATTTTCTCGAAATATATATAGGAATCTGATTCTTTCATTGCTCCAACTTATCAACAAAAACATCCATATCTGGTGCATTCCTCCTAACATAGGATCATATTTCTAAAGTCCAGATCATACATATTGGAGGCTGTATTCAACTCTGTGCCCCCATTGGCAGGGAAGTTATTTGCCGTGCTGTTTTCTCTGGTCAACGAGTTAGCTGTCTGTATTCCGAATGGACAGTACTCATTGTGCTGTTTCACATAGCCAGGTGTGCAGGTCATCTTCACATCATCGAAGTAAACATCGATTTGGTCGGGCTGCTCGTTGGAGATATGAATCCACCATCTGATATCTTACGGCATTAATATATAGTCAAACGATTTAAGCAATTTCTTGCATAAAGATTGCTCTCCTCATCTCAAAACAAACATAAATTGGATCATGCTATCGTTAGGAGTAACCTTGTAAAGATAAAGGGTGTCACTACCTGCTTTTTTAAATATCATCAAACCATGATCCAAAATGTCATTTAGCATAGAATGATTTCTCAGCTCGTATCCAACGGAAATACTTTTTTTAATCGAATCATTGATTAAAAGAAATGCACCATGAGGGCTTTTATTTGTTATACCTGTTGATGGCTCAAATATTTCGGTAACTAGGCCATCAATCCTTTCTTCCTTTAATACAAACGGATATTCTTCAAATACGCTTTTAATTTTCATGTCTTGTTGATGAGTTAAGAATAAAAAGCCACCGACAATAAAAACTATCACCAATGCTGCTCCAAAAAGCTTTGATTTTTTCATAAATCATTATCTTCTCTGAAGGTACAAAAAAAGACCTCATCGCGCTTGTCAAAAAAACAAGGAAGATGAGGTCGTTTCTGAAACACTTGTTCTACATCTTGCTCCTGTTCAATTCAGGGATGCGGTCAAACAGTTTGATGGCTTGTTGAAGCACTTCGTTGGTTTCGTTGAAGACGGGATAGAAGTTTTCATTTTTCCACGTGTGACGGGCTACTTCAGCTTTAATATATACCTGGAATAGCCTTTTGTTCTTCATCAGGTCTTTATAATCCGGTTCAATTTTATCCTTGCGTCCCATTTCAACCACTTCATTAATCATCGATTGGGTGACTTCGAAATTTTGAAGATAAGAGGTGTAACCTTTTTCTTTTAATGCTTCTTTATTTTCATTGGCATAGCGCAAGGCGTATTCGCGTAAGATGGTGGCGTTAAATAGTTGATTGAAATACCGGCTGTTGCCGGTGGTATCTAAGGGCACAAAATAATCAGGCATGATGCCACCTCCGCCATACACAGAACGGCCTCCCACGGTTTCAAATTTCAATGAATCATTAAATCGAATACTATCGGCAGAGAAGAACTCGCCTTTCTTATAGCGGTGAAGTAAATCTTTCTCATACTCATCCATGTTGTTGTAGGGTTTTTGAATAGAGCGACCACTGGGAGTATAATACCTGGAAATAGTTAACCGAACCTCCGATCCGTCATTCAAATCAAATGGCCGTTGCACCAGGCCCTTTCCATATGATCTTCGACCTACTACCAATGCACGGTCATTGTCTTGAAGGGCCCCGGCAACAATTTCAGACGCGGAGGCACTGCCTTCATTTACCAAAACAATGAGGTCACCTCGCTCAAAGTCACCTTGCTCAGTGGCGAAGGCATTTTCATCATACTTTTCTTCCTGGCCTTTTGTGAAAACAATTTTTTCTCCTTTGGGCAGAAACTCATCTGCGATGTTGATTGCTTGATCCATATAGCCGCCCGGGTTTCCCTGCAAGTCAAGAATCAATTTTTTCATTCCATCCTTCTTTAATTTCGCCATAGCTTCTTTCACTTCCGCATAAGTAGTTTGTGCAAACCGGTTTACTTTAATGTACCCGATCTCGTGGTCGATCATGTAGGAAGCATCCACAGAAAACTGAGGTATCTTATCGCGGATAATGGTGAATATGATGGGCTTGGTGGTATTCTTTCTGACTACTTCGATTTTAACTTCCGTGCCTTTGGGACCTTTTAAATGGGTTTGAACATCACGGGTAGATAAGTGAATGCCAGCTATGTTTTTGTCATTAACCTTTATAATCTGGTCTCCCGATTGTAGTCCAACACTTTCGGATGGACCTCCGCTAAGTGCGCTCACGACCACGAGAGTATCATGAAAAATGCTGAACTCAATGCCAATGCCTTCAAAATTCCCTCTTAGGTCTTCGTTTGCCTCAACAATGTCTTTTGCTGAAATATAGGAAGAGTGCGGGTCGAGTTTGCCAAGCATGTGTTCGATTGCATCTTCCACGAGCACTTCGGTATTGGTTGTATCTACATATTCATTTTTGATCAGGCTGAGTACTTCTCTAACTTTCTGAACTTCTTCACCCACATCGCCAGAACCGCTTTTACTCGTAAGGCTGGCTCCAATCAACACACCTGCTGCCAGGCCAATACACAGAATGAGCGGTAAACTGATCTGATAATTTGAATTCTTTTGTTCTTCCATAGTTTATCTTTGAGAAAGATTAGTTCCTATAACGGAGTGCCAAATTAATTGTTGGGGTTAGATTTTCGATAGTTAGGTTTACTATATTTACTTTTCATGGAAAAAGAAACCTTGAAATACAGGAGAATTGCAGAGCTTGTTGATCAGGACAACTTGCGAGCGCATGTATTGTATTACTTCGGTATCAAGTTTTTTGAATTTCCAGAACACACCCTGGAGCAAGTTTGCCAGGAAAAAGGACTGATGGTGGAATCAGTGGTGCGAGAGTTGGAGTTCCCTGGCGAAAATTTTAAAGAGGTTGATCTTCCCTTAATCAGTTACCCGGTCGATCTGATCATAGAATATTTAAAGCATACTCACTTTTTATTTGTCAAACATAAACTACCCTATATTGGCAAGCTAGTCGAAAGCTTTAAGGCCAGTCATCAGGAATACCTGATTGTCGAGAAGGATTTGAAGACTCTTTTTCCACTTTTTTCAGAAGATTTCATTCATCACATCTACGAAGAGGAAGACACCTTGTTTACGTACATAAAGCTACTTGAGAGAGCAGAAAAGGGACATTACAACCCCTCACAGCTTTATCATAAGATGGAGAAATATTCCCTTCAAAAATGCGCGATGGAGCATGAAGCCCACGATGATGAAATGCAAGGAATTCGCAGGATAACAAAAGATTATCATCTTACCCCCGATGCGCCACTTCATGTAAAAGTGATTTATTCTGAGCTGATCTCATTTGAACGAGTGCTTCAGGAACATGCCCGGGTCGAAAATGAAATACTATTTCCGAAAGCCATGGCGCTGGAAAATGTGGTGAAGAAGAAATTCTATGAAAAGACCCGCTTTAATTAATCCTGTTTTGTGATCCAAGTTTTTTAAATGGGCAGAATTCTGGCAATTGACTACGGAATGAAGCGCACTGGACTTGCCGTTACTGATCCATTACGGATCATTGCCACGGCATTGGATACGGTAGAAACGGCCAATCTTATAGCTTACCTCAACAAGTATTTTCAAAAGGAAGCGGTTGAAAAAGCAATTATCGGCCTACCCAAGCGGCTGGATAACACGGACTCGGAAACGGCACCCGCTGTGCGCAAGTTTATCGAGACTTTCAAAGAAACATTTCCTGAAAAACCAATTCAAACCGTAGACGAGCGGTTCACAAGTTCAATGGCTAAAAAAGCTATGATTACAGGGGGTATGAAGAAGAAAGACCGCCAGGTAAAAGGAAATGTTGATAAAATAAGTGCGGTCCTCATCCTCCAATCTTACATGCAGGGCTTTTAATCGGATAAAAATCGAATATTGATTAATTTTGCAGTTCGATATAATTAGAGAAAAGCATGATTTATCCGATTGTAGTGTATGGCGATGCTGTTTTGAGAAAGAGGGCTACCGACATCAACAAGGGCACCGACTTAAAACAGTTGATTCTGGACATGTATGAAACCATGTATGCCGCGCATGGCATAGGCCTGGCAGCGCCACAGATTGGTAAAAGTATCCGACTTTTTGTTGTGGATGGTACAACATTGGAAGATGAACCAACACTCAAGGACTTTAAGCAGGCATTTATTAATCCGGTAATTTTAGATGAAACGGGCACAGAATGGAACTTCGAAGAGGGTTGCTTAAGCATACCCAACATTCGCGAGGATATTTCCCGTAAGGAAAAAATCACGGTGAGGTACTTTGACGAAAACTGGCAATTAAAGGAAGAATACTTTGATGGGATGAAGGCACGCATCATTCAGCACGAATACGATCACATTGAAGGCAAATTGTTTATCGACTACCTCACTCCCTTGAAAAAAAGAATGCTGAAAGGGAAGCTTGCCGATATCAGCAAGGGGGATGTGGATACGGAGTATCGTATTTTAGCTCCATTGAGAAAGTAATATTGATTCCATAAATTAGAGGGAAAGACATGAAGAGTTTGACTTATAAAATTTTACTCACCAAGGAGCCTGAAGGAGCTTATACGGCTACTGTGCCCGCTCTTCCGGGTTGCATCACCTACGGAGAAAATATTGATCAAGCTATTTCCATGGCGAAAGAGGCCATTGAACTTTATATTGAACTCCTTCGCGAAAAAGGTGAGGCAATTCCAGACGATAGTGAAACCCTTGAATATTCGTTAAACCTCACAACAACTTGAGCTACTCGGCAAAAGAGCTAATATCTATTCTTGTTAGAAATGGATTTGAGTTCAAACGTTCAAAAGGAAGTCATCACATCTATGAAAATCCGGTAACTAAGAAAATAACGGTAGTCCCAATACATGGTAACAAGGATTTACCTAAAGGAACTTACTATGGAATTTTGAAACAAGCGGGTTTGGATAAAAGTTAATTTTAATGATAAACATAACCTCCCGCCTTCCTGAAGTAGGAACTTCTATTTTCACAGTCATGTCCCGCATGGCTCTGGAACACAATGCTATCAATCTTTCGCAAGGGTTTCCCGACTTTCCAGTATCACAGGAGTTGATCGAACTTATTTATAAAAACATGAAGGCGGGGCATAACCAGTATGCTCCAATGCCAGGGGCTCCTGAATTGAAAAAATCAATCGCAGAGGTAGTTACAAAATCATTCAATCGTCCAACCGACCCTGAAAATGAAGTAATCATAACAGCAGGCGCCACGGAGTCAATCTATTCAACCATTGCAGCGCTGGTCAAAGCAGGCGATGAAGTAATTGTATTTGATCCGGCCTATGATTCCTATGATCCTTCAATTCGCTTAAATGGCGGAACACTAATGCACATCAAATTAAAGCCGCCACATTTTTCAATCAACTGGCAGGAAGTGCGTGATAAGATTACGCCACGCACCAAAATGATCATGATCAACACCCCGCACAATCCTACAGGATCAGTGCTGGAAGAAGCAGACCTTTTAGCGTTGGAAAAACTGGCGCTCGAATTTGGATTGATTGTGCTGAGCGATGAAGTATATGAGCGCATCATTTTCGATCAGAAAGTTCATCAGAGTGTGCTGAAATTTCCTGCCCTATCAGCACAAAGCGTAGCCGTGTTTTCCTTTGGAAAAACATTTCACGCTACCGGCTGGAAGGTTGGCTACACTGTTGCCCCCGAAATACTCACCCGCGAAATCCGAAAGGCTCACCAATTTGTTACGTTTAGTGTCAACACACCTGTGCAACTCGCGCTAGCGGAGTATCTCACCAACCCTGACCATTATCTCCAGCTAGGAGCATTTTATCAGAAAAAGAGGGATTTTTTCCTGGATCAGATTAAAGGTTCTTCGTTTCAGCCAATCACGAGCTACGGAAGTTATTTTCAGTTACTCTCGTATGACTCAGTCTCTGAATTAAAGGAACATGAAATGGCCGAGTGGATGACCAAAGAGAAAAAGCTCGCCCCCATACCCGTATCAGCATTTTATCATGACAAAGCCGATCACAAGTTGCTGAGATTTTGCTTTGCCAAAGGGGAGGAGACGTTGGAAAAAGCCGGAGCCATTCTGCGAAAACTTTAAGGCTTTTATTTTTCAGGAGGTTCAATAATTGCTTTCGTATTGCTTTCTTTGCAGACCGTTTCACGGTCATTATGCAGGACTTAAAAATCACCATTATTCAAGCAGATCTTCATTGGGAAGATCCCGTAGCCAATTTGGCCATGTTTGAAGAAAAAATATGGAGGATTGGTGAGTCAACTGACGTGATCGTACTTCCCGAAATGTTCACTACAGGGTTCACCATGAATGCACCCAAGCTGGCTGAACATATGAACATGCGCACCTTCAAGTGGATGAAGCAAATGGCAGATCAAACCGGTGCGTTGATTTTAGGAAGTTTTATTGCCAATGTTCACGACCGGTTTTATAACCGATTGTTGTGGATGGAACCGGGCGGAAATTTCAAAACGTACGATAAACGTCATCTCTTCCGCATGGCGGAAGAAAATCAGGTTTTTGCACCCGGAGAAAGTCTGTTAATCGGACATTGGAAGGGCTGGAGGATTTGCCCGTTGGTTTGTTATGATCTACGGTTCCCTGTCTGGAGCCGCAACCGGTGGAATCCTTCGTTGAAGAAACCTTCCTATGATTTGCTGGTTTATGTGGCCAACTGGCCAATGGTGCGATCAACCGCCTGGGAAATATTATTAAAAGCAAGAGCGATTGAGAATCTAAGCTATGCTATTGGTGTGAACAGGGTAGGCCTGGATGGCAATGGCATTGAATATAATGGACATTCGGCATTTATTGGACCTAAGGGAGATACATTCTTCTCTGTTGAGGGTGTCGAAGCAATAAAGACCTTGTCTTTAAACGCGCATGCACTTCAGTCCTATCGCGATAAGTTTCCAGCCTTTTTAGATGCCGATGATTTCACCATTGAACTGGAAGAATTTGAAGAGCGCGATTTTCTTCACGGATTAAGCTAACGCGAAAGCTTTAATCAACTCTTTTATTTTTTCCTGATCATCTTCCTTCTTAAACCGCTGATCGAGGGTACGAAGTAATTTTTCAGCTTGTTCGTGATTCCCTGATAGCACGACAGTATAAACCTGGTGGTCATTTCTTAGGAGGTGATTCAGTAGTTTTAGTGTTGAACCGATGGCCTGATCGGGACTGGCCTGAATTAATACAAAAATTTGATCTACCTGGCCGCAGAGTTTTACTACGACTTCAACGATAGCGCCATCCGACTGATTATCAATCTCGGCCCCGATCACATCACTCGAAAGAGAAGAAGCAAACGATAGTAATGGCTTTTCGTAGCCAGTATCCTGCCAGGGACGAAGTTCCAGGTGAAGAAAGAGTTTCATTTCAGTATGTCAGCAGCAATAATGAAATCACTAAGTTAAATCAAAGAAAAGGCTTTTGCTTTCGCTGTGTCTTTGCGCGGAACATTTAATTCCCGCATTTTTGCACCTCAATTCAATACCATGTCATCAAAGAAAATTTCCCGTGCCCTCATTTCAGTTTATTATAAGGATAATCTTGAGCCGATCATTCATGAACTGGCTAAGCGAGGAGTTGAATTTGTATCCACCGGAGGTACTCAGGACTTCATTGAAAAACTTGGCTACCCGGTAATTCCAGTTGAAAAACTAACGGGTTATCCTTCTATTTTCGGAGGCCGCGTGAAGACATTACATCCTGCCGTTTTTGGTGGAATCCTTTACAGGCGCGATGATGCAGGTGACTTGAAACAAGCCAGCGAGTTCAATATTTCTGCTATTGATTTAGTGATCGTTGATTTATATCCATTTGAAGAAACAGTAGCCAAAGGAGGTGCAGAAGAAGATATCGTTGAGAAAATTGACATTGGAGGCATTTCTCTTATTCGTGGTGCAGCAAAGAATTTCAATGATGTGCTGATAGTTTCTGAGCGGACACAATATCAGCAGTTACTTGATTTACTAATGGCGAAGAATGGTTCATCTGACCTGGCAGACAGAAAGCATTTTGCCGCCAGGGCCTTTGATGTTACTTCTCATTATGATGCTGCCATCTTTGAGTATTTCAATCAGGAGCAGGGCATCTCAAGTTTCAAAGCCAGCATAAAACAAGGTAAGATTTTGCGTTATGGAGAAAACCCTCACCAGCAAGGTGTATTTTTTGGTAATCTTGAAAATCTTTTTGATCAGTTAAACGGTAAGGAGCTTTCTTACAACAACCTTGTGGATGTTGATGCGGCTATTCACCTCGTTAAGGAATTTGAAGGCGAAACTTCCTTCGTCATTATTAAACACACCAATGCATGTGGCGTAGCAACGGGTGCCACCGTGAAGGAGGCATACCTAAAAGCTTTTCAGGCGGATACTATTTCAGCTTTTGGAGGCGTGTTGGCATCGAACCAGAAAATTGACGTGTCGGCAGCTGAAGAAATCAATAAGTTGTTCTTTGAGATTTTGATCGCTCCGGGTTATGATTCTGTCGCGCTTGAGTTGTTGAAATCTAAAAAGAACAGAATTATACTAACGCAAAAACAGTCGATCACAGCCAAAAAACAATTCAAGAGTCTATTGAATGGAGTTATAGAGCAGGATTTGGATTTAAAAACTGATTCAAAAGCTGATTTGAGAGAGGTTACGAAACGCGCACCTTCATCAGAACAAGTGGATGCACTTCTCTTTGCCAGCAAGATTTGCAAACACACCAAGTCAAACACAATCATTCTGGCGGTGAATGGTCAACTGCTTGCCAGTGGTGTTGGTCAAACCAGTCGCGTGGATGCATTGAAGCAGGCGATCGAGAAAGCAGATGCCTTTGGATTTGATCTGAAAGGAGCAGTAATGGCATCGGATGCTTTCTTTCCCTTCCCAGATTGTGTGGAGATTGCCCATCAGCAAGGAATAGTGGCAGTGATTCAACCTGGTGGCTCCATCAAAGATCAGGACTCGATCGATTATTGTGATCACAACGATATGGCTATGGTCTTCACAGGCACTCGCCATTTCAAGCATTAGAAGGTGTAAGTTTTTCAGCAGATTACGGTAAAAATTCCACGGAATATTTCTGTAATTTCGTGTTTTATTTAACTATACAAAGGGGAGTAACGAATGGGACTTTTTGATTTCTTCACCAGTGACATTGCGATCGACCTGGGAACTGCCAATACACTGATTATTCACAAAGATAAAGTTGTCGTAGATGAGCCATCAATCATCGCTCTTGATCGGATCACGGGCAAGGTGCTCGCCATTGGTCGTGAAGCCATGCAGATGCACGAGAAGACACACGATAATATCAAAACGATTCGCCCATTAAAGGAAGGCGTTATTGCTGATTTTCACGCTGCGGAGATGATGATTCGTGGTATGATTAAAATGATCGACACTGGTCGGAGACTTTTCCCACCCTCTTTGCGCATGGTGATCTGCATTCCTTCTGCAATTACAGAAGTTGAGAAACGCGCGGTGCGTGACTCAGCAGAACATGCCAATGCAAAAGAAGTGTACATGATTCATGAACCCATTGCTGCTGCCATTGGAATTGGCATTGACATTGAAGAGCCGGTAGGGAATATGATTGTTGATATTGGTGGAGGCACAACGGACATCGCGGTGATTGCCCTTTCAGGAATTGTATGTGATCAATCGATACGCATTGCGGGTGACACATTCAATCGTGATATACTGGATTACATGCGCAGGCAACATAACCTGTTGATCGGGGAGCGCTCAGCTGAGCGTGTGAAAATTGAAGTAGGTTCCGCCCTCACGGAATTAGATGACGGCCCTGAAGATTATGAAATACGTGGCCGTGATTTAATGACGGGTATCCCTAAAACAATAAAGATATCGTATTCTGAAGTTGCTTTCGCACTGGATAAATCGATATCGAAATTAGAAGAAGCAGTGCTCAAAGCGCTAGAACTTTCTCCTCCCGAACTGTCAGCGGACATCTATGAGCAAGGCATCTATCTTACCGGTGGAGGGGCTATGCTTCGCGGCCTTGACAAACGTCTTTCACTGAAAACAAAATTGCCCATTCATGTGGCGGATGATCCGTTGAGAGCGGTGGTGAGAGGCACCGGTGCTGCCTTGAAAGACCTCGAAAAATTCAGGAAGGTTTTGATGACATAAACCAATGGAGAGGCTCCTAAAGTTTATTTACGAGTATCGGGCTTTTATTACGTTTATTTTTTTAGAGTTGATGTGCGCCTGGTTGATTGTGGAGAACAATCAGTACCAGAGTTCGGCTTATTTCAATTCCTCCAATCGCGTGGCCGCAAATATTTTGGGTTTCTCACAAGGGGTCAGGGAATATTTTTCATTGAGAACGATCAATGAGGAACTGGCGCAGGAAAATGCAATTCTTCGTACAGCACTGGAACAGCGCAATCAAAGAATATATGCTGCCCGGATACCTGAGCTAAGTGATTCGGCAATCAGTCATCGGTTTGAATACATAAGCGCCAAGGTAATATCGAACTCGACCCAGCTTTATAAAAACTACATTACGGTAGATAAAGGAAAATTAGATGGAATTCAGCCTGGTATGGCAGCCATAAGTTTTTCAGGAGCAGTGGGAAAAGTAAAATCAGTATCAGATCATTTTTCAGTATTGATTTCATTACTGCACACGGATGAAATGGTGTCCTGCATTGTTAAGGATAAAGATTATTTTGGAACAGCACAATGGGATGGATCCGATGCCCGTTTTACAAATCTCCGGTATATTCCCCGTCATGCAAACCCAGCGGTTGGTGACACTATAATAACTTCTGGGTTTAATGCGGTTTTCCCAAAGGGAATTTTAGTGGGCGTGGTGCACGCTGCAACACTGAGTGAAGAATCACCTTTTTGGAATATCCAGGTTGAGTTGGCACAAGACTTCAGCAAGCTGTCATTTGTGGAGTTGGTGAAAAGCAACCTGAAAAAAGAAAGAGACTCGCTAGTCATGGTTACTATTGGAGAAATACAATGATCAGATCGGGCATTATTCATGTTGTTCTTTTTTTTGTGTACATCACGGTACAAGTGATGCTATTGAAGAACCTCGTTCTGTTTGATTCAGCATTTTGTTTTTTATATGTGGTCTTTATCCTGCTGCTCCCATTTGAACTAAGCACCATGATGACTATTCTGATTGGATTTTTGGTGGGCTTCTCGATTGATATTTTTTATGACAGCATGGGCCTTCATGCTTTTGCTACCGTCCTGATGAGTTATTTGCGCAACTATTGGTTATCCGTTATTACACCGCAAGGCGGATATGAGGCGGGAAATTCTCCCACGATGGCATCTAATGGAGTGCAGTGGTTTTTGGTGTACGCTATACCTTTAGTTTTCACGCATCATTTTGTGTTGTTTTTTTTAGAGGCCTCAGGGTTTGATCTTTTTTGGTTCACCATGTTGAAGATCATCAGTAGCTTGTTCTTTACCATGATTGTGATTGTGTTTTTACAATTCCTTGTTCCGCAGCGGAAAAGAGTATGAATGATTCGCGCAAAGAAATAGTGCAAATTGTAATGATCCTGGTCGGGGTAATTTTCCTGATCAAACTTTTCTCCATCCAGGTATTGGATAAGCGTTATGCTGAAATGGCAGAAGGTAATGCCATCCTTCGTCAGGTAGAATATCCTTTTCGTGGACTTATTTATGATCGTAATAAAAAGTTGATCGTCTACAATACTCCAGAGTATGATATTGAAGTCATTGTCAAAGACATCAGGAAGTTTGACTCTGTTAAGTTTTGT
Source organism: Cyclobacteriaceae bacterium (assembly GCA_043774805.1). Classification (GTDB taxonomy): domain Bacteria; phylum Bacteroidota; class Bacteroidia; order Cytophagales; family Cyclobacteriaceae; genus ELB16-189. Next base: position 34,387 of record JAYVTB010000151.1, on the reverse strand, counting down.
GAAACGTTTGAAATGACTCGCGAGCAGTTGCGTGCCAAGTTTAAAGAGATGAAGGCACGAAAGGAATACTCTCAATTCAAACCTACGCTTTTCATTGATCAACTTTCCAACGTTGATTTTGCTCGGGTGCAGGATCGGATGGATGAGTTTCCTGGGATTTACATACAGGCGCGAACGACACGTGCCTATTCGTCAAGTGCCCTGGCAAATGCGTTGGGTTATGTAAGTGAAATCAATAAAGATCAGCTGAGTAAAGATAAATCACGAATCTATAAACAAGGAGATTATATTGGGCAGAGCGGCATTGAAGCATTTTATGAACAACAATTGCGGGGTAAGCGTGGTGTTCGTTTTAAACTGCGCGATGTAAAGGGTATTGAGAAAGGCTCGTTCAATGGTGGAAAATATGACACACTTTCTGTCCCCGGTCAAAATCTTATAACGGGAATTGATATCGACTTGCAGCAATACGGGGAATTTTTAATGAAGGGAAAGTCAGGAAGCATTGTTGCTATCGAACCTTCATCGGGTGAAATATTGTCATTGGTATCGGGCCCTTCCTATGATCCGGTTTTGTTAACCGGCAAGAACTATAGTACCAATTTTAAGTTGATTAATTCCGACACGTTGAAGCCGTTGTTTAACCGGCCCCTCATGGCACAATACAGACCAGGCTCAATTTTTAAAATCGCGCAGGCGATGACGGCACTTCAGGAAAAAGTGATTACGCCAGAAACACGCATTCGATGTGACCGGTCTATTATCAATTGTCACGGGGCACACTCCAACGAAGATTTGCGGGGAGCCATCGCTAATTCGTGTAATCCCTACTTTCACACTGTATTAAGACGCATGCTTAATAAGGGGACATCGACTGATCCATTTGAAGACACGCGCATTGGTCTGGCGGAATGGGATAAGCACATCACCAGTTTTGGATTTGGTCATGCGTTGGGTATAGACCTGCCGAATGAAAAGGGCGGACTTATTCCAACACCGGCCTATTACGATCGTGCGTATCGAAACAGGCCTTGGAAATTTTCTAACATATATTCAATTGCCATTGGCGAAGGTGAGAACCTGGTCGTGCCTATTCAAATGGCAAACTTTGCTGCCACCATCGCAAATCGTGGCTTCTATTACACACCTCATTTGGTTAAGACCATTGGCGGAGATGGTAAACCTTTACCAAAATATGCGGAGCGAAATTATACTTCTATCGATTCATCTTATTTTATGATTGCAGTTGATGCTATGGAACAAGTGGTAAGAGAAGGAACAGGTCAACGTGCAAAGCTTGCTGATGTGATTGTCTGCGGAAAGACCGGAACAGTAGAAAATGCTCCCCCGCTCTTTGATCATTCGGTCTTCATTGCCTTTGCACCAAAAGATAATCCAAAGATTGCGGTGTCAGTGTATGTGGAAGATGCAGGGCAAGGCGCGCGGGCAGCCGCCTCCATCGCCAGCTTGATAATTGAAAAATATTTGTTTGGGAAAACCAAACGACCTCATATAGAACAATACGTGCTTAACAATAAGTTTGAGTGAGTAGGGAAGAAGACATATCGGGCAAATTGGATTGGGTGACAGTACTCCTGTATGTAATGCTCGTTACAATGGGGTGGCTTAACATCTTTGCGGTGGTATATGACGGTGCCATTAATCAATCTATTTTTGATCTCTCATTAAATTCCGGCCGTCAGTTAATTTTCATTGCAGCTTCCATGGTGATCATCTTGATCATTGTTGTGTTGGACGTGCGGTTCTATGAGACGTTTGCCTACCTGTTTTACGGAATAATAATCTTTGCTCTGCTCCTGGTGCCCATAATTGGCAAGGAGGTAGGTGGAAATAAATCGTGGATTGGCATGGGTTCGTTTAGCATTCAGCCTTCGGAGTTTGCGAAATTCATTACCGCATTAGCCGTAGCGAAGTATATTGGAACCGTAGGTTTCCGTATGGACAACCCGCGCAACCAGGCCATTCTCTTTGCATTGATTGGGGTGCCCATGGGTTTGATTATACTCCAAAAAGATTTTGGAACCGCTATCGTGTTTGCTTCTTTTCTATTAGTGTACTATCGCGAGGGTATGTCACCATTCATCTTGATCGTTGGAATCTCAATGGCCTTCATTGCTATCCTTACTTTGATCGTGGATAATAATTGGTATCTGCACGGTGCAATTCTTGTCATCCTCGCTGTCCTGATTTTTTCGGGAAAGCGGAAACCCAGGCGTATTATGATGCTAAGCACAGGGGCATTAATCATAATGGTCACTATCCAAAGCTTTAATTATGTTATTAATAATGTGTTGCCGGTGCGTCATAAAAACAGATTGGAGGCATTAGTGAATCCCAATTTTGACCCGATGGGCATCAACTGGAATGTGACTCAATCTAAAATTGCAATTGGCAGTGGCGGCTTTTCAGGAAAGGGCTTTCTGGAAGGAACACAGACTAAGTATGATTTTGTGCCTGAGCAAAGTACAGATTTTATTTTCTGTACGATCGGTGAGGAGCACGGTTGGATTGGCAGCCTGGTGATGATTGCACTGTTTGTGTTCTTCTTGTTGCGAGTCCTCTTTATTGCCGAACGCCAGAAGAGCAAATTTGCCAGGTCGTATGGGTATGCTGTAGCCTGTATTTTCTTCTTTCACTTTGCCGTGAACATCGGTATGACGATCGGACTTTTCCCCGTTATTGGTATTCCTCTCCCGTTTTTTAGCTACGGAGGTTCCTCTTTGTGGGGATTTACTATTCTGTTGTTTGTGCTGCTTAAGTTAGATGCGCACCGCAGTCAGATGTTACAGCGCGTTTAATGATCAAATCTCTTTTCAATAATCTCAATAAACTCAAGATACTCCTCGCTTTCTCTATCCCAATGAGGATAGGCGTCATCAATAAATCGCATTGCCTGAGCCATGCTATCAAATCGATCCAATTTATCAATGGTCTCCGAAAAAATTTCAAAGTCACCATGAAACAGAATCTTGGTGAACATGAATTTTTGGTTGATGGTAAGATTCTGTTTCAGTAAGATTATTTTTTTCTTAGCCAGATCATCCGCCAGCGTTTGCTTGGTTTCCTTTTGCGCTGTAGGTACTGCCCGCTCTGTGCTGGTGGAAACGATCACTTCAGGTTTTAAAACAAGTGGCTGAGAAGACAGTGGTTTTGCTTCATAAAAATTTTCTGTTCTCAATGGCACCACCTTGTTGAACAGCTGCAGATATGAGTCAACTTCTTCCGGAGTAAAATTTACTTCTTCCAGGATTTGATCAAGCATGGCGAATGCTTCGTTCCCTGAAATGGAAATCATTTTCTTCTCTTCTAATCGGATTACCAGTTTTTCGAGTGGCGCCTTGTTGATTTTGATATATTTCACCTCATTTTTTAAGTCTGATGAATTTAAGGGCATACCTTCTTTTTTATCCAACGTGTCCGAATAGAAATCATAGGGATCAAGGATGAGGTAGATCGTTTGGCTAACCGCTTTTGTCAGCAGCGGAAGAAAATGCTCTTTTCCAATTAATATGTGATTGCTAAGCGTATTTTGAAAGGCAACCAGGGCATCATTGACATCCTGAGAATGATAGTCAAAATATGGACTTTTTAACTTTTCAATTTCCTTCTTCCAGGCCATCAACAGATCGTGCACAACAAAAAGGTTCACTTGTTTGACAGCCGACAACTGAAGTATTTCCGGGCCAGTTATCTTATTCTTTTTCGAAAAGAAGGAATTGACGAGGGATAGTGAATACTGCTGAGCATATTGATCTACTGATTTCAAACTTATCTTTTCGTCCATGAGCAAAAAATTTCTGTAATGTTGTTAATAAACCAAGTTAACGGATTTAAATTGGTCTTACATGGTAAAGATAGTGATTGAAAATTTGGCTCAAAAAGAACTATCATTTATCGATCCGACCAGTTCCATCCTGGAGTTGATGTTATCTGATTATATCGATTGGATGCATGCCTGCGGAGGTAAGGGGCGCTGCACGACATGTAAAATGATCGTGGTTGAAGGAATGGAAAATCTATCACCACGAACTCATTCAGAATTAAAGTATCAAAGCCATGGCGAGTTGGCAGAAAATGAGCGGCTTGCTTGCCAGACTAAGGCACTGGGCTATTGCAGGATTCGTGTTAGCGAAGAAAACAAAATGCCTCACGTTGATTATACGGCTTAAAATCCAGTTTTGCAGTGGTTATATCTTCTTGCCAAATCCTAAATTGCAGGTATGTTCATTGAGCCTCATTTAGGTAGATCAAAAACGGGCGGCCGTAATGGTTGGATTGAAGTAATTTGTGGGTGTATGTTTTCGGGTAAGACAGAAGAACTTATCCGGAGATTAAACCGGGCTCTCATTGCCAAACAAAAAGTGGAGATATTCAAACCAAGGATTGACACCCGATATCACCTAGAGAAAATCGTATCGCACAATGAACGTGAAATAAGGGCGACCCCGGTAAACTTTGCCAATGATATTATATTGCTGGCGGGTGATTGCGATGTGGTGGGTATTGATGAGGCTCAGTTCTTTGATGAGTCGATCATTGAAGTCTGTAACCTATTGGCAAATGGTGGCAAGCGTGTGATCATAGCCGGGCTGGACATGGATTACGAAGGGAAGCCATTTGGGCCAATGCCTAATTTATTGGCGGTGGCAGAATTTGTAACGAAGGTTCATGCGATTTGCGCGGAGACAGGAGAAATCGCCTCCTTTTCATTCAGGTTAAATGAAAACAGCGCGCAGGTCATGGTCATGCTTGGTGAAAAGGACACGTATGAGGCGCGTAGCCGGGAGTCGTTTTTTGAAGGAATGAAAAATCGTAAAAAGTAAGTGTGCTCCATAAAACCAGAGGAATAGTTTTCAGGTTTGTGAAGTTTGGTGAGACCTCCATCATCGCCAATATCTTCACCGAGCAATTTGGATTGCAGAGTTATGTGGTGAAAGGCGTCAGAACCAATTCTCGTAAAAGCAGGATTGCCTTGTTTCAACCGCTGACGTTGCTGGATATGGTGGTGTATCACAAAGAGAGTGGCGGCATCATGCACATTAAGGAGGTGAAGTGTTTTCATCCTTATCACTTTATCAATGCAGATGTGCGCAAGGCAGCCATTGCCATGTTCATTAATGAGATCTTAAACAAATCGGTAAAGGAGCAAAGCCACCCTCAGGATATTTTCAATTTTATTGCCGATTCGTTAATCCATCTTGACCTGCTTCAGCATCCTGAAAATTTCCACTTGACATTTCTGATTGGATTGAGCAAGCATTTGGGTTTTGGTCCAAACCGATCAAGTGAAGTATTGGGAGGAAGGATGATCGGTGAAGACGAAGAAAAAGCGCTACAGAAAATGCTTTTGCAAGATGATGAGGAGATATCTTTAACGTATGAACATAGAAAAAATATCCTTTCTGTACTGCTGAGATTTTACCAGGTTCATTCTGACAATTTCGGAGAAATGAAATCGGTGGCTGTGCTTAAAGAGGTCTTAAGCTAAAGCACTTCGTGTTTCAATCAGGCGGCAACCGAGACGGATGCCAATACCCTTTTAGGTTTCTCGCTAAGAATCTTCAATTGTTTTGCGTGGGCAACAACCGCTTCGATAAAGGTTTCTTTTGATTTATAGGGTAACCCGAATTCTTTGGCAGTTTGTTCAACAATCTTGGCTATTTCGCGATAATGAACATGACAAATATTTGGGAATAAGTGGTGTTCAACCTGATAGTTTAATCCACCCACATACCAGGAGAAAAATTTAGCCCGGTGACCAAAGTTGGTTGTCGTGCAAAGCTGATGAATGGCCCAATTGTTTTCGAGATTTCCATTTTCATCAGGCATGGGATAATCTGTTCCTTCCACCACGTGGGCCGGTTGAAAGATTATGGCTAAAATAAATCCACCAATATAGTGCATCACAAAAAACCCAATCAAAAACTGACCAAATGTTACAGGAAGCAGGAGCATTGGAATGACAAAGATGTATCCGTAATAAACCAGTTTGGTGGCAAGCATTACCATCCATTCTTTGGTGGCGGTGGTACGTTGTTTTTTTATCAGTCCCTCGCGCTGATATTTAATCATTCTTGCAAAGTCTTTGCTGATCACCCAAACCAAGGTCATGAATCCATAAAAGAACCAGGCGTAATAGTGCTGAAATTTGTGAATGGGCTTCCATTTTGATTCGGGGCCCATTCTGATAATACCGCGAGGGCTGATATCTTCATCTACATCGTGTATGTTAGTGTAAGTGTGGTGAAGCACATTATGCTGAACTTTCCAATTCGTGGCGTGGCCGCCAACCAGATTGAGCGAAAGACTCATTAAATTATTTACCCAACTTTTGTTCGAATAGGCTCTGTGGTTTGCATCATGCATGACGGAGAGACCAATCCCGGCAAGGCCAAAACCCATAATGGCACAAAGACCCAACATGCCCCATACATTTGAAACAACACCGGAGATCAATATAAAATAGGGAATAAAATAAATCGAAAACATCACAATGGTTTTTATCACCATCTCCGCGTTTCCAGTGCGCTCTTTGTTATTCGATTTGAAGTATTGATTAACGCGCTGGTTGAGCGTGATAAAGAAATCCTGTTGCTTATTGGCAAACTTTAAATTGAGGTTAATACTCATAGAGGTATTGATGAGTTATCTTTCTAAGTATGATCTTGCGAAATGTGAAAAACCGAATTTCTAAAGGTACGCATTTGAGTAAAGATAAAAATCCAAGGGTTAAGATTTTTGAAAAACGGTATTTTTGGTCCCAGCGATGGTAATCAGAACTCAGCGATTACAGTTTTGCCTCCTTTGGTGACCTGCCCCACCTGAACAGTCACTTTTGCATCCAGTGGCAGGAAAATATCAACCCGGGAACCAAACTTGATGAAACCAAACTCATCTCCCTGCTCCAGTTTTTGTCCTTCCTTCACATAGTATTTTATTCTACGCGCAAGTGCACCGGCAATTTGTCTGAATAAGATTTCGGTGCCATTATTCATTTTTGCCACCACGGTGGTGCGCTCATTTTCAGTGCTTGATTTTGGGTGCCATGCCACTAAATATTTACCTGGATGATATTTGAAGTAAGAGACAGAACCGGCCACTGGCATGCGATTTACGTGAACGTTTACCGGTGACATGAAAATGGATATTTGCTTTCTCCTGGATTTCAGATATTCAGTTTCGTCTGTTTCCTCGATCACGACCACTTTTCCATCGGCTGGAGCCAATACTTTTTTTGTATCCTTTTGGATTTCAAAAACAGGAATACGGAAGAATTGGAGGATAAGGAGATAAAATATTATGCTTATGCCCATTACGATATTTTGTAAGACAATGGCATCTGTAAAGTAGCGGGAAATAGCCCAGTTAAGCGCAAAAAGAGCCAAAAGCAGAATAAACAACAACGTGCGGCCTTCGCGATGAATGGTCATGATCAGTAAATTAATGCGCAAAGGTAAGGGCACAAACCCTTAACTCATAACAAATCCTTGCTGTAATGGATTAGAAGCCTCCGCGGAATTTATAGGTCTTTGCTACTTTATCGATGGCAACCATATACGCAGCAATACGCAATGATACTTTGTATTGCACGGCTGTTTTATATACAATATTGAATGCGTCTTTCATAATCCGGTCGCTTCTGCGGTTTACCCGCTCGGCAGTCCACTTATACCCCAAACGGTTTTGCACCCACTCAAAATAGGAAACGGTTACGCCACCGGCATTGGCAAGAATATCAGGCACCACGCTGATACCTTTCTCATAAATAATACTGTCTGCTTTCGATGATGTAGGTCCATTTGCACCCTCCACAATTAGTTTTGCCTGAATTTTTCCTGCATTTGCATGAGTAATAACGTCTTCAGTAGCAGCGGGCACTAGTAAATCTACTGGTAAGGTTAAAAGATCATGGCCTGCTATTTTTTGCACTTCAGCATACCCCTCCAAAGAACCCTTGTTCTTATCGCGATAAACCACTGCGGATTCTATGTCGATACCGTTTTCATTGTAATAGGCACCTGAGATATCGCTGACTGCTACTATTTTCAAACCTCTTTCGGCCAGCAGTCTTGCGGCCCACGAGCCCACGTTTCCAAATCCCTGTACTGCACAGGTAGCATTATAGGGGTTGATCTTTAGTTTCTCCATCGCGGCCAGCGCAGAGACCATTACGCCACGACCGGTGGCTTCGGTTCTTCCTAATGATCCTCCCATTACAATTGGTTTGCCCGTAACTACAGAAGCTACCGTCATACCTTTATTTCTTGAGTATTGGTCCATCAACCAGGCCATTTCACGAGGACCCGTCCCCATATCAGGGGCAGGAATATCCTGATCAGGACCAAAAACATCCATCATTGCCTGTGTATAAGAACGCATCAGTCGCTCAATTTCACCGGCCGACATTTCGCGCGGGTTGCAGGCAACTCCACCTTTGGCGCCACCATAAGGAATGTCAACAACGGCACATTTCCAGGTCATCCAGGCGGCCAGTGCTTTTACTTCATCAAGATTTACATGGGGATCGAAACGGATGCCCCCTTTGGAGGGGCCTAATATCGTGGAGTGTATTACCCGGTATCCTTCAAATACTTTTATGCTTCCATCATCCATCGTAACCGGTAAAGAGACGATTACCTGTTTGGCGGGAGACTTCAGTACATTATAAACTTCATCTTCAAGTCCTAAAATTTGCGAAGCCGTATGAAAACGAGACATCATTGCTTCGAAAGGATTTTCCTTGTCAACAATCGGAGCGGGTTCAATATATGCCATAAAGTGCCAGATTTTTAAGTTTTATTAGGTCTGGGTCTTTTGGCTAAAATCCGCTAAAAAAGGCCCCCTAAAACGGTTGCAAAGATATAGAAATAAGATGCCGGTAAAGAAGTATGGGTCGCGAAATCGGTTAAAAAATCTCCAAAAAAGCCACGATAAACGGGGCGGAAATTAATAACCCATCAAAGCGATCAAGAAAGCCACCGTGGCCTGGCAAGCTGCTGCCGGAGTCCTTGATTTCAATACTTCGTTTAAGGAGAGATTCTACCAGATCGCCAAAGGTGCCGCCAATAACTATGATTACTCCAATCACCATCCATTGCCATGAACGTATGGTTGGTTCGTGCCCTATAGAAGAAAAAAAGTAGGGCAATCCGTAGGCAAAGGCCATTGCCAGTACTGCGCCACCGGCAAAACCTTCCCAGGATTTTTTTGGTGAGATGCGTTCAAATAGTTTTCGTTTTCCAAATAGGGAACCGGCAAAATAAGCCCCGGTATCGCTGGCCCAAAGAATAAATAAACAACCGAAAATAATCTGGTAGTCATACACTTGGTTTTCAAATGTGGCGATGTTGAGCAATGCGATCGGCACAGCAACATAAAATATACCAAGGAATGTGAAAGCGATGTTGGTGAAGGGCTTTCGCTCTTTCTTTTTATAGAGCTTGATCATATACACGCACGACACCACCGGGAAAATCAGGAAGTAGTAGCGATAGGAAATGTCCCCACGTTCAATAAAGAACGAAAGGCAAAAAATTAATATCCCGCAGATCGTTCCAAACGTCTTTTGTGGAATCATGCCATCCAGGCCTGAGAGTTTATAAAACTCTAATAGTGCAAAAAGACAAATGATAAAAAACACGAAAAAATATGTCCACTCACTAAACATGATGCTGAAGACGATGCCTGCAGCACCTAATAGCGCGGTAATAAATCGCTGCGAAAGATTCGTGAATTTCTTTGAGGTCGTCACTCGGTGGCTGGATTATGAGTACTGTAATATTTTTTAAAATAGACCATAAGTCCAGCAAACAGCACGGTAAGGCTTGCGACAAATGGAAGTGGCACTGCTTCAGGAGTTTCCATATCCACAGTAATCACCCCTTTCTGAAACAGATATATCATCAGAACGGAAAATCCATTATTGACAAAATGAGCCACTACTGGAATTAAGAAATGCCCGGACCATATGTAGAGGTATCCGAATAGCGCACCTAACAACATGCGTGGAACGAACCCAAAAAACTGAACATGAAATGCACTAAAGACGATAGCCGAAATCCAAATGGCAATATGTTGATTGCCGGTGGCGCGATAGACTTCAGGTTGTAGCATGCCGCGGAATACTAATTCTTCGCCAATGGCAGGCAGGAATGCAATAACAAATACACCTATCAGAAAATCTCCTGTTGAATTGAAGGTGGTGAAAAATTTAGTGAGTTCTTCTCCTTGCTTCTCGTGCTCGCGTGCCCAATCTCCAAATTCTTTAAGAAAATCCGGGAAGACAAAATTGGCATTCCATTCAATAAATATAGAGTTGATAGCCATGAAGGACAGTACGATGAGTACGGTTACTGCTATCATCAACATCGGTTGAGCCTTCTCAGTAATCCAGGATAAGGGATTCTTTTTTTCGATGGAGCTGACATATAAAGCCGGAATCAGTATCAGCCCGATCAAGGTGGCACAACCTTGCATGATCAGAATCGGTATTCGTACTTCAGGGTGCGAAACAGGATCGGTTAATTTAGAGGTGAGGTCAAACAGGGAGCCATCATAAAATGGCATGGCCACCAAAAAGCCGATGAGCGGACCGATTACTACAAAGCCAAGAGTGGCGGTTATGAGTACTAAAATAATGGATAACCATGCTGGCCTATTTGAAATTCCTGTCAGTTCCGACATCTCAACAAAAGAGTTAATTTTGCCCCCGCAAACAACATAGTTTTAACCAAATTATCAAACTTGACAAAGATCGGTGACATTGAGTTAGGAGAGTTTCCACTTCTGCTTGCGCCTATGGAGGACGTTAGTGATCCACCCTTTCGTGCCGTTTGCAAAGAGGGGGGTGCGGATTTGATGTACACGGAGTTCATTTCTTCCGAAGGATTAATTCGCGATGCAGCAAAAAGTCGTCAAAAGCTAGACATATTTGAATACGAACGTCCCATTGGCATTCAGTTGTTTGGTGGAGATATTGGCAATATGGTACAGTCGGCAGAGATTGCTACGGAGGTAAACCCTGATTTGATTGATATCAACTATGGTTGTCCGGTAAAGGCAGTGGCGTGTCGTGGTGCCGGAGCAGCATTGCTTCAGGATATTCCTAAGATGGTGAAAATGACGGAAGAAATTGTAAAGGCCACCCACCTTCCCGTAACCGTGAAAACAAGACTAGGCTGGGATGACTCCACTAAGAATGTGGTTGACGTTGCAGAACGCTTACAGGATATTGGAATCAAGGCGCTTACGATTCACGGTCGCACGCGCGTTCAGATGTATAAAGGCTCAGCTGATTGGGAACTGATTGGCAAGATCAAAGAAAATCCACGCATGCACATTCCGGTGTTTGGAAATGGCGATATCGATTCACCACAAAAAGCGGCAGAGTATCGCAATCGCTACGGCATTGATGGAATAATGATTGGTCGAGCAGCCATTGGTTCGCCCTGGGTTTTCAATGAGATCAAGCATTATTTCAAAACGGGTGAGATACTCCTTCCACCCGATATGACGGAGCGAGTAAATATTACACGAAAGCATCTTGAGTTTTCTATTCGTTGGAAAGGAGATAAGCTTGGCATTTTTGAAATGCGCAGACATTACACAAACTACTTCAAAGGCACACCGGATTTTAAACCCTACAGAACTCGGCTGGTTGAGGCACTAACGGTTGGAGAAATAAATCAGGTGCTGGATGAAATCATCAACGTCTTTAGTGACGTGGCCGTGTAGCCTTAAATAATAGCAACAAAGCGCATTTGAATTAGTGAGGTGATTATCGTTCTTTGTCACCGCTTTTCAGCTCCCCAGTTTATATCTCAACAATGTCTCAAAACAAGAACGTCCCGGCTCTTATTCTGCTCCTTACATTGTCGTTGATCTGGGGCACCTCATTTATTTTGATCAAACAAGGTCTTAAGGCATTTTCACCTGATATTGTTGGTGCACTACGTGTAACTGCCGCTGCTCTGTTTTTATTTCCCCTGGCGATTCCACGAATCAAAGAATTGAAACCCGGTGATCCATTCAGGTTATTAGTGTCTGGCTTAATGGGAATATTTTTTCCTGCATTTCTTTTTGCCTTTGCGCAAACAAAATTGAATAGTTCACTGACTGGAATTTTAAATACACTCTCTCCTCTATGGACAATGATACTGGGAGCTCTTTTCTTCACACAGCGCTTTCGCGGATATGCCGTCCTGGGCATTATTCTTTCTTTTGTTGGTGCGATCATGCTCGCATTATCACGGAGCGGTGGAACGATAACAGGATTTAATGTTTATGCGCTTCTTATTGTTGTTGCTTGTGCTTTCTATGGCGCCAATCTCAATTGGGTGAAATTTAAAATTCATGACTTAGGATCAATCACCATCACCAGTATATCTATTTTATTTGTCGGACCTCTTGCTGCCACCTACCTTTTTTTCTTTACGGATTTCATTTACACATTGACACATCAACCTGGTGCCTGGAAAGCGTTTGGCTTTATTGTGTTGCTCGCGTTCATGGGCACAGCCGTTGCCGGTTTGCTTTTCAATAAATTACTGCGTGTATCCTCCCCGCTGTTTGCAAGTTCTGTCACCTACATCATGCCGATTGTGGCGGTCATGTGGGGAGTGATTGATGGCGAGCAATTGTTGCCGGGCCATTTCATTGGAATGGCAGCAATCCTTGTTGGAGTCTATCTTGCCAACAAGAAATAATTAATAGCCAACAGATTCACTGAATAACCAATTGTAGAATCTGTGAATCAATTTTTATCAATTAAGATTAAATAATGCGATCACCGGAAGGTGATCCGATGGATAATATTTTCCGTCAAGGTCTTGTATCACCTCGTAGCCTTCGGTCTTCCAATGTGTCGAGTAAAACAAGTAGTCAATGGTTTTGCACTTCTGGGCACTCACCTCAAAGCCACACGCGGTGCCTGTAAGATCACTGACTGGACGCGAGTCAAATAATTTCACCACGGTTCCATCGATCATGGTTTTGTAAGGCTCATCCGTTGGTTCGGAATTAAAATCACCAGATACAATTACCGGAGTTTTTTTGCTGGCTATTTTGGCTACCTGAGATTTAATCAGTTTGGCGCTGTTCTTTCTTGCCTCCTTGCCGATGTGATCAAAATGGGTATTGAAATAAGCAAAAGATTTTCCCGTTGATTTGTTTTTTAAGATAGCGTAGGTTACAACGCGGGTAATGGCGGCATCCCAACCTTTGCTTCCCGGAACTTCTGGTGTTTCAGATAGCCAGAATGTTTTTGTTTGGATCACATCAAACCTGTCTCTTTTATAAAAGATGGCTGAGTATTCACCCTTCTCTTTTCCGTCATCACGGCCAACGCCAACAAAATCATATTCGGGAAGATTACTTTTTAAATCCATCATTTGGTTATGCAAGGCTTCCTGCACGCCTAAGAGATCTGGATTATTTTGCTTGATTAGCTGGCTTACTTTGTCTATGCGGTTGCCCCACTGATTTACGCCATCGACCTTTGTATCCAACCGGATGTTGTAGCTCATCACTTTCACAGGTTGCGCATTTGAAGAAACCACCAGAAATAGTAAAAGGATAAGACTGTTTAGTTTTCGCATGGTTAAAGATATTAGCGGATGAGTGAAGACTAAAAAATCGAGCCGCTGATTCACAGGTTAAAATGATCTGTGAATCAGCGGCTATAAAAAATAGGCTTATTTTTCTTAACCAAGTGCTTCCACTTCCTGCACTTCTTCTGGCATCATCTTCTTAAAAAGATTTTCAATCCCCGCCTTGAGTGTAACGGTAGATGATGGGCAACCACTACATGAACCCTGTAGCGCTACGGTAACTTTTTTGTCGTGATAAGAATGAAAGGTAATCGCACCACCATCTTGTTCTACAGCCGGACGAATGTATTCTTCCAGGATGGTTTTAATTTTTTTAATAGTTTCCGTTTCTTCCTGAGGATTTTCAGCGGGTGCTTTCAGATCCAGAATCAATTTGCCAGATTCTAAAAATGTGCGGATATGACTTTTAATGGTTTCCTGAATTTCTAACCACTCCACATCTTCCTTTTTTGTAACGGTTATAAAATTGCTCATGTAAAATACGCGATCAACATATGGATACATGAATAATTCCTGAGCCAGTGGAGTTTCTTCTGCAGAAGCAGGATTAGGGAAATCAAAACTCATTCCTTCAGGAACCAGCATTTCGCTGACCACGAATTTTAAAGAATTCGGGTTGGGGTTTGATTCTAAATAGATATGTATGTTTTTGGGGGCAGCCTTAAGCATAGTTTTTCAATGTTTTTGAAGTAATAGAGGAACAAATTTAAATACTTTAAGTTCATTCCTGAATGGCGAGAGTACTTATTGCTTTAAATCCCGACTTCCGGTTTTTCCAGCGAATTTTCCCACTTGCTGACAACAGCCGTTGCAATGCTATTTCCTACAACATTGGTGGCACTTCTTCCCATATCCAACAGAGGATCAATTCCCAATAACAGTGCAAGCCCTGCTTCAGGAATATCAAAGGTTGCCAATGTGCCGGCAATAACCACAAGAGATGCCCTTGGCACTCCTGCAATTCCTTTACTGGTGAGCATCAGCACAAGCAGCATCGAGATTTGTGTGGGGATAGACAGGGCGATGCCATAGGATTGAGCAATGAATAAAGAAGCAAATGTCATATACATCATGCTGCCATCAAGGTTGAATGAATAACCCAAAGGCAGAACGAAACTTACGATCTTGTCTTTGCATCCAAACTTCTGCAACAACTCCATAGTTTTTGGAAAAGCGGCTTCGCTGCTGGAGGTGCTAAATGCAAGAATGATGGGTTCTCTTACTGTTTTAATAAGGGTAACGATTCGGTTTCCAATGACCACTGAACCTGCGAGACCAAGAACAATCCAGAGGAGGAGGAGTCCTAAATAAAACTCGCCAATGAAGATGGAGTAGGTAGTTAATATTCCCAAACCTTGTTTGCCGATGATTGCTGCCATGGCACCAAATACAGCCACAGGTGCCAGGCCCATGACGTAGCCAGTTAATCTCAAAATAACGTGTGCTACGGCATCCAGAAAGTTGATTACGATCTTGCCTTGTTCACCAATGGCTGCAGTGGCTACCCCAAAGAACAATGAGAATACTACAATTTGAAGAATTTCATTTTTCGCCATGGCTTCAATCAAGCTGGTTGGAAAAACATGGTATAAGAATCCCTTCAATGTTAACCCTGCGCGAGCAACACCGCTATCTTCAGTAACATCCGGTAACGGAAGATCCATGGCAATGCCTGGTTTAAAGAGGTTAACCAGAATCAAACCCAACAGCAAACTGGTGAGTGATGCTCCGATAAACCATAGTAGTGTTTTGCCGCCAATCCGACCTACTGAATTGATATCGCCCAGTTTTGCCACACCTACAATAAGGGTGGTAAGAACCAATGGAGCAACAATCATTTTTATTAACCTTAGAAAAATATCGGCCAGTATAGAAAATGGTTCAACCTTGTCATCACGTGCAGTCAGTAGAGCGCTTTGTTCTTTGCTCAGACTTTTTTTCTTTTCAATCAATTGTGCATGTGTCAGACTATCGGTAGTAATGCTTATGGTTTCTGTCACTTCATCAATATTTTTCTGTAAAGCGGAAATGGATTGATTTTCTGTGCTGATGTAACTTTTATTAAGAACAAAGCCCATCGCGATACCGGCAAACAACGCAATGATGATGTATAAAGTAAGTTTACTTTTTTTCTGGGGCGCGCTGGGTAACTCCATGTTCAAAATAGTTTACGTTCTAAGGAGGTAAGTATAGCGAATAATCAGTTTAGTGCAAACTAAACATGAGTTGATCGGATTTTCGGTGCAATCTTAGAGTTTGCTTGTCTTTGCCCGCAAATAAAAATCAGCAATTACGAGAGCGGCCATCGCCTCTACGATGGGCACGGCCCGTGGCACTACACAGGGATCATGCCTTCCCTTCCCGGACACGATTGTTTCATTTCCATCTTTATCTACGCTGGGCTGGTCTTGCATGATGGTAGCTACCGGCTTGAATGCAACATTGAAATAAATGTCTTCACCATTGCTGATGCCACCCTGAACGCCTCCCGAGTGGTTTGTCTTCGTTCTTATCTTGGTGCCATCATTATAAAACTCATCATTGTGTTGTGAGCCGCGCAATGTTACACCGTCAAAGCCACTGCCATATTCAAAACCTTTCACGGCATTGATGCTGAGCATGGCTTTGCCGAGTTCAGCATGAAGCTTATCAAATACAGGTTCACCCAATCCAACAGGTGTATTTTTTATGACACAGGTAACCACACCTCCAATGGTATCACGATCCAGCCGAACATGGTCGATGAGCGCAATCATTTTCTCGGCTGTTATAGCATCCGGGCAGCGCACGATGTTGTGTTCTGTTTTAGTAAAATCCAATTGGGAGTAAGGAGGTGCCAGAATTTCGCCAACTTGAGAAACATAGGCATTCACCTCAATTCCAGATTGTTTCAGGAAGAGTTTGGCAATGGCACCGGCAGCAACCCGGGCAGCGGTTTCCCTGGCCGAACTTCTTCCACCACCGCGGTAATCGCGAACCCCATATTTTGATTCGTAGGTGAAGTCAGCGTGCGATGGGCGAAACGCATTTTGAATGTGAGAATAGTCTTTGCTACGCTGATCCTGATTTTCGATCACGATAGCAATCGGAGTTCCGGTCGATTTTCCTTCAAACACTCCGGAAAGGATTTTGAATGTATCGTCTTCCTTGCGCTGTGTGGTGATTTTTGATTGACCAGGTTTCCTGCGATCCAGTTCAGATTGAATGAACGCTTCATCGATCTCTAGTCCGGCAGGGCATCCATCGATGATAACCCCGATCGCGGGTCCGTGTGATTCACCAAAGGTGCTAATTCTAAAAAGTGTTCCGTAGGAATTCATTTAATTCAATATTCAAAAGTCAAGATTAGCAATATCAATATTAAATTTTGAATTATTTTTTAACGATAAGATAGGCTGACCCTGCCAGCATCACTAAAATAAAAATATTAAGACTTACCTTCATCCAATCCAACGAACCTACCTGTTGAAGTTTATTTGCTGAGGCATCCAGCCGATCATAAAATGATCCGAGATCGGTACTCTCTATGAATTGATTCTTTTGACTTTCTCCGTCTACGCGTAAGGTATATTGTGATCTTAGCGTATCGTATTTTTTTGATTTGGGATTGAAAAACACCCATTGAAAGTAATCACCCAACTTAAATTCGCCAGGCTCTTTTGGAATCATAAAGTAGTTGAATGTTTTGTTCCCGGATACATGACCTCCTTCACGCCTGATGTTTTGTTTCATATTCGGTTCGTAGAAATCAAAATTGCCATCGTTATTAACGCCCGGCTTTTCGATTGCGGTGATATTGCCTTCTCCTGTAATCCGAAATTCGTAACCCATGCTTTGACCTGTTTTTGGATGAGTTGCCGAAAACTGTTCAGCCAACTGATAATCTCCTACAGCAACTGAATTGCGAAGAGGATGAGGAGGCAGTTCTTTAACCTTCACCGATATCGGTCTGGAATAAAATGTTTTAAAATCTTCCTGCCGGTTTTGACCAAAGAAGGAGGGGTTTTTGGCTACCTTAAATTTGATCATCTCCAGGCCAACACTGGGGAAATTTAATAGTTGGGAATTTAATGGATAGAACGCTGCCTGGTAAATTTTGTATTGGGTATAACCTTTACCATTTATGTCGATAGGCTCACCTTCAATGTTTTCAATATTAAAATTCTCTTCCCAGCAATTGGCGGGTTTTAGTTTTTTAAGAATATCAGAAAGTTGCTTTCCAAGTTCATAAAATTGCATGGGCGCTCGATTATTGTCAGCTACTAAAAAGGAAAGTGTTGCAGTAAATCCTTCGCCAACGTACACCTCGCTTTTACTGGTAGTGAGTGCCAGAATCGCATCCTCCTTCACATCGATAAACTCCGTTTCGCCACGACCAAAAAAACCATCAGCGGGATCGTCAAAAATGCTTCGAAAGGGATCGCGTTGTGCCTGCGCGGCCGGACCTACCTTCACTTTTTTTCCAGTTACAGAAATGATCTGATCGTTGACTTTCATTTTAAAAGAAGGTACTGTAAACATACCTTGTTTAGTAGGCGTGTAGGTCATGACTACGCTTTGTGACGAACTCATTTGCCCGTTTACAATACTGGTTTGTGATTGGTTGGAAGTGCCTCTTTTGCGAAAACCATCGATGTCAGGAAAATTCTCATAACTTTTTAATCGGTCATTATTTACTGTGACCGTAATCGTCCACGCTTGATTTTCACCGATTTCATCAGGACCAAGTGCGATTTGAATCGGATTTTGGCCTTTGGCAAGAATTGCAATAAGTAATAAAGAGGTAAAAAATGTCGTTCTGGTTAAAAAAGTCATAATACACATGGTTCCGCAATTCGTTGCAGGAACACAAAAGTAAAGCCTTCTTTTAATTCTTCAATTGCTTTTGTATTTTCATATCTGCAACGCATGTTGAATAATCGACAAACGTACTTTACAATTTTTAATGAAAATGCTCAGTTATGTAAAGCAAATACTCACAAGGGTGAGTTTTGACGCACGGCTCTTCGAAAAAGAGTTAAGAAAGGCCATCAAATTATTGATAGCCGATGAAGTACTGGAACTCCAGCGTTGGTGCTACGCCAATTACCGGGGGGAATACGAAGCCATCTTGAACCGATGCTTTGTAGCAGCTTAAGTCTCTACCATGTCTAATCAGAAAAATCCTGCCATACAGCAGGATTTTTTATTTGTTGCCGGTAACAAACGCAATATTTCTCTTAAGTCCTTCCCGTTTGGTTCGCTTCACTGCTGATTTCTCAAACAACTTCTCAAAGACCTCCTCCGTAATTTCTTTCCAATCTTGCGAGCTCATCTTCTCAAGATCAGGATGAGGTTGAAAGCGATTTTCATGGTTCGATTGTGAAAAACTATTCCACGGGCAAACATCCTGACAGATATCACAACCGAAAACCCAATTTTCAAATTTACCTTTCACCGCGGCAGGAAGCTCTTCTTTAAGTTCGATGGTGAAGTAAGAAATGCATTTGCTTCCATCTACCACATAGGGCTGCGGTATGGCGTCTGTGGGGCAAGCATCCATACAGGCAGTACATGTGCCACAATAATCTTTGATGGGCCCATCATACGCTAGTTCAATATCCACAATGAGTTCTGCCAGGAAGAAGAAACTTCCCATCGAGCGATTTAGCAGCAAGCTATTTTTCCCAATCCATCCTAACCCCGATTTTGTTGCCCACGCTCTTTCGTGCACAGGGGCAGAATCAACGAATGCGCGGCCATTCACGTCTCCAATTTCTTGTTGAATTTTGGTAAGGAATGTTTTCAGTTTTTCCTTGATGACGAAGTGATAATCTTCACCGTAAGCATACTTCGCGATCTTAAGATTATCCGGATTTTCATGGGCGAGATCCTTTTTTGGATAATAATTATAGACCAGGCTGATTACCGATTTTGCCCCCGGTACTAGTAACGTTGGATCAAGTCGTTTGTCAAAATGATTCTCCAGGTAGCTCATTGAGCCTTGATATCCTCGTCTCAACCATTCTTCCAATCGGGGTGCTTCTTCTTCCAGAAATGCTGCCTTCGATATTCCACAAAAGCTGAAGCCAAGATTAGCCGCTAATGATTTTATGGTTTGCGTATTACTCAAAGAAATGCAATAAGGAGGTAAGTTAATTAAAAGAATCGCTCTGACGCATCACACACTGATTATCGAATGTATGAAATACCGCTGATATCCAAATGCACACTAACATCAACGCAGCTTATGATGTACTCCCCTGGTAAGAGCACGTGCGATTAACCCAGCCGACTTGTTTTAAAACCAGCTCCTGCCATTAATTATCAAATCAACTCTTATAGAGGGCAATAAAGGCAGTTAACTTAGAGGTTGCAGTTTGTAAAAGGGAAACATGAATATTTTCCGATTACTATTCAGGAGATTCTGAATAGTAAGAAAGATGGTGCAGCCACCCTTACCCAGAATCCTGGATATAACTAAACTATCACTTTTAATCATTGATAATTGCCTCATGCCATTTGGTATGAGGCAATTTTTTTTCTTGAAGTGGGGTTTACGAGTTAACTTTATAGCTTGAGCCTGGATTATTATGTATTAGAAAAATAGCCCCGACATTTATGTCGGGGGACAAATGAAAGCAATCCAGAAGGGCTTTAGCCCAAAGATAATTTTGGCTAAAGCCAAATTTTTTTTGTTTATTTTCCCTGACCTGAATGTCTCGGGGCTATTGCATAATTCGTGTTGAACTGTTGTCACAATTGTTTAAATGACATTCTTAAAAAAGTATTCAAATCATTATGTATGAAATTTTCAGTGCAAATTTTCATTTTCCTTTTCTTGATGACCATGGTTTCAGGATGTAGAACAGAAAATAGTAGCGATAAGGCCGTTGGCAGTTATGGTGATGACATTGGATTTTTAAAGAAGCATACCAAAAGTATCATCGAGCTGAGCGATGCAACGGGTGAGTCGAAGGTGTTGCTATCTGGCGACTATCAGGGCCGGGTTATGACCAGCACCGCCTCGGGGGATAAAGGAACCAGTTATGGTTGGCTTAATTATAACCTGATTGCTTCTGGCGAAAAAAAACAACAATTTAATCCGGTAGGAGGTGAGGAGCGTTTTTGGTTAGGACCGGAAGGCGGGCAGTATTCTCTTTATTTTCATCAGGGTGATTCCTTCGAGATTAAAAACTGGCAGGTGCCGGCCATAATTGACACTGAAGAATTTGAAGTAGTGGAAAGCAACGCATTGAGCGCCACATTTTCAAAACAGGCTTCCATTACGAATTATAGCGGAACCGTTTTTGATCTTTACATTGAAAGAAAAATTTCGTTGCTCAATAAAAATGAGCTGGAATTGGAGTTAAGTGCAAAAGTTCCTGTTGGCGTTAAGTTTGTGAGCTATCAAACTGAGAATCAAATTAAGAATGTTAGCGCCAATGATTGGAAAAAAGAAACCGGTTTGCTTTCCATTTGGTTGCTGGGAATGTTTACACCATCAGATCAAACCATCGTGATCATTCCATTCAAACCGACAGCGAATGCAAAAAATTTAATTACCACTACCTACTTTGGAGAAATTCCCGCTGACCGCATCGCGATTCAAGACAGTGTTTTGTTTTTTACGTGCGATGGAAAGTATCGCAGTAAAATTGGTTTGTCTCCCATTATTGCCAAACCATTATCAGCCAGTTACGATTTCCAGAATAATGTGCTCACGGTTACACGATTTGAAATCGCACCCGATGCCGCTTATGTGAATTCGAAATGGGAATTGCAAGAAGAGCCATATCGGGGAGATGCCGTAAACTCATATAATGACGGCCCATTGGCAGATGGCTCTCAACTAGGGCCCTTCTATGAATTGGAATCTTCCTCGTCAGCACTTGAATTGAAGGCAGGAGAAAGTAAAAGCTACAAGCAACTAACCTGTCATTTTGAGGGCGATTTTGAAAAGATGAACGAGTTGGCTAAAAATATTTTAGGTGTAGATTTAAGCAAAATTAAAAAGTAAATCATGCAATTATATAAAACGAAGCAAGGCGCATTGCTGGTGAACGGAAATAAAGCATTTCTCTTGACGGAAGATTGGGATGTAGTGATTAACCGATCAAACCTTCATCAACACCTGGCTGGACTCTCGCAAATTTCACAACCACTTCCGTTTGATGAGGGAAAGCAACTATTAAGTCAGGTTCTTGCGCCTATCGGAAATCAGGAAGTTTGGGCGGCCGGTGTAACCTATTTGCGCAGTCGTGATGCGCGCATGGAAGAATCCAAAGAATCGGGAGCTTCTGATGTTTATTCAAAAGTATATGATGCTGAACGCCCCGAATTATTTTTTAAAGCACTTCCTCATCGCGTTAGCGCACCCGATGAGGAAGTATACATTCGTGAAGATTCATCGTGGAATGTTCCAGAACCGGAGCTCACTTTGTACATCAATTCAAAGGGCGAAATTCAGGCCTACACGGTTGGCAACGATATGAGTTCACGCAGTATTGAAGGAGAAAATCCTTTATACCTGCCTCAGGCGAAAGTGTATGAACGTAGTTGTGCGCTAGGACCCTGCTTATTTGTTCCTGAGCAACCTATTTCACAGGAGACTCTGATCTCAATTTCCATAAAGAGAAATCACCAGGATGTGTTTAGCAATTCGATTCAACTCAATCGGATGAAGAGAAATCTTCCCGAATTAGCTTCGTGGCTTTACAGGGCATGCAAGTTTGAATATGGTAGTTTCCTTATGACCGGAACAGGCATCGTACCCTCCAATGAATTCACTCTTCAGGCAAATGATGAAGTTTCAATTTCCATCGAAGGAATTGGTACGTTGACCAATACTGTTCAGGTAATTTAATCATACTCCATTCAGAGGTATTCATGCAGTTAATTGCAACATCACGGATTGAAGTAGTTTGAGCTTCAAGGTTAAAACCATGAAAGTAAAATTTGAGCTATTACTTGTTTCATTAGCATACTTGATGTCATTCTTAAACGGTTATGCTCAAGTTGATTCGGATGTAACTACCAAAACAAAATCGCTTTATAAAAATCTGAAGATTATTCAAGATAGTAAGAACATACTCTTCGGTCAGGAGTTTTTTAATAGTTTCCGATACAGTTCAGGTGGTGCGCATGGTGAAAAGGATTATTCAGATTCCAAAGCAGTAACCGGCTCGCATCCGGCTGTGTTGGGCTCTGACTTTCATTATTACCTGGAGAAAAGTGATGCCGAAAGATCGTATCACACCGAAGCTGTGAAATGGGCCTATGAACTTGGTTACGTAGTCACCTTTGATTGGCATCTGAGTGCCAGGGGTACATCCTCTTATCAATATGCTGGTTCGCCTCCTGATCTGGTAAATAATATTGTTGCCGACTTAAATGGTGATCGGGCGTGGTTTTTTGGGGAACTAGACAAAGTAATCAACATCATTAACAATGATCTTAAGGTTGGTAATGATGCCATTCCTATCGTCTTTCGGCCTTTTCATGAAATGAATGGAAATTGGTTTTGGTGGGGAAGCGCAGCTACTTCAACTACTAATTATCGAGCATTATACGCACTAACAGTTAACTACGTGAAAGACAGAACTAAAAGTGTTTTGTTTTGCTGGTCTCCCAATTTCCCATTGGATTTCAATTATTATCCCGGTGACGAATACATAGACTTTGTTGGCCTGGACTATTATGAAATCAATTCAACTTCGTTAAGAACACAACTTGGTTCACTGGTTGATTTTGCAGCGCAACATGATAAGATAGCCGTCTTGTCGGAGACCGGTAACCGGGTAAGTGGTGATAATGCAAGTTTGTATTGGAATGATACGATACTCCCAACGCTATTAAATGATCCAGATGAAAAGGCATGGAAAATAAGCTGGCTATTAACCTGGATTAATGCAAGTTGGTCGTTTCCCTATGTACCCTATTCGATGAGTGGTCAATCCGCTAAAAATAGCTTCATTAGTTTTATGCAATCACCGTATATTATTTTTGGAAATGAGATTCCATCCCTGTACGGCAATGATCCCATAATGGCTATTACAACTCGGAAGGAAACTCATGGAGTTGAGCTTTATCCAATACCGGCATCAACGGAACTGAATATTAAAGCGTATGGCTTTGAAGGTAGTGTGTCCATAATTTTCTATGATCTTCCCGGCAGGGAAATATTTCAGATTCATGCAATGAACGAAGACATTATCCATCAATCCATAACGTCACTTCCCACGGGTATTTATACCCTCATGACTTCTGATGGACTGAAGACAACGCGGAAGAAATTTATCATAGAATAGCAACCATCATTTTAAACTCCGGAAAGATGATTGGAAACTCAATCAAACAATCCTTGTGTTCTTGATGGAGGAACAATCTTTAAATGTTTGTAGGATTTTTCAGTGGCTTCTCTTCCCCGCGATGTGCGTTTAATATATCCCTCCTGGATCAGAAACGGTTCATACACTTCTTCAATGGTTTCGGCTTCTTCTCCCACGGCCGTGGCGATCGTAGTCAACCCCACAGGTCCTCCTTTGAATTTTTCAATGATGGCACTCAGGATGCGATTGTCCATATCGTCCAAACCATTTTCATCAACATCCAACGCCTTCAGTGCCATTTGTGCAATAGCTTTGGTGATGGTGCCGTCTCCTTTTATTTGTGCAAAGTCACGTGTGCGCCTTAATAGATTATTCGCAATACGCGGAGTACCTCGGCTTCGTCTTGCAATTTCAAACGCAGCGTCATCTACAATAGGTGTCGCAAGGATGCTTGCAGAACGATGCACAATTTTGGTTAGCAATTGCGAATCATAATATTCCAATCGGGCATTAATTCCAAAACGTGCGCGTAAAGGTGAAGTAAGTAAGCCTGCCCGGGTGGTGGCTCCAATTAAGGTGAATGGATTTAATGAAATCTGAACGGATCTTGCATTGGGTCCTGAATCGAGCATGATATCGATTCTGAAATCTTCCATGGCGGAATACAAATATTCTTCAACGATGGGATTGAGTCGGTGAATCTCATCAATGAATAAAACATCATTGGTTTCAAGGTTGGTGAGAAGCCCTGCCAGGTCGCTGGGTTTATCTAATACAGGCCCTGAAGTAATTTTAATATTGGATCCCAATTCATTGGCAATGATGAACGATAGTGTTGTTTTCCCCAAGCCCGGAGGGCCATGCAATAACACGTGATCCAACGACTCGGATCTTTGTTTAGCAGCAAGCACAAAGATTTTAATATTATCTACTACTTTCTGCTGACCACTAAAGTCATGAAACGAAAGAGGACGAAGTGCTTTCTCGATTTCTTTTTCTGCAGAATTAAGACCTTCTGGTTCTCCTTTTAAATAATCCTCGCGCATAGGTATTTCTCAATCGAAAGTTAAGCAAATAAACCACTAAAAGTGTTTTAATCGGATCGGCATGGTTCTAAATTGCACCGCCAAAATTCAAACTCATGGACAATCGTTGGAAGAACGCAATTTATTCGGTGATCCTGCTCATAGCCATGTTTGTGGTTTGGAAATGGAGAAATCCCGAGATACCAACAGCGCCAATCAAGATTGAAGGAGAGACAATGGCCACTACGTACCATATTACCTATTTCGATCCGGAGCAACGCAATTTTAAAAAAGATGTTGATTCATTGCTCGTTTTGGTGAATCTGTCAATCAATAATTACAACCCGTATTCAGAGGTTTCGATATTTAATAAGTCAAACGGATTTCGTTTTAAACTTCCTTATCTGTATCCACCACTTAAAGTTGCTCAACAGGTTTATAAAGATTCGGAAGGAGCTTTTGATCCATCGGTAATGCCCCTGGTAAATTTGTGGGGATTTGGTCATCAGAAAGTTTCGCGGCCAGATAGTTCTAAAATTGATTCGATCAGAAGTTTTATCGGCTTTAATAAAATTCAGTTCAATCATGATAGTATCTGGAAACTTGACCCGAGAGCTCAGATCGATTTTGGAGGAATAGGTCAGGGTTATGGAGCCGATGTAATCACCGACTATTTAAAGACAAAAGGTATTAAAAACATGTTGGTAGAGTTGGGCGGTGAAGGTATGGCAGTAGGAATGAATCTTCAATCAGGCAAGCCCTGGGAGTTGGGCATTCTCGATCCGAACTCCACAAATGAAAATCAATTCTTCAAAGCTTATGTCACGCTTTCCGACAAGTCCTTCACCACTTCAGGAAATTATTTTAATTATCGGGAAGTAGATGGCAAGAAGTATTCTCATACCATTGATCCATTCACAGGCTATCCTGCCTCCCGGGCAATCCTGAGTGCCTCTGTGTTTGCTGATAATGCAACGACTGCGGACGTTTGGGGCACTGCTTTTATGGCGATGGGACATGAAAAGGCAATGGAGATTTTGAAGAAGCATCCCGAGATCGATGCATTTTTAATTTATTCCGCACCCGAAGGTTTAGCTACCTTTGCCACGGAAAAAATACGAACACAACTAAAAATCAATCCCTAGCAATTCAAAGTTATCTTCGGATAAAGACATGGCAATTAAACTGATCGTTCTTTTTTTTACTCCCTTGCTGGCAGGGTTAATGGTCTACCTGGTTCCATCAGCGAAAGGAAGTAATTTCAAACTATTGCTTGTATTTGCAGGGTCATACCTTTTTTCGATTACCGTAACACACATACTGCCACAACTTTATTTACAAAACAGTGAGGTAGAATTAATTGGTTTGTTTGTGCTGGCCGGTTTTTTTCTACAGCAGTTGTTGGAATATTTTACGTCTGGTGTAGAGCACGGTCACGTTCATACCCATGATCATGAACACGATCATAGCCATCATCACTCACACACTCATCAAACTGTGTCTGCTCTTGTTTTATTAGCTGCTTTATGTGTGCATGCATTTTTGGAAGGAAGTATGCTCGCGCAGCCTGCCACCATCGGCTTTGGGTATGATGTAAATGCCGTATTGTTGGGCATTGCATTGCATCGTGCGCCTGCTGCTTTTGCACTGATGACGGTATTGGCTTCTCAACTTCATTCGAAGAGAAAGGCAATTCCTTACCTGATCGGGTTTTCAGTTGCCGCTCCAGTCGGTTTGTTCATTAGTTCCTACTTTATTGAGAGTAATGTCATGTCCGATACCTCCCTGATTTATTTATATGCCTTGGTGAGTGGGAATTTCCTTCACATTTCAACCACCATAGTATTTGAAAGTAGCCCTGAGCACCGCTTTCACGCAAAAAAACTGGCAGTTGCTGTGGTCGGAGCGCTTGTGGCAGTTGCCGTAGAATATCTTATTTAATATTCCTTCATTCAATTCGGTTATTCTTCAACTGTTGCCAAAGACGACCACTTTTTTCCATTCCGGATAGAATCAATTTGAATATTAAAAGAAAAGGCGGATTTTAGTGATTCTACTACCAATTCTGATTTCATTATGGAAATTATCCGATCACAACAAGCGTACTTATCTACCTACAAAAAGAGTGTTGAAGAGCCCGAAGCTTTTTGGGCAGATGTAGCATCAGATTTTCAATGGAAGAAGAAATGGGATAAGGTACTTGAATGGGACTTCTATAAGGCTCAGGTAAAGTGGTTTCTGGGTGGTAAGTTGAACATTACCGAAAATTGTATCGATCGCCATTTGCCTCACCGGGCAAATCAACATGCCATTATTTGGGAATCGAATGATCCCCATGAACCATCCAGACACATCACCTATCAGGAATTGTATGATAATGTTTGCCGTGTAGGTAACATGCTCAAGAATCAAGGCGTGAAAAAAGGAGATCGTGTTTGCATTTATATGCCGATGATTCCTGAAGTAGCCTATGCCATTTTGGGTTGCGCCCGTATCGGTGCGGTGCACTCAGTTGTATTTGCAGGATTTTCTGCTGGTTCCCTGATTGATCGCATTAATGATTCGGGTTGCAAAATTGTGCTTACCACAGATGGATCATATCGTGGTGATAAAAAAATCGATTTGAAGATAATTGTAGATGAGGCCCTGTTAAAATGCCCCACGGTAGAAAAGACTATTGTCTATCAAAGAACATTGAATCCGGTTACGATGAAACCCGGTCGCGATCTATGGTGGCATGACGAAATCGCTAAAGTTTCAGCGGAATGTCCGGCTGAAGCAATGGATGCCGAAGACTTACTCTTCATTCTCTATACTTCTGGATCTACCGGCAAACCCAAAGGGATGGTCCACACGTGTGGTGGCTACATGGTGTTCACCAATTATACATTCCGCACTGTATTTCAATATCAGGAAGGTCAGGTGTTCTGGTGCACAGCCGATGTGGGTTGGGTGACTGGCCACTCTTATATTTTATATGGTCCATTGTCGGCTGGAGCAACAACAGTAATATTTGAAGGAGTTCCATCCTGGCCAGACATGGGAAGATTCTGGCATGTGGTTGAGAAGCATAAGGTAAATATTTTTTATACCGCCCCAACGGCAATTCGATCGTTGGAGAAAGCACCACTAAGTTTTGTAAATAATTATGATCTTCAAGAGATAAAGATTTTGGGAACAGTGGGTGAGCCCATCAATGAGGAGGCATGGCATTGGTATCACGAGCATATTGGTCGGGGTGAGTGCCCGATTGTAGATACGTGGTGGCAAACCGAAACAGGAGGAATCATGATCTCTCCCATTGCTAATGTGACCAAATTGAAACCGGCCTTTGCAACATTGCCTTTGCCTGGTGTTCAACCTGCAGTGATGGATGAAAGTGGAAATGAAATATCAGAGAACGGGGTGGAGGGAAGATTAACCATTAAGTTTCCATGGCCCTCCATGGCACGAACCATCTATGGCGATCATCAACGGTTTAAGGACACCTACTTCTCCACCTTCCCCGGAAAATATTTTACAGGAGATGGATGCAAGCGCGATGAAGAAGGATACTATCGCATCACTGGAAGAGTGGATGATATTATTATAGTGTCAGGCCACAATATGGGTACAGCAGAAATTGAGAGTGCTATTGATGAACACTCATCCGTATGCGAGTCGGCTGTTGTAGGTTACCCTCACGATATCAAAGGGCAAGGTGTCTATGCGTACGTAACGTGTTATGATATGCCTCATGAAGAAGAAAACCTGAGAAAGGAAATCCGTGAGATGGTTTCTAAAATCATAGGCCCGATAGCCAAGCCCGATAAAATTCAGTTTGTAAGCGGATTGCCAAAAACCCGCTCAGGAAAAATTATGCGCAGGATTTTGCGCAAGGTGGCAGAAGGCGAAACCAGCAATTTAGGCGACACGTCTACATTGGTTGATCCTACGGTGGTGGAGGAGATCAAGAATGGCGCTTTATAACGAAAGTCGAATTCCATATCTTTACAGTGCATGGAACCTATAGTATTGAAATTTCCTGAGAGAAGTGCATTCACGGATGATGAATTGTTTGATTTCTGCATAGCCAATGATTGGTTTCACATTGAACGTAACAAAGACGGCCAATTAATAATCATGTCACCTTCAGGCGGAACAACAGGAACCACTCACTTTAAAATATACAGGGCTTTGGTTCATTGGTATGATGCTCATGAAAACAAAGGCATTCTGTTGGATTCTTCTGTTGGGTTTAGACTTCCTGACAATTCCGTGCTGGCACCAGATGCTGCTTTTGTGTTGAAGGAAAGGTGGGATGCCCTTACTCATATTCAGCGCGAAAAATTTCCTCCGCTTTGTCCTGATTTTATTATTGAAGTTAGATCCCCATCGGATTCAATCCATCAATTAAAATCCAAAATGGAAGATTGGATTAAAAATGGCTGCCAGCTGGCATGGCTCATCGATCCTTTAGAAAAAAAAGCATGGGTATTTTCGCAAAAGGGATTGGTAAAAACTATTATTTCTTTTGATGAGAAATTGGAAGGCATGGAAGTGATGCCCGGATTAGTGTTTGAGTTGAAATCTTTATTGTAATTTATTTATGGAAATAGCAGGAACAGTAGTTAGTCTTTTGCCTTTGCAAACCGGACAAGGCAAAAACGGAGTGTGGAAGAAGCAGGAATTTATACTTGAAACGCCTGGCCAATATCCCAAGAAAGTGTGCCTTTCCTTATGGGGCGAAAAGGTAGATGAAATCAAATTGTCTATTGGCGAAAAAATTACCGCCTCCATCAATTTGGAAAGCCGCGAATACAATGGTCGTTGGTACACCGAAGCACGTGCATGGAAGGTAGCGAAACAAACCGGTGCATCTGGTAAGGACTCTGCGCCACCACCAACCGATGATTCCTTTATTCCTGATAATACGGCTAGTGATGATTTACCGTTTTAGCGGTAAATCATCACTCTTCATTTAAAACTTAACCTCATTGATTAAAGGCTCTCCCTTTTGATAACTTGTAATATTGGAGAGCGTAGTCAATGCCATTTGTGTCAATGCTTCATGGGTGAAGAACCCCTGATGCGCTGTAATTAGCACATTTGGAAAACTGCTAAGACGGGTAATTATATCATCCTGAATGATTTTTTCAGAAAGATCGCGGAAGAATAACTTTTCTTCTTGCTCATAAACATCAATTCCCAATGAACCGATAACTCTCGACTTAAGTGCTTGTATCGCTGTTCGTGTATCAATGAGTGCACCTCTACTGGTATTGATTAGCATAACTCCTTTTTTCATTTGCTGAACAGACTGATCATTGATGAGGTACCGTGTATGTTCATTGAGCGGACAATGAAGTGAAATAATATCTGATTGTGTAAATATTTCTGCCAGCGGAACGTATTGCACCCCTAGCGAAATCAGTGCCTCTTTGGGATGAATATCATAGGCGAGCACCTTGCAACCGAAGCCATTCATAATGGTACAAAATACCTGTCCGATATTTCCAGTCCCAACCACACCCACCGTTTTTCCATGAAGATCAAAGCCGAGAAGACCATTGAGTGAAAAGTTTTGCTCACGCACCCGATTATATGCTTTGTGCGTTTTTCTATTCAATGTCATAATCATGGCAACAGCATGCTCCGCGACTGCATAAGGGGAATATGCAGGAACACGAACGATTTTAATATCAAATTCTTTAGCTGCCTCCAGGTCAACGTTATTAAAACCGGCACAACGTAAGGCTATTATTTTTATTCCTTTACCAGCTAAAGCTTGAATGACAGGTCTATTGATTTGATCGTTTACAAACACACAAACAGCCTCAACATTTCCCAATAGATTAACTGTCTTTTCATTTAGGGTCGCTTCATAATATTCAATTGTTAAACCGAATCCTAAATTGTGCAGTTCAAAAAAGGTCTTGTCGTAGGGTTGCGTACTGAAGAATGCGATTTTCATACTGTCAATTTACGGTTAAACCCGGATTATGCATTAGAAAAATAGCCCCGACATTTATGTCGGGGAACAAATGAAAACAATCCAAAAGGGGCTTTAGCCCAAAGATAATTTTGGCTAAAGCCAAATATTTTTTTGTTTATTCCCCCCGACCTGAAGGTCGCGGCTATTGCATAATCCAGGTTAAATTGATGTAGGTAAATAAAAAAGCCCCACATGATGAGGGGCTTTTTCAATTTTAATGTTACTCTCGATTTTAGGATCCGCACGCTTCACACGCTTCCGGATTATCCAGCGAGCAGGCCATATCAGAACGCTTCTGTTCATCGCTGACTTGTTCATACGGAATGGATTGTTGCGTTTCTGATTTTACTGCATAGATAGCAACAGGCTCAGTCACCGTGGCGACAACTGGAGTTGAAACGACTGGAGTAAAAGGTTGCTGTGCAGCATTCTTGTCAAGTGTAAACTTGATAGCGTCCGCAGCGGCTGTAGAGCGCAGGTAATACATACCTGTTTTCAGGCCTTTCTTCCAGGCATAGAAGTGCATCGAAGTGAGTTTGCCAAAGTTTGGATCTGTCAGGTGAATGTTCAAACTCTGCGACTGGCAGATATAGGCTCCGCGGTCGGCACTCATATCAATGATGGACTTCTGCGAAATTTCCCATACCGTTTTATAGATGTCCTTGATGTTTTGAGGAATCTCAGGAATAGGCTGTACAGAACCGTTAGTGGAAATCAGTTTCTGGCGCATGTTTTCACTCCACAACCCAAGACTGATCAGATCTTTCATCAGGTGCTTGTTGGCAATGATGAATTCGCCTGATAGCGTTCTGCGGGTGTAGATGTTTGAGGTATATGGCTCAAAACATTCGTTGTTACCTAAAATCTGTGAAGTAGAAGCGGTAGGCATAGGAGCCAGCAACAATGAGTTGCGAACACCGTGTTGCTTCACGTCTTTCTTAAGATTGTCCCAATCCCAACGGCCAGAATCCGGAGTTACTCCCCACATATCAAACTGGAAAATTCCTTTTGACACGGGTGATCCTTTGAAGGTTTCGTAAGGGCCATTCAGTTTTGCTAACTCCATGGAAGTTTCCATCGCTGCAAAATAGATGGTCTCATGAATGGCTATGTTCAATCCACGGGCTTCGTCAGACTCAAATGGCATGCGAAGTAAAATGAAGGCATCCGCTAATCCTTGCACACCAATACCAATCGGGCGGTGACGCATGTTTGAATACTTAGCCTCAGGCACTGGGTAGTAGTTCACATCAATCACCTTGTTCAGGTTGCGCGTAACTACTTTGGTGATTTCATATAACTTCTGGTGATCGAACTTGCCATCTTCGGTTACGAATTTTGGAAGTGCGATGGAAGCGAGATTACAAACGGCCACTTCATCGGGTGAAGTGTACTCCATGATCTCGGTGCAGAGATTACTTGATTTGATCGTGCCAAGGTTCTTCTGGTTCGATTTCTTGTTGGCAGCATCTTTATATAACATATAAGGTGTGCCGGTCTCAATCTGTGCTTCCAGAATTTCAAACCACAAGTCCTGTGCTTTAACTTGTCTGCGTGCTTTTCCTTCTTTTTCGTATTTCTCGTAGAGACGCTCAAACTCATCGCCATAGCAATCAGCAAGCCCGGGAGCTTCATTAGGGCAGAAGAGTGACCACATCTCATTACTTTCAATGCGCTTCATGAACAAATCAGGAATCCACATCGCATAGAACAGATCGCGTGCGCGCATTTCTTCTTTTCCATGGTTCTTCTTTAGTTCGAGGAATTCAAACACATCGGCATGCCAGGGTTCAAGATAGATCGCGAAACTGCCTTTGCGTTTGCCACCTCCCTGATCCACATAACGTGCTGTCATGTCAAAATTTCTCAGCATGGGCACAATACCATTGGATGTGCCACCGGTTCCTTTAATATAAGAGCCTTTTGCTCGCACATTGTGAATGCTTAGACCAATACCACCAGCAGACTGCGAAATCTTGGCGGTTTGTTTTAAGGTATCATAAATTCCATCGATGCTGTCGTCCTTCATGGTGAGAAGGAAGCAGGATGAAAGTTGAGGCTTTGGAGTTCCTGCATTGAACAGAGTTGGAGTAGCATGGGTGAACCACTTCTCTGATAGCAGGTTATACGTTTCAATGGCACCAGGAAGATCTTCTCCATGAATGCCTACCGCTACGCGCATTAACAAATGCTGAGGGCGCTCTACTACTTTACCATCAATTTTCATGAGGTAAGAGCGCTCCAGTGTTTTAAACCCGAAGTAATCGTAACTGAAATCCCGATCATAGAGGATCGCTTCATCCAATTCAGCCGCATGTTCATGAATTACCTTCCACGTTTCTTTGGAGATAAGTGGAGCGTTCTGGCCGGTCTTCGGATCTACATAGGTATAAAGTCTTTTCATCGTGTTTGAAAAAGACTTACTGGTGACTTTATGCAAGTTGGAAACAGCGATGCGTGCTGCCAACTTGGCGAAGTCCGGATGTTTGGTGGTGAGTGTTGCTGCAATCTCTGCGGCAAGGTTGTCAAGTTCTTGAGTTGAAACACCGTCATACAGACCGTTGATCACCTTCATAGCCACTTCTACCGGGTTGACAAAATTGGGATCTAAACCATAGCAGAGTTTTTCAATACGGGCGGTGATTTTATCAAACTTTACGGACTCCCTGTGTCCGTCACGTTTTAATACGAGCATTTAGAATAGGGTTGTTTGGTGTAAAAAGAAAGTTTAAAAAATGTGATCGAATGTATCAAAAATCTTCGTTCAATGAAAACTTCGGACTGGAATCTTTTTCCATGCTGTTCATAACTCCGGCTTTTTGATATTCGGCCACGCGCTTTTCGAAGAAATTTGTTTTTCCTCGCAGTGAGATCATGTCCATGAAGTCGAATGGGTTGGCAGTATTGTAAATTTTCTTTCCAACCAATTCGTTAAGTAAGCGATCTGCGACAAATTCAATGTACTGTCGCATTTGTAATGCATTCATGCCAATCAGGTTTACAGGAAGTGCATCGGTCACAAACTCTTTCTCGATCTCCACAGCATCTTTTATGATATCAATTACCTTTTCAACAGGTAAATGATTGACCACATGCTTGGTGTAAAGATGACAAGCGAAATCACAATGCAAGCCTTCATCTCTGGAGATCAGTTCATTGGAAAAAGTCAGTCCTGGCATCAACCCGCGTTTCTTCAGCCAGAAGATAGAGCAGAACGAACCTGAAAAGAAAATTCCTTCTACGGCTGCGAAGGCGATGAGCCGCTCCTGAAAAGTACCCTGAGAAATCCAGCGCAGTGCCCAGTCAGCTTTTTTCTTCACGCAGTCCATGGTGTCAACCCCGTGGAAGAGTTTGTCTTTTTCTCTTGGGTCCTTTACGTAGGTGTCTATTAATAAAGAGTAAGTTTCGGAATGGATGTTCTCAATAGCAATCTGAAAACCATAAAAGAAC
>JAYVTB010000150.1:0-3103 GCA_043774805.1 Cyclobacteriaceae bacterium | reverse complement strand
GTAAATGTGAACCTGATCAAAGGGGCTACCAAAATCAACTGGATATTCTCTGGTTTCCGATTTAAAAGGATTCTCATCAATTGGATCAACAAAGAATGGATTGAAATAAATTCTATCACCGGAAACGGTAGCATGCTCGGCAATTTTCAGCTCGTGTATTTCTTTTAATGGTGAGTCCAACAGTTTGGTGTTTTCAAAGCTACTTTTAGATAATTCCCACACCTTATTGTCCACAAAAGCCTTTATATAGTCGGCTTCTCCTTTAGAAAAATATTTTTTTCGTTCCTGTTCGGCATGATAGCCAGTTCTATCAATGGTGAGTTTACCTGTAAAGTTTGCATTGTCTGACATAGTCAAATCTCCGGAAATGGTTGTTTTGGATTTAACCGGAGAAGTAAGGGTTACCCAGGCATGCCCAGCTTTCGAAATAATAAGGCCCTTTCCATTCAGGTAGCGTTCCGGCAAAAAACCTGTAGGTAATAGTTTCTGCGTGGCGTCCAGTAATACTTGTTTCTCGCCAATCTTAGCCAAGCAAATGGCATGATTAAATTGGGTTGAGATGGGAAGTTCTTCGCGAACAAAACCGTGATCGCGTGTGCTGATTAAAACCGGATAAACTTCTATATCTGCTTTCTCCAGCATCGAAGCCAAAATCAAATTAATTTCAGCTGAACTGCCCTTTTTTTCATCCACCACCTTGCGAATGGGGGTGTTTACAAATTTGCGGGTGGTGCCATCCCATTGAAAATTATCTCGCACATATTGATGGATAAGCCTAATCTTTTCTTCGGCAGTTGTTGCTCCAGCTATTATTTCCAGCGTTTTATCTTTTAAGTGACCATTGCCTTTAATAACGCCTCCAAAGTCTTCACTTTCAACATAGCGATCATTAATATCCTTCCAACTACCCATATAATTTTTCATGGGTTGGTCAGGGAACTTCGTGTATGAAAGTTCAAATTTAATTTTGGAGATGTAATCTTTGTAGGTGGTTAGGTAAGGCTCTTCTTTAAATGCAGGCACATCGTTCACCACCCATCTAAAATTCTGCTCTCCGTATTCAATTTTGTCATTACCAATTTCTGATTTTTGTCCACCAACCCCCCTGTCTATTGAGCTGAGGCTAATTGTTTTTGTGGAAGTACTTGTTTCGTTTATGGAAAGTTGAACATAGCCTTGCATAAGTTTTTCATAAAAAAAGTATTCAGGAATCTTTGCTCTATACTCACTCAATCTTACAGGAATCGTATACTGAAAATCCCAATCCTGAAAGTGAGTAATAAAATCTGATATAAGCTTATAAGAGATTTCAATGACAGATCCTTCTTTTACTTTGGGTAAAGCAATTTTCATGACTTCAAAGTTCTCATCATACTTTTCCTTAAAAATTGACTCACTCTTAATTTTGGTTTCTACGATTTTGCCATTCTCCAAATTATAAGTTACGGCTTTCAAGCCCTGCAATCTTTCCGCATCTGAATTATTGTGATAAAGTGGAATACTAAAATTTCCCCACTCCAACCCTTCCTTCTTTAGAATTTTAATTCTGGTTATTCTTTCAAAATTTAATGAGAACCCTTTCTGTGTTGTGTAATCCATTGTTGATTCCCCAAAATCAGCCAGCACAACTGCAACAGCGGATGAGTCTTTACCATAAACCATCATTTTCATATCCTCCATTGGGATTTCCCCAAATTTTATGGGAAATTTCTGCGCTAAGCAGGAAAGCGCGATGGCCGAAAACAATCCAGTCAGTAAACGAAGTTTCATAAGTAGTAGATTTGCAGGGATTCAAATGTAAAAATTTATCAGGAGTAGCGTTAATTATAATGGCAAAAACAAAATCCTCATTCTTCTGTCAAAACTGTGGGCATGAATCGCCAAAGTGGGTAGGCAAGTGCCCCTCCTGCAACGAATGGAACACTTTTGTGGAGGAGACTGTTCAGAAACCAGAAGGTAAAAACGAGTGGCGCGAGACCAAGGCAATACAAGCCAAACCTGTGTTGCTAAGTGACATTGCACCCACCACGGCTGCCCGTATGCATGTGCCTGATGGTGAACTTAGCCGTGTATTGGGTGGTGGATTGGTGCCCGGCTCTTTGGTATTGATTGGTGGCGAACCCGGCATTGGCAAATCCACCCTCTTACTTCAGATTGGTTTGCGACTAAACAAACTTAAAATCCTTTACGTCTCAGGCGAAGAAAGTGAGCAACAAATTAAGATGCGAGCCGAACGAATTGTAAACGGCCAGGTAAACGCTCCGCATTTTTATGTACTCAACGAAACCAACACGCGTCAAATATTTTCGCAGATAGAGATTCTAAAACCTACCCTTCTCATTATTGATTCAATCCAAACACTGTATTCACCACAATTAGATTCGCTTGCCGGAAGTGTTGGTCAGGTGCGTCAAAGTGCGGCTGAGATGATGAAGTTTGCGAAGGAAACAGGAACACCAGTATTCTTAGTTGGCCACATTACTAAAGATGGATTATTGGCAGGTCCCAAAGTTTTGGAACACATGGTGGATACCGTGTTGCAATTTGAAGGCGACAGACATTTGGCGTATCGGATATTACGCACAACTAAAAATCGATTTGGGAGCACGAGCGAGATTGGCATTTATGAAATGAGTGGCAGTGGCTTGCGCGAGGTTTCGAATCCGTCAGAAATTTTGATTTCGCAA
The DNA here is from genome assembly GCA_043774805.1 of Cyclobacteriaceae bacterium. Classification (GTDB taxonomy): domain Bacteria; phylum Bacteroidota; class Bacteroidia; order Cytophagales; family Cyclobacteriaceae; genus ELB16-189. Next base: position 416 of record JAYVTB010000150.1, on the reverse strand, counting down.
AAAGATTCTGCGTTGAGCGGAGCGACCATTGGCGCTACATTGGAAGGCAATCGATCGCTGTTGATTGAAGTGCAATCTCTTGTTAGTCCGGCATCATACGGAACACCCCAGCGCACGCCCAATGGGTTTGATCATAAACGCCTGAACATGTTGTTAGCTGTCTTAGAAAAACGTTGCGGGTATCGCATGGGTCAGCAAGATGTGTTTGTGAACATGGCGGGGGGACTTCAGATCGATGATCCCGCTATTGATTTGGCTGTTTGTGTTTCGATTATTTCGTCATTCGAAGAGAAGCCAATCTCAGAAAAAATCTGCTTTGCTGCAGAAGTGGGATTAGGTGGCGAGCTTCGTGCGGTGAACAGAATAGACCAACGCATCAGCGAAGCAGAGAAACTCGGCTTTACTGAAATCTATGT
>JAYVTB010000149.1:0-76892 GCA_043774805.1 Cyclobacteriaceae bacterium | reverse complement strand
TCCGTAAATTTTCCATCCTCAAAATTAGGGATAGATTTGTAGAAGCTAAAGCCTTGCACTAAAGTGCATAGCTTAAGCTAACGTTTTGAGACCAGTTAAAAGTAGTGGACCTACACTCAACACCAGACGGTGCCAGACGGTAGGCAGGTTCGTTAATCGTCAATCTCTCTAAAAACGCTACACCAATCCAGAGCGATCAGTAAGGGGAATGTTATTAGAATGATAAATCTTTAAAGAAGCTCGGTACTAAGAAAGAAGCCCCAACGAGCGAGGGATATCCCAACAGAGAAAATGTGCTACGAACTGGGGGATCCTCGCTGGTTGCAGAGTCAAGGAAAAACCGTGCTATCGTATTTCTTTTATGTTAACGGGCTTTGCTGGCCGCTCTGGATCGGGACTACGGAAGAGGTGAGTTAAATGTGGAAAATGGAAAGGTTAAAGTAGAAAGTCGTGAATCTTAACTTCAACATTGATTAATTGTTAATCCCCAATCGCTATTCAAATTTTGAATGTTGAACTATCAATTATCCTTGCTAGACTCTAATAAACGTGAGGGTATAGGAATAGGCGGAGCCGACATTCACAATACTCATCTTCACCGTCATCCCACCCTCGGTTAACGCTATGACCTCAGAGGGGTAAGTGAGAATGGAAAATAACGCATTGCCGGAGTACGAGACCACATCGGGCAAGATAATTAATATTTTTCCATCGATGGTAAACGACCAGTTACCGGCTTCCACGATATCCGAATCAGCGGGATCACACTTGGTATCTCCTTCCTTCGCCTGATAAGATTGATCATCGTTATTCGTAAACTCATAAATATTATCCATGATGCAGGGATCCAAATCAATATCAGCAGAAGGATCGGTTCCTTTCTGAAAACTGGCGATGGTAAGCTTCCATTTTTTACTGCTGCCCTTATCTCCCGCCAGCAGCTGTCCCTGCGTGACTGCCTTCAATGGTTCAGGATCATCCTTCTTACAGGAGCTTAAGATGGTCATCACTGCAACGAAGAATAGTAAATAGCTGCTGCCTTTGGTCATGTCTGGATATTCGGTATGTACTAAAAGTGCGAAAAAAATATGAAAATAAAAACTTCACTGAAAACTCTAATAATCGCTGCCCTCTCCTTCAGGGAAAGAAAAGTGCACTGGGAATAGTGAGTTGATGATCTTCTACCGGCACCAGCGTGACGTCATCGGGTTTAGAAACCGCAATGCTTGAATTAGATGTGCCGAAATCATTACCACAGAAGATCATGACTTATAAAAAGGGCACAATAGTAATGATAAAAACCATACTGTGAAATCCTTTAGCGCAGGCGTTTAAAGATCATCACCGTTCCATTCACAATCACGCATTTAACGTAGGACGGATATTAAAAACAAAGTAAATTTCCCGTCCAACACGTTTGCATCCATGAAGAAATCAGAAAAACTTATTGCTCGTAGAAACGCCATTGTACCAGAAGGTATGGGTATGTTTAGTCCGTTGACCATCGCCTCAGCCAAAGGTGCGATCACGAAAGATGTTGATGGCAAGGAATACATTGATTTTGCCGGGGGCATCGGTGTGCTCAATGCAGGTCATTGTCCCAAGCCAGTCGTGGATGCCATCGTACGACAATCAAAGCAACTGATTCACGCCTGCTTTCCCGTAGCGATTTATGAACCGTATGTTGAACTCTGCGAAGTGCTGGCCAAGTTGTTACCGCATGGTAAGTCAACCAAAGTGATGCTCACCAACACGGGTGCCGAGGCCGTAGAGAATGCGATCAAGATTGCCCGTCAGGCAACAGGAAAGCAAGGGATCATCTGTTTCACAGGAGGCTTTCACGGTCGCACATTGATGGGTATGTCGCTCACCTCCAAGACAGGGTATAAAATTGGGTGCGGTCCTTTCGCCCCGGAAATATATCGGTTGCCGTTTCCGGATTATTATAAACGCAACGATGGTTTATCGATGGACGATTTTGTAGAGCGAGAACTTGAAGCATTCGAAAATTATTTACATACCGTTGTTGATGCTACGAATGTGGCCGCAGTGATTATGGAGTTGGTGCAAGGTGAAGGCGGCTTTGTGGTTGCACCTAAAGCGTACGTGCAAGGACTGCACCGTATCTGTAAAGCAAAAGGTATTCTCTTAATATTGGATGAAGTACAAACAGGGTTTGGTCGCACGGGCAAGTGGAGTGCCTATGCACATTATGATGTTGTACCGGACATTTCCACCTGGGCAAAGTCGATGGGCAGTGGTATGCCCATTGGCGCGGTAATCGGTCGTGCCGAGATCATGGACAAGACGACTAAAGGAACATTGGGCGGAACGTATGTGGGTAACCCTGTTGCCTGTGCGGCTTCGTTGGCCACGATACAGTATATGAAAGATGTTGACCTGAATGCCAAAGGTGAAAAAGTGGGTAGCGTGGTGATGGACTTTTTCCAATCACTCAAGAATGAATGCAGCGCCATTGGTGACGTGCGTGGACTTGGTGCCATGATGGCGTTTGAGTTGGTGAAAGACAACGATCCCAACCAGCCCGATGCAGAGTTGTGCAAAGCTTTGATCAACGCCTGTGCAGCCAAAGGATTGATGATCATTAGTGCCGGCACATCGGGCAACGTCATTCGCGTACTCAGCCCATTGATTATTTCGAAGCCTTTGTTACTCAAAGGTCTTGGTATCCTTCGCCAAGAATTAATACGTCTCACTTCAAAATAAATTCTTATGATCAGGACCACTTTCGTTTTGACAGCACTACTCATCATTACGGTTTCCACTGTGGCTCAAACATCAAAGCCGCGTGCACGCGATCTGGGAATTCCATTTGATGGAACACCTGGAAAAAATAATGCCATCACGGATGTTGCAGGTGTGGAGGTGGGATATAAAACATTGATTGAAGGAAGTGGAAAACTGATGGTGGGCAAAGGACCTGTGCGCACCGGAGTCACCGCCATCTTCCCGAAAGGAAAAGGTTCCCTCGATCGTGTGTTCGCTGCGTGGTTCACCTTAAATGGAAATGGTGAGATGACCGGCACTACCTGGGTGGATGAATCTGGTGGGTTAGGATCACCCGTGCTTATCACCAATACACATAGCGTAGGCGTTGTGCGCGATGCAGTCATTGAATGGTACATGAAAAAAGTAAAAGGCAGTGGCTACTCCGGTGACATTAGTTTGCCCGTAGTCGCGGAAACATGGGACGGTTTTCTCAACGACATCAATGGTTTTCATGTGAAGAAGGAACACGTGTTCGAGGCGATGGAGAGTGCTGCCAGCGGACCGATCCGGGAGGGAAACGTAGGTGGTGGCACAGGCATGATCGCTCACGGATTCAAAGGTGGCACGGGCACCTCATCCAGAAAACTCGATGCGAAGGAGGGCGGATATACTGTGGGTGTTTTAGTGCAAGCTAATTATGGAAGGCGTGGGTTATTGTCCATCGCTGGAGTTCCCGTGGGAAAAGAAATAACAGACCTGCTTCCCTATCAATCAAAACCGGATACTGATCAAGGTTCGATCATCGTAGTGGTGGCAACGGATGCTCCGGTACTTCCGCATCAACTGGAACGCATTGTGAAACGCGTGTCGCTGGGCATTGGCGTTATGGGCGGACGCGGAGGAAATTCTTCGGGAGATATTTTCATTGCATTCTCAACGGCCAATCCGGAAGTATCAAAAGATGAAGGGATCGCGCACCTGGAAATGTTGCCTAACGAAAAGATCAATCCGATTTTTGAAGCCGCTTCTGCTGCTACCGAAGAAGCCATCGTGAATGCCATGATCGCTGCGGAAACGATGGAAGGCGTAAATGGAAATAAAGTCTATGCCATTCCTCATGATCGGTTGATCCAGGTGTTAAAGCAATATAACCGGATTAAGTAATACGCTTATGCGATTCGCGGGTCAGTTGTTCTTCGGGATCACAGGCAAGATGATGCGCGATACGTTTTTTTTAGTGTGATGGATAGTGTTGGTGGCCGGCACAAGATTTTTCTCTGTCGCGATCTCCGTTCCTGTATTGGGGTTAGCATCGTAGTGTGGCGCTTTACTGCTGGTAATGTAAACGCTGATACGATGTCCTTTCTTAAACAAGTTAGAAGTATACACCTGCCCTATCCTTATTTTATAAATCTCTCCGGGTTTCATTAACTCCTGTTTCTCATATCCATGGCTATAGCGCATGCGCAAGTAACCCGCATCCAATCCATGAAGGTTAATCGACTTGCCATCTGGATATACATCGCAGAGTGTGAATGAGAAGTCGGTATCCTTTGCAGTCGAACTCACGAAGAGTTCAGCTACAATCTCACCCGTTACTTCCAGATCAGTTTCTAACGGAGCGGAGGTATACACCACCACATCACCGCGCGATTCATTGTCGCGTTGATCATAGGGATACGATTTTTCATACGACTTATCCCAGAACGGAATCTTAGGATCAAATACGTAGCTCCTACTTTTTTCCATGGGTGAATTCGCTGTAGTCAACTCACCTTTCTTATCCTTTCCCGGAATGCTGGAGATAAAATGAAGTCGGCACAGCACGAGACAACGGCCATTCTGTTTCACTGTGCCATTTATTTTCACCCATGGTGAAGATGCTCACTCGTGGCAGCGGATTTTTCTTTTGCTCCTCTTTCATCAGCACATCAAACCATTGAAGTAAGGCGGCATCAAAGTCAATGCCCGCATTGGTGCCGAAATTCATTTCACCAAAGGTAGTCTTGCGTGTGTTCAGGGAGGTATGATTCCATGGACCCAACATTAAAATGGTTTCTTCTTTTGCTTTAGTCGTGGCGGCTTCGGTGCTCATCTTGTTAAAAGCACGCGTTGCACCTTCAGGTCCATAGGCGGCATCATACCAACCACTCTCCAGGAAGACAGGATTTCTGAACTTCGGGAAGTCCTTTTCCATGTTCACAAAATCCCACCATGATGACGGGTCTGGATGTTTCAACCATTCATAATATTCGGGTGCATATTTTTTTAACAGACGCAGATCAATCAACGGGCGATAGTCATACCATTGTCTTCGGTCGCTCTTCTCTCACTCTTCAGTAGCGGGTTCATCATCCCACGGGCCACTGTTGTCGTTGGCTCGCTTTCGTTTGTCGGCAAAAATGTAGGGTGTGAACCAGTCAATCCACGTATGTGAAAATGCTCCACCATAATAAATGAAATGGTGACTGCCGATAGGAGTCATTTCAGGAGCTGCTGCCACGAGGTGAGCTGGCACTTCGGCCATTGCCTGCCATCGCACAATGCCTGGATATGAGCCACCGTAGGTACCTACCTTTCCATCGCAGTATGATTGTTGCGCCACCCATTCAATCACATCATATCCATCTTTCTTTTCGTTGCGATACGCTTCAAACTCACCTTCACTACGCAATCGTCCGCGCACATCAACCAGGAATACAACGTAACCTTGCTTCGCTGCTTTGAGAGGAAGTTCTGCATAAGCATCATAATCATCTACACCATAAGGTGTGCGATACACCAAAGCAGGAAATTTTCCTGGTTGATCAGGATGATATAAGATCGCGCCCAACTTCACTCCATCACGCATGGGAATCATCACCTCTTCGCGAATAATGTTCAGCGGATGTTGAGCAACGACATGAACACATATGAAGCAAAGAATGCAAATAAGAATTGACTTGATATTCAACATGTCTTTGTACACTATTTAATCAGGCTTTGATAAAATGCTTTTGCACGTTGAACATCGCTGATCACCAATTGTTTTTCTGTTTCAGTGCGAAATGTTAGTTCCTCCATTTTAGTTTCTATGCGCTTCACCCATCTTAAAAAATATTCCGCTGCCATGCTTTGTTGCGTATTCATCACCGAACTCTGAATATAAATGGGATTGGTGCTGGCGTAGGGATACAAATCGGGAAGATCCGGATGCGCCTGATCACTCCATGCGCGAAGTAATAACCATCCATTGCCTTTCACTTTGATCGTCCCCTTCAAGTCCGCGCTCTTTGTGTGGCCTTTTAATTTATATGAATCAATAACGTCACCATTCCAGATCACCTCTACATAATCAACAGGAACATTACTTCTCAGGAAACCCGTATAGGCTAATGACTGCCCTTTCGGATTAATAGTAATGCTCTCTCCCGGTTGAACATTTTCTACTTTAAATCCAACGATAGGTCCATTGGTGACAAAACTTTTCCCTTCCTTTAATTTGGTTTCAAACACACTGGCATCTAACGACTCTTCTGCTTGTACATAAACACGATTTAATCCAACCGGGCCTCGCAGACTGGCATAGTTTGCCATAGCATCAGTGCCTGCCGCAGCCGAAATCTTCAGTCCGCAGTTTAATAGTTTATACCAGACATGTTCAGAGGCTTTGTGATCGGAGAAGCCGATGAGTTCATAATAGTCCACTTTCCCAAGGGCCACATCAATCGGCAATTCATTCATTAATGTCGCTGACTGATCCGGGAAAACTTCAGACTGTTCAAAGGGATGCACATAGCCAACCATTCCTTGTTGTGCGTGGGCGCGATCGGCAATAAAAGAATTATTTGGAAACAAACTTTCTAATGCCGTTTGTGGGTAGCCTGAATAATCAGGCAAAATGAAATGGTCCTTCAAGCTCAGTAAACCCACGTGACCCCAGAAGCTGGTGTGAAATTCTTGTCCATGCAGCAACATCGTTTCTCCATCGGATACTTTATCCGGAGTGGTAGAAAAATAATTGATATCCGGAATACGCTGCTCCTTATTGACGATGAGGTTATAAACAAAATTCAAGTCTTCTGCTTTTGCCATTTGAACAAGACGGTCAGGTTTGTTTAGGTATTGACCAGCATAATTCATATGCACGTGTACATCCCCACTCCACCACTTGCCAAAGTCAGTAGGCAAGTCGAGTTTCTTTAAATTGACGACCACCGGATTTGACATTCCGTTAGCAGTGTCTACTTCCAGCTTTTGAATTTCATATTGAGGACCGTGTGACACCTGAATCAACACTTTGCCGATAGGTACGTTCACCTCATCACTTCCATCACTTTGAAAATAATGGAATTCAAATTTTTCTTTCGCAGGATAGCGTGAGTCGTCACCATGAATCCATGCCTGATCAGGTGCATAGCATTTTCCACGGCTGTCGGTAACACTAATGCGGGCGGGAATTTCCTTGCCTTCTTCGTTGCGAACGAGGAGTTTCAAAGAAATATGTGGTTGAAGATGTTGTTTTGTGAGTGGAGTGATCTGCCTTTGTCCGCCATCAAACGTATTCACCACCCAAAGAGAAGTATTGCCCTCGCGATTGGAGATGAACGCTATCTTTTCACCATCGGGTGACCATCGTGGTGATGTGTTATCATATTCGCCATAGGTTAAAGGTATCGGGTATCCGCCATTGGCCGGCAACATCCATAGTTGATGCCAGTTGCGACCCGCATAACTGCTGTACACTAACCGGGCGCCATCGGGCGATACATCAGGTTTGGCGCGCCATGAAGTCTCCTCGTGATGTATAACCACGCTGTTGCCTGTAGCTATGTTGAGTTTCATTAGATCACCCGTGCCATGTACTACTTCGCTATTGGAGATATAATAAATCTCTGTTCCGTCTTTTGACCAGGCAGGATTGATCGCATGATCAGAAGCGCTATAGTAATATCTTTTCACCTCGCTTTTATGATCGGGAGTCAGGCGTTTGATTTCAGTTAATTGATCTGCATTAACACTGGCAACATACAATAGAAAATGTCCTGAGTTGAGTGTAGAAACAAATACAACCTTGCTCCCATCCGGTGACCAGCGAGGTTCGAGGTTAACGGCCCCATTCTCTGTGAGGGACTTTGTTTGTTTGCTTACCAGGTCGAGCAGCATCAGCTCAGCAGAGGTTCCGTTGTATCGCACAAAAATAATTTTCTTTCCATCCGGAGAAACATCGGGTTGATAGTCATAGCCATCTCCGTCGGTCAACTGCTCAGCTTCGCTACTATCTAATTGTTGTTTCCATAAGCTTCCGCCCATCGAATAAACCAACGACTTTCCATCGGGCACCCAGGCTACAGAAGAAGCCCCGCTCGTTAGCTGAGGTAGATAAAGCTCCCTTAAATAATAATTGTGAGGCAGGTCAATTTGATTGAGTACGGGAACACGTTGAGCGGAACACAAACTCACAGCAACTATAAAAATCAAAAATAAAGTGAGTCTTAACTTCCACATCATGATCGTCATCATTTAATCAACAAATTCATACAGACTTATACCACACATTCATATCTTCTATTCCAGAAAAGATAAAACAGTTATTCACCAGCCGGCCTCCATAGGTGTAGCCCAATTGAGCAAAAGCCTTATTCATAGAAAATGATTCCGCCCGGGCGATGGTGTAACAGCAAGTGATTCCATCCTTCATCAATTTTTTTTCGAGGAAGAAAAGCAATTTTTTCATATGTCCTTGACCTTCTGCCCGAGGCAACGTTGCACAGTCGGTAAGTTCGGCATTTTTAAATTTCCAATTCACTTCAGCCGAAGCTGCACTTACAATCTGATGATCACTTTCAATATACACATAAACCGTACCCTCCTGCATGGTCTTGATCAGGTGAGCCTCCTCACTGAGCGGTGTTGGATACACGTTAAATATCGTTTTGTATAAACGAGCCAGTTCAAAGGCCTGAGACATCGTTGCTACTTTTATTCCTTCTGTAGAAGGTACGTCTAACGTACTCTTATCAGTAATGAGTTTTTGAATGATCGATTGTTCTTCATGCCACTTATCAGTGCGTTCCCGGCCAGCAGAAAAATACTTGGTTACAAAATACATATCGTCACCTGAAAAATATCCTTTGATGAATGCCTCACAGGAGAAACCTTGTGAAATAAAAAAGGGAACATCCGCTGTACGTGATTTCACAATCAGTTTTTCCACCCCATCCGAAATCTGATCATTCATGATTTGGAGTACTTCATTCAATGCTCCGGCATAATCATCAATGCGAATGCGTTTATTAAACGTATCTGCGTAAACAGAAACGGAAGCGTGGTCGGTAGTTATTTCTTTTGTCACGGGAGACTAGGCAAGTTCGCACCATGATAAGATTGTATTCGCAAAAAGTTTGGATGCTTTGATCACCTCACCCAAATCAATAAACTCATTGGGATAATGCGCTACTTTCGTTTCGCCCGGCCCTATGATCAAGGTAGGAATACCACCTACTTTGCCCAGCAATCCACCATCGGTTCCCCAGGGAGATGCTTCAATGGTGATCTTCTTGTTGTAAAGGGATTCAAAATTATCCACTAACACATCTACAAAAGGGTGATCACGCTCAACAAAATTGGGCACCCATTGTCCGCCAAAAAATTCAAGTCGCGCTGGGTGTTCATGGAGCCATTCGTCCTGATCACTTACTTCTTTTAAACAGGCAGTCAATTGTTTTTTTACTTCATTCATCTCTTCGTGAGGGCCTACTCCGATTCGTCCTTCGAGGGTTACCAAATCAGGAACAGAAGATGGCCATGAACCGCCTTGAATTTTTCCTACATTAATCGGCAGTGGAATAGAGATATGTTGATACAATGGATCATCAATAGCAGCATTGCGTTTTGTTTCCAACTTCATAATCGCATCGTACACCTTCCACGCTTTGTCAATGGCGGATACTCCTTCATATCGTGTGCCACCATGCGCTGACCTTCCTTCTACCGTAACCCGAAACCACATGGAGCCTTGTTGCTTGATGAAGAGTTTCATGTTGGTAGGCTCTGGTATAATGGCGGCATCTGCTTTATATCCTCGCATCAACGTTGCCAGCGTACCTACTCCACCCGACTCCTCTTCAATCACGGATTGAAAGATCACATCTCCTTTCAGCTTGATTCCGCATTGGATAATGGATTCCAAGGCCAACAGGAGTGAAACATTTCCACCTTTCATGTCGGTGGTTCCTCTACCATACATTTTATTATTTTCAATGTGACCGGAAAATGGTTGTTGATTCCACTTCGTCACATCGCCTTCGGGAACGACATCAATATGCCCATTTAGAATAATGGACTTTCCACCACCTTGGCCGAGTAACACCCCAACCACATTCGGACTGCCGTCATAACTATTTCGCGAAGCCACAAAGTAAGGATGCTTAACCAATTCATCATACCTAGGAACCCACACATCTACTTCCAGCTGAAGCTGCTTCAGCCTTTCAATCACTATATCCTGAACTCCTTGCTCATTACCCTGAACGCTGGGCTGTTGCACCATTCTTTGCAGGGAGGAAATGGCATCGTTAGCATGCGCGTCAATATATATTTCTACCTGCTTCTGCCTTTCGTTCATAACTGGGTTGCTGTTTTCAGGTGCAATGAAACTTTGAAGTCTGCTTCAGTATGATTCTCGATATCCGTCAATGAAGAGCCGGGCATGATTTCATCCAGCACCATCGCATCTTCATGAATAGAGAAAACGGCCTTTTCGGTAATGATCTTCTTTACACAATTAAAGGCAGTGATGGGCAGGGTACACTGCTTCACTATTTTTGGTCTACCATCTTTTTCGCAATGCGCCATCAGCGCGATCAGATTTTTTGCACCATACGCCAACTCCATAGCACCACCTACTCCCGGAACACGCTTGCCCGGCACAATCCAGTTGGCCAGATCGCCACGTTCGCTTACCTGCAGGGCACCTAAGATGGAAACATCAATACATCCTCTTCGAATCATACCAAAGGCAATCGCGCTATCGAAATAACTTGCGCCTGGCACGATGGTAACAGGAAGTCCGGCTGCATTGCTCAGGTTGCCATCGGCATTGCTCGTGGGCGTTGGGCCCATACCTAAAATTCCATTTTCTGCCTGGAAGAAAACGCGTATCGATGCATCGAGGTAATCCGGCACCAGCGAAGGTATCCCAATCCCTAAGTTAACGATCATCCCATCCTTAACTTCACTGGCAGCCCTTTGCGCTATGATTTGTCGTTCATCTCCCATTTCCATTTCCAGTTATATCCTTTCGATTGCACAATGTGTTTTACATAAATTCCAGGAACGATAATTTCTTCTGGATTCAACGACCCCATTGGAACAATCTCCTCTGCTTCCACCACAGTTACCTTACTTGCCATCGCTACATAGGGATTGGTATTACGGGCAGTCTTATCAAAGACAAGGTTGCCAAAAGTGTCCGCTTTTTTTGCGTACACAATCGCCACATCTCCGGTGATGGGTGCCTCATACAAAAATTCCTGATCACCAATTTTTACAAGTGGTTTCTGATATGCCAGTTTGGTTCCCTTTCCAATCTGTGTAAGAAATCCATCCAGTCCAACACCACCTGCACGAATTCGCTCTACTAAAATTCCCTGGGGAGCAAACTCAATGTTCAGTTTTCCCTGATTCATTAATTCCCCGGCAACCGGGTTGGAACCAATATGTGATGCCACCAGTGAGTGCGCGCGTTCCATGCAAATGAACTTACCCATGCCAATCCACGGGAAGCCAGCATCGTTGCCAATGAGGTTGATGTTCTTTGCACCGGATTCAATAAGACAATCGACCAGACCTGGAGGCGTGCCCACGCCACCAAATCCACCAAAGAGCAGTGTCATGCCGTCAAAAAATACCGACTTTACCGTTTCGTAGTCGGTGACTTTATTAAATAAGTCCATGGTAAACGTGGATGTACCTATTGGGTTAGTAGTCTATAAATTTAAAATCTATAGGTACAACAAATTCATTTATTCGTAAAATTCGAAGAGATATTTTTGATCGAATGTAACGTCAAAGTCATTGAGCAGTTGGAGATATTCTTCTCTGAAGGTCTGCTTGCGATGATGTGCTTCCTGTTGGATGATAATTAGCGATGGTGTCTCTTTGATCGTAAGCAAGAAACTTTAATCGAACCGACCTCAGGCACTTACCTCTTTTAAAGACCGCTCAAATTTTTCTAACAACTCATCGGTCTCCTTTTGATTGATAATAAATGGTGGCGAAATCAATATTCCATTTTCATCTTTCCCGTAAGGCCCTCCAACCGCTGGATAGACAAGCAATCCATTTTTGAAACATTGATCAATAAATTGTGCCTGTAATCCCTTCCTCGATGGATCAAACTCTAATCCGATCATCAACCCTTTGCCTCGCACCATCTGAATGAATGGATATTTGCTCTTCCATTCTATCAGTTTATTCTTTATGTGTGTGCCTTTATCGTTCACATTTGTAAGCAGGTCGTCTTCCTCCACAACCTCCAACACCCTCAACGCGGTAGCACACGAAAGCGGATGACCGCTGTAGGTGTGGCCGCTCATAATTAGTCCAGTACCATTTTTTATCGGGGCAAGTACTTTTTCCGTCATCAAGGTGGCGGCTATGGACGCATAACCTGCTCCCAGGCTTTTACCAATGGTGACAATGTCTGCCACGGTGTTCCAGTATTCCAACGCAAACCATTTTCCGGTACGGCCCAATCCCGTCATTACTTCATCGGCAATGAATAAGATGTTGTATTCATCACAGATTTTCTTCATCGCCTGATAGTAATCCGAAGACGGTATTAATGAAGTGCCTGCTGCACCTACGATTGGTTCGGCTACAAAGGCAGCAATGTGTTTGGCACCGGTCTTTTCGATCACTTCAATAAATTCATTGGTCTGCTTTTCAAGCGAATCATTTTCCAGATCAGCATGCAGGGAAGGATATTTCTCCAGCGAGTTTTCAAACCGCTGCCGTCTCAAGGCATGTCCTGACAAGGAAAGTGCACCTACGGTGATACCATGATAACTCTTCCACCGCGAAATAAAATGTTTCTTCTCAGGCTGCCCTTGTTCTTGCCAATGCTGAAGCGCAACTTTCATAGCGGTTTCAATGGCTTCTGTTCCGCTGTTGACGAAAAACGTATGAGCATGACTTTTTTGAACAGACAACTCAAATAATTTGGTTGCAAGTTGTTCTGCTTCGGTTGTACCAAACTGAGATCGGTATACAAACTGAAGTTTATCCAACTGTTGCTTGATGACGGGCAACACTTTAGGGTGTGAATGGCCTAATGAACAGGTAACTGCCCCGGATGATCCGTCCAGATAAGGCTTCCCATGCTCATCATAAATATAAACGCCACTGGCCGAGCTGGCTTTCAGATATGTTTTGTTAAGCAGTGGTTGAATGTTGTGCACGACTTTAATGAATCAAATTCATTTGAAAGATAACGTGAATTGAACACGTATTAAAATTGATCCGTAATATTTAATACTTTTAAACGAATGAAAATTAATTCCTTTCCCAACGCGCTCACCATTGTCGTTGCATTTATACTTGCCGCGGGAGTCCTGACTTATGTTATTCCCAAAGGACAATATCAGCGCGAGGTTACCCCTGACACAAAGCGTGAAGTAGTTGTAGCCGGATCCTATAAACCTGTTGATCATGAGAACCTTTCACCGTTTGAAATCCTACGGTGCATACCCCGGGGAATTGTAAATGGCGGTGAAGTGATGGTACTTATTTTTTTAGTGGGAGGCTGTCTTTTTATTGTAGACCAGACTGGGGCATTAAAAGAAGGAGTAGTTTATTTCACTTCAGGGGTAAAAGGAAAGGAAGAATTAGCCTTGGTGACTATGGGATTTTTGTTTGCCGTGGGAGGCGCCACCGAAGGCCTGGAAGAAGAGATCGTTCCACTGATTCCTGTTTTACTTGTGTTCACCCGTAACCTCGGATATCCTCCGCTGGTTACTGTGGGTGTGAGCTATGGGTCGGCCATTGTTGGTGCATCCTTTAGTCCAATCAATCCCTTTGGGGCCGTCATCGCCCAGAAGATTGCTGAGGTACCCTTCTTAACAGCTGGCATTTACCGAATGGTTGTATTCCTCATTGCGTTTATCGTGTGGATGACAATCATCATCCGTTATGGAAACAAGAACAGAATCGAAAGGCAATCTGAAGAAGTATCCCAGACATCATTCAGCCGCGCTCATATCATTATTCTTTGTCTCGTAATGATGGCCTTTGCCTTGTTGATCTTCGGGATGCTTCGGTTAGGATGGGGTTTCAACGATATCTCTGCAGAGTTTTTTGTAGTCGGTATTGCAATAGGATTAATCGGAGGGCTTGGATTGAATGGCACCTTCCTCTCCTATATTGAAGGCCTGAAGCAAATGACATTTGCAGCTATGATCGGAGGACTGGCCTACACAATCCCATTGATATTAAAAGAAGGATTGATTATTGATTCCATTATTTATGGATTGTTCACACCTCTTCAATATGTACCTCCTATACTTTCTGCCATTGGTATGATGTGTGCTCAATCGATTCTGCATATCGTGATTCCCAGCTATTCTGCACAAGCGGTATTGACCATGCCTTTCCTTGCACCGCTATCAGACCTGATCGGTCTTTCACGGGATGTTTGCGTTATGGCATTTCAGTATGGAGCGGTGTTAATGAATATGATCAGCCCAACCAATGGAGCATTGATGGCCATCATTACCATCGCTGGCATTTCCTATGATGCCTGGCTCAGGTTTGCACTGAAGAGACTGGCACTGATCTTCTTGCTCTGCATTGCGGCACTATTCATTGCTACGCTAATTGGAATTTAGCCTTGTTGTGTGTTAACGACATCCTAATAGGTGAAAACCTTGAACCTAGAATAAATTATTTAGGTCATCAGAACCTAACTTCAATAAATCCATCCATCCCATTTTGATTTTGTATAGTGCCAAAATGAAATAGCTATCGTTTCGAAACACTGTTTCTGCCCTGTATTGAAGCATTTAAAGATTGGTTCCAGGTTTGGCTTCTCAGTAGAAAAAACAGTAAGCCATGAAAACTCAAAAAAAAATTACACTTTCTGAATACTTAATTGGCTGGACGATTGATTTATTCCTTCGTAAAACTACCTCAGAGAAGATTGGAAAATTAGCCACCGTTCAATCTGCTAAAAACATGAAGTTGAATCAATTCAAAAAAGCGCAGGCACATTGGTAGTATTTCACGCCTGGTTCAGTTGATGTTGCGCAATCGATTTACTTTACACCATTGATTCGATAAAGCGGAGAGGGAGGGAGTCGAACCCTCGATACCCTTGCGAGTATAACGGTTTTCGAGACCGTCCCATTCGGCCACTCTGGCACCTCTCCTATTAGGAATGCAAAATAAAAACTCTCCCGATATACAAGAGAGTTTTCTTTATGATTTAAATAAGCACCTATTCGAAGCGCAGGCTTTCTATCGGATCTAGTTTAGATGCTTTATGTGCCGGATAATATCCAGACAACAAGCCCACTATAATACAAATAACCATACCCATCAGCATCCAGAACCAGGGCACGATAAATGCCGTTATGTTCATGGCTCTTGAAATCACGTTGCCTATCAGAATGCCCAATATCACTCCTGCAATCCCACCCAGTACGCAAACAACAATCGCTTCAATAACAAACTGTTGACGGATGCGAAGAGTAGTGGCACCTAATGCTTTGCGTACACCAATCTCACGGGTTCGCTCTGTGACTGAAACCAGCATGATATTCATCAATGCAATGGATGCCCCTAATAATGTAATGAATCCAACACCAAAGCCGCCAAAGCGCAACCCATTAGTAATACTTTCCAACTCTTCGGCCAATGATTCACTCTTTTCGATTTCAAATGAATTTTCCTGACCCACATCATCCTGTCTTATTTTTCTCATCAAGCCGGTAGCTTCTCCCATAGCAAAATCAAGCTGAGCCATATCCTGAATGCCTACATTCAACCTGTACCTGAGTTGTTCACCTCCGGCCAACTGATTCGCAACCATGATGGGAATGATCAACATATTGTCATAGTTATTTTCGGATAGATCCCCTTTCTCTTTCAATAACCCGATCACCCTGAATTGTGTGCCCCGAAAGGAAACCTCTGTTCCTACAGGATTCGGGTTTTCGCCATATAATGTTACTGCCAACTTCCATCCCAGTACAGCTACTTTTCCGCCATTTTGTATCTCAAATTTTGAAAAATTTCTCCCCTTTTCAATATTCAATCCTTTGATGGCAATGTATTCTTCATTGACACCACGAACATCTACGTTAGGACTCGTCTTTTGTGATTTGTACTTTATCTCTGCCAGAATGGTGAGCCTTGCATTCAAGGATACCATCGCGGGGTAATTAAATTCGTCAATGAATTTTTGTGCTTGTGACAAGGTTAAATTAGAAAACACTTTTTGCTTCACTCCCTCCTGGCTTGAATTCCTATTCCATTTTGAATAAATATCGAACGTATTCACGCCAAGCGAAGACAAACTTTCTGAAACTGAATACTCAATTCCATCAATGGCTGTTAATATTCCTACGAGTGAAGTGATTCCTATTGCAACGATAAGGGCGGTAAGCACTGAGCGAAGTAAATTGGCCTTTATTGATCGAAGTCCCTCCCTTACATTTTCTGCGATATCCATCCTTTAATGAATTTTAAACGTGGCAATTAATAATTTACACGAACTTTAAGACCAAAATTATATCTTTAAACGTTGCAATAAGGAGACTTTTTCGAGTTTATTTTGTTACAGTTAGAGTGTAAATGAGTGTTTTAACGATGCGTAGACTGATTTTGTTCTTAATTATCATTTGCTCAAAGCCCGCTTTCAGCAATTATATTTTCATTCCTATGGATGAAAAGCAGACCAATCATTTGAAAGCCTACGGTATTGCCTACTGGGTTTTAAAGGGAGACATGGAGGTGGATTGGTTGCTAAACTATAAAGGCGGCTCTTTCATGTGTAAATACCATCCTAACATTCAAAACGAGTTGGTGATCCGGGGCGTCAGTTATGAAATTATCTCAGATGCTCAGGCAACAAACATTTTAACTGAAATCGCCAGTCCGGCACTGAATTACGATGTGATGAAACTGGAGAAATACCCGCGCATTGCTGTTTACTCTCCTAAATCAAAACAGCCTTGGGATGATGCGGTTACGCTGGTGCTTTCCTATGCAGAAATTCCCTATGACGTGATTTTTGATGATGAGGTGCTGAACGACTTACTGCCAAAATATGATTGGCTTCACCTTCACCACGAAGACTTTACTGGTCAATATGGAAAGTTTTATAATAACTACGCCAACATGCCGTGGTATATCGAACAAGTGAAAGAGGCGGAAGATGCGGCCCGAAGATTTGGCTTTCACAAAGTATCACAGGCAAAACTTGCCGTTGTAAAAAGAATCAAGGAATTTGTTTCAGGTGGCGGTTTTCTCTTTGCCATGTGTTCTGCAACGGATTCATTTGATATCGCTCTGGCGGCAGATGGTGTTGATATTTGCGAACGCATGTATGATGGCGACCCTGCCGATCC
Organism: Cyclobacteriaceae bacterium; assembly: GCA_043774805.1. Lineage (GTDB taxonomy): Bacteria > Bacteroidota > Bacteroidia > Cytophagales > Cyclobacteriaceae > ELB16-189. Next base: position 59,553 of record JAYVTB010000149.1, on the reverse strand, counting down.
TCAAGCCCAGGAAAAACTTAATTTTGATAACACGTTTGCCTTCACAGCGTTCAGGTTGGTTCGCGACCCCATGCAATATGAATTTTCGGACATTGATAACAACTTCCCCGACAGGGGCCTAAGGCAAGACAATGACTATTTTAATATTTTTGAATTCTCCGCGAAATGGGATCCAATTCCTTCCATGCTCACACAAAATCATACCAAGGTGATTAAAGGTTTCTATGGTCAGACCACTGGATTCAAGAAACGATTGATAAAATCAGATGTCACCATCATGGGAGAAAACAACAGTATTAAAGAGGCGAAATACATGCATGGAGTTTTCGGAAAAGGATTTTGGACTTTTTATGGTGGGCATGACCCTGAAGATTATCAGCATACCGTTGGCGAAGAACCTACCGATTTACACTTGCACCCTAATTCACCTGGGTATCGACTTATTCTCAACAACATTCTGTTTCCTGCTGCTAAAAAGAAAAAGCAAAAAACCTAAGTGCACCTAGTGCATGCGATCTCCCCGCACGTCAAGGCTTCTTATAATTTCAGCTTCCTGAAATAGAATCTCTCTCCATCGTTTTTCAACTTGGTCAGTATCCATGAATTCCTTTGCGAGAGAAAGGAAGTTTTTAAAATGTCCTGCTTCAGAAACCATGAGTTCGTAATAGAATTTACTTAACTTCATGTCATTAAGCTCTTTCCACAACAATCGAAAACGTTCACAACTGCGCGCTTCGATGAGTGCATTGATCAGCAGTTTCTCTACTAATTGCTGCTCCCTGCTCCCTCCCTTCTTTATGATCTGCTGAAGTTTTTCAACGTACTCATCTTTACGGGGGAAGCCCAGCTTAAAGCCGCGCTTTTTGAGTTCATCCAATACTCGCTCAAAGTGACTCCACTCCTCCGCCACCACTGGTGTAAGTATTTCCACCACACGTTCTTTTTCCGGATAACTGATGATCAACGATATGCAGGAAGACGCAGCCTTCTGTTCGCAGTAAGCATGATCCACTAAAATTTCTTCGATGTTTTTTTCTGCAATGTTCACCCAACGCGGATCTGTTGGCAACTCTAGCCCCAGCACATGCTTCTCCATCAGTCGAACAAAATTAAGTCAAAACCAAAGTCCATGATATTGGGTTGGCCGCGATAACCCGGAGTGATCAAATATCCTTTGCCTGTAAACGCCTGAACAAGATTATTGTATTTGAAGAAGAACCTTCCCCCCTTAAACCTTCCATTAAAAAAGAAATCAACCAATGGGAAAGAATCATTCACAACACTGTTTTGAACATAATATTGTTGAATGGCTGGATCATAACCCATAGCGGTATATGAAGATCGCCAGTACACATCAAAACCAATCTGTGCTTGCATGTTGGCTTTGAAGAGCATGTTCTCAAAAGCAAGCTGCCCATTTGCAAACCACTCCGGCACTCTTAACGCATCATCATCATTTTTAATCAGCAATGTGTGAATTACCTGTGGCCGAAAATAAAAGTGTTTGAAAAACCGGAGCGACATTCTCAACTCTGGAGAAAATACCTGTTGATTGCCGGACGACTGTGCTGGCAACACGGCTTGCTCGCCAGTAACTTTATTTTCTTTAAAGTAAACATAATTGGCAAGCGCAGTGTACCGTGCTCCTGGAGAAATAGAAAATCCTCCCCATTTTGCTTTTAAGAATGCCTCAAGTTGGTTGGAAAATATGCTGGAGAAATCATTCACCCAAGAGTTGTGACTGCCTCTGTAAACAAGCGGCAAAAAACCCGGCTTGGCCAGAGCGCTGATGCCCTTTGCATCCAACCACGGAGTTTTAAGCTCGGCTTGAAGGCGGTAATTTCCATCCAGTAAATATTCTGCGTTGCCATTAAGTTCACTCAATGAATCGAATCGAAAAGCAATCTTACCACCTACATAGTTTTCAACGCCATCGTTCTTAAATGAAAGCAGCGATTCATCAATGTACTTATTGTAGGTGCTAAAATTTCTGATCTTATAATAGAAGCTATAAAACAAAAAAGCAGCACTTCCTTTTATACCAAATTCGTTAACTAATGTTTTGAATTCAGTCTGGTCAGAAACTTCATTGGTGTTAATATCCGGATCAGGATTCGTATAAGAAAAGTATTCGTCATAATTCGTCTCTGAACTTTTCTTATCCGTAAAGAGGTTAATCTGCTTACTTATGTCCAACTTATGATACAGTTGAAAGGGAGAGGCCAATTGATACTGATGAAATACATGCAAGACAAGCTTTTTCTCCTCCGATCTTGCGGCTAACAAATAAGGTTGAGCATTAGGATCATAATAGCCATTAATAGTCGTGTCTCTCACTAATAAAATTCCACCATTTTCATTTACCCGATGCCGGATACGCCTGTAATTGATAATGAGAGAATACCGAGCATCTTTGGAACGATAGCTGGAATACAAATCATAATAGTGGCTGATCGTTTGTCGGTCTCCTTTACCCGATCGTTGTATTTGTTTATCCACCAATAATGGTCGATAGTTAAACCCAAAGTTCCATCGCGGATTAATGTTTCTGCTGTATTGAATCTTGCTACTGGCCCGACCATTGCCCCCCCAAACAAGTCTGAAACTGCTAAACGGAGATTTAGTATCAAAATAAACCGGTGTTTCCGTATCGAAATATGGACTGTAAACAGAATATCCTGGCGTGGCTCCAATGGTTTCATTGACCACCGGAAATAAAGGATTCAACGCTGTACCAACATTTCCAAGGTCGTGGTAAAAGTTATTAAAGCGTTGCAAATAGGTCCATCGATGATAATTGGAAATATTCGTGTCGAGAGGTTGATATTTTTTCTTGTTCATGAAAATATCTTGCTCGGTAATCCATAAGGTGGTTTTGGGGCCGTAGACATTCTTGGTTGAGTCATCAACAATCTGTGAGCCTTTTCCCTTCCGACCAGGTTGCTGGGTCTGATTGGGATTTGAAACATCTTGCTTATTTCCTGGATCAGTTACAGTAGGTTGTTGTTGTGGTTGCGGTTTTTTTGTCCTTGGTTCCTGGGCTGTCGCCACAAAACCGCCAGCCAAAACGAACAATATGAATATGATTCTTTTAAAAAACACGCTTAAATTATGTCTGTTGTTCAATGATTAATTGAGAGAATCAGAATCTTTACTACCAGAAAGTTTCTGAATTTTATCTTCGACCATACTGATGATCATTTGATCAAAATGCGTTCCATCTTTAAGCAAAACGAGCTGCACAGGAAGGTAAAACCAATTCTTATTTTGTAACAAAGGTAGTAATTGAGGTGCAATTAGCTTCACCATGTCCTTTTCAGTGGTGAGAATGGACGAGGCATTCAATTCATTGGCACTTTGATGAATTCGTTGAATATCTTCTTTCGAATAAACGTGATGATCCTCAAATCTAAAATGCCGAACTACATCGTATACCTTCGAGACTTCTTTTTCGAAATATGAATTTTTTGCGATCCCGGAAACCAGGATGATCTTATTTTCAATTTGAAGTTGGTGATGAATTGGCATCGGATTCTGATACTTCAATCCTGAAAAAAATACTGGTCGATCACCTGCTATGACTTGAATCTTCCTGCTCATCTCTTCAATTTCATCGTCCGTAATGCCATTTGCTTTCGTGACAACAATCGCATCAGCACGACCTGCCCCCATCCGAGCTTCGCGTAAACGGCCGAATGGAAGAAGGAAATCCTTGTAAAATGGCTTTTGATAATCCGTAACTAAAATTGAGAATTGTGGTCTGACCGCACGATGCTGGAATGCATCATCCATTAATATGATCTGCACATCAGGAAACTCACTGAGTAGGGTTGGTATAGCCATTGCCCGCTCCTCTCCGACCACCACCTTAACCATGTTTCCAAACTTTCTGAATAATTGGTAGGGTTCATCCCCAATTGTTCGCGCATTGTCTTCGTCAGAAGAAAAGCGGACACCCTGTGTCCTGCGACCATAACCCCTGCTCAGTGTAGACAGGCGATATTGATCAGAAAGCAACCGAATCAAATATTCTACCATCGGTGTTTTTCCCGACCCACCAACATTCAGATTTCCAACACTAATAACCACGGTATCAAACTCGAAGGACTTCTTATGACCAATATCGTAAAGATAATTTCGGATGCGGGTGGCCACATCATAAAGAAGTGCAAAAGGCCATAACAGATACTTGAAAACAAACATAAAGCGGTCCCGCTATCTTTCGTTATTTTTGGTCAAAAGTACATAATCGATGGCAACGGTGAAGATAAAAGATGTTACGGAATACCTGGAAAGCATGGCCCCCAGATCCTTACAGGAAGACTATGACAACAGCGGTCTGATTACCGGCCAGCCAGGCAGTCCAGTGAAAGGAATTCTGGTAACATTGGATTGCACTGAAAATGTAGTGGACGAGGCCATTGAACAAAATTGTAACCTTATCGTAGCGCACCATCCAATTCTTTTTAAAGGTCTGAAAAGACTCACCGGTCAAACCTATGTAGAACGCGTTATAATCAAAGCTATCAAATCGGACATTGCCATCTACGCGATACACACGAATCTGGATAATGTTATCAATGGCGTGAATAAGAAAATCGCTGACAAAATTGGATTGAAGAACTTGTCTGTCCTCCAACCGAAAAAAAGTACGCTCAGCAAATTGGTGACATTTATTCCAAAGGAAAATGCTGAAAAGGTAATTGCCGATCTTCATGAAGCAGGAGCCGGAAACATTGGTAATTACAAAAATTGCAGCTTCCGATTAATGGGAGAAGGCACCTTCCTTCCTGGTGGAGATGCTAAGCCCTATCAAGGTGAAAATGATAAGTTGGAAAGAGTTGATGAAGTGCGTGTGGAGGTAATTTTACCAACTTACAATGAGGGACGCGTTCTTTCTGCTTTGAAAAAAAATCACCCCTATGAAGAAGTTGCTTACTACTTAAGCAAATTAGAAAATACCAATCAGGAAATTGGTGCTGGCATGATCGGTGAACTTGCCCATCCGGAAGAACCTAAGAGTTTTCTAAATAGCCTCAAAGTCAAAATGAATGTAGCTGTAATCAGGCACACATCACTCTTAGAAATGAAAATCAAAAAAGTAGCAATCTGCGGAGGGTCTGGAAGCTTTCTTCTGGCTACTGCAATTGCCTGGGGAGCAGATGCTTTTATCTCAGCTGATTTTAAATACCATGAATTTTTTGATGCTGACGGCAAAATCCTGATTGCCGATATTGGGCATTATGAGAGTGAACAATTTACGAAAGAACTCCTATATGAGTTTTTAAGAGAAAAATTCCATACTTTTGCAATCATTTTTTCGAATACCGTCACTAATCCTATAAGTTATTTGTAAGTAATGGAAAATCAAACAGTTGCGCAGAAATTAGAAGCCCTTGTAAAACTTCAGTCCATAGATTCTAAACTAGATGAACTCAAGAAACTCCGCGGAGACCTACCCGATGAAGTTCAGGATTTAGAAGATGAAATGGAAGGATATCGTACTCGCATGAGTCGTTTCGAGGCTGATTTGAAAGAATTGGAAGATTCTATCAAGAAGAATAAAGAAGGAATAAAAGAAGCTGAAAAGCTTGTTAAAAAGTATAGCGAACAGCAGAAGAACGTAAAGAATAACCGCGAGTTTGAAGCAATTACCAAAGAAATAGAACTTCAGGAACTTGAAGTTCAGATTTGCGAAAAGCGCATCAAGGAGTCGAAGGATAAAATAGATGGTAAAAAGACTGAGATAACGACCATCGAAAAGTTCATTAAGGAAAGAGAAGAAGATCTGGCCAATAAAAAGGGTGAACTTGATAATATTTTGAATGAAAGTCAGGAAGAAGAGGTTAGACTTCTGGCGGAAAGAGAAAAGGCAACAAAGAAAATCGAAGATAAACTATTGAAGCACTACAACCGTTTAAGAGGTAGTCTTTCAAATGGTCTGGCAGTAGTGAGAGTAGTGAGAGGTGCTGCTGAAGGTTGCAACATTATCATCCCTCCTCAAAAAATTGCCGAAATCCGTGAGAAAAAGAAAATTGTAATTGATGAACATTCAGGCCGGATTCTTGCCGATGTTGATTTGGGTTCGATGGAAGAAGAACCTAAACCAAAGAAGGCAGCTCCGGTAAAACGAGCCACAAAAAAGGTTGAATAAAATCATTAACATAAGGAAATTAAAAAAGGTGGGCGTAATCGCTTGCCTTTTTTTGTTTACTCAGTCAGCAATCGCGGCAGATATCATATGGAAGTTTGATCCCGAACTTCAAAAGGCCTATCAATTAATCCTCAATCTGCAGCCGGAAAAAGCTGATGAAATATTGGTAAAAACGCGTGGCAATCAATTGCACAAACTTTATTTGCAAAGCCTGAATGAGACGATCAATATTTTAATTACGGAGGATCACGATGGTTTTATTAAAATTGATCAACAGTTTAAAGATCGGCTAAAGTACATTGAAGGCCTTCCGCCAAGTGCCGAGACCTTATTTTTACAGGCCGAAATTGCCCTGCAAAGAGGTTTCTGTTATTTAAATCTCAATCAGGAATTGAATGCCGTCTTCGCCATACGCAGAGCATATCAACTCTCGTTGGACTGCCTTAAAAAATATCCCAACTTTGCTCCCATCAAAAAAACAAGCGGTGTAATCCAGGTGATGGTGGGTTCTGTACCAGAGAAATACCAATGGTTCGTTTCTTTGTTGGGCATGAAAGGCTCTGTCAAAGTAGGGCAACAACAATTCATGGAGTTACGAAATTCAGGATCTTCATTAAGCCTTGAGGCCACCATGCTATTTTATACCGTAAAAGGTTTTCTTAATCAGCAGTTTGCTGAAGCTGCCCAAGGTATTAATGTGTGTTTGAAGGATCAGCCCAATAATAAGCTCTTATTATTCATTGGCGTGAATATGCTTATCAAGGACGGACGCGGTGAAGAAGCATTGGCATTGATTCATGATATTGATGACCAACAGGGAGGTTTGCCCATGCACTATATTGATTACCTGCATGCCGAAATTTTGTTACAAAAGGGCGAATACGCAAAGTCGATCGAATTCTATCGAAGCTTCATTAAGAATTTCTCCAGCCAAAGTTTTAAGAAGGATTCTTATTTTAAAATTTCATTATGCTATTGGTTGCTTGATGATACAAAGTTGGCAAAAGCCAATTATGAAAAAGCTAAAATTACTGGATCCGATAAAGCCGAACCAGATCGTTATGCTGCCAAGCAATTGGAAGATAGTACGCTCCCAAACAAAAAACTCCTCAAGGCAAGATTCAGCACGGATGGCGGATATTATAAAGATGCAGCTACTATCCTGAGCAGTATTACCCCAAAAGACCTGCGAACACCTAAAGAACAAACGGAATATTACTACCGCAAGGCAAGACTGGCCCACCGCACCGGAGAAATAGCCGCGGCTAAAATCTTCTATCAGCAAAGCATTGATATGACGCGTAATAATCCCTGGTATTTCGGGGCTAACTCAGCATTGCAACTCGGTTATATAGCCAAAGACCAGAGAAACTATGAAGTAGCCAGAAAGTATTTTCAGATGGCACTAGACTCACCCAAACACGAATACAAAAACAGCATCGATAGCAAAGCCCGCACAGAGTTGCAATTATTGAGCGAGGTTAAGGTGTGACAACTCCTCTCATGCTCACGTGATTCTTTGAATTCTTTAAAACCTCAAGATGAGTTGTATCGTTATTTTTTCTTACCGAAAACATAGAACCCGTAAAATCAAGTTGGTAAAGGCATAGATTCTGATGCTCAAACATATCCATGCTGCGCAACGGATAGTTCAATAACCTGCAAAGCAAAATCCGCATGGCCCGTCCATGCATACAAATTAATACGTTCGACTCTTCCGTTTTACTTAAGATGTAATGAATGGCAGACTCTTGTCTTTTGGTTACATCCTTCGGGCTTTCACCTTCTTCAATCCGCTCCTGTGTATTACCCATTTGCCATTGGCTGAGCATCCAGTTGTAATACGCATCCTCCTCCAGCGTGATGGGTTGCCCTTCCTTTTTACCCCAACTTATCTCATTCAGACCCTCCAACTGTAAGAACGGTATGCCGAGATCAATAAATGGTTGAACAGACTCAGTGGTTCGCCTAAGCGCTGACGTATAAATCTTATCGAATTGAACGTGTTGATATGCCTCAAAGAAAGCATTAGCCTGAACCTTTCCTTTCTCGTTTATCGATGAATTAACTCCACTTCCCTGAACGATCCCCCGGAGGTTAAAATCAGTCTGTCCGTGACGTATAATGTAAATTTTTTTGATGCTCAATTTTCCGTTAATTTGGCCCAACATAACTGACAGGCGGGCGCAAAAATAAGGATTTACAGATAACTACAACGGCTAAATCAATTCATGTCAATATTTAATCCTGGGCTAACACTTGAATCATTAAACAAGCTATCTGTCAATACCATGGTGAGCCATTTGGGCATCGAGTTTACCAGGATTGGTGATGATTTTATTGAAGCTAAAATGCCCGTGGATTCCAGAACACAACAACCCATGGGACTGTTACATGGTGGTGCCTCTGTAACCCTGGCGGAGACGTTGGGGAGTGTTGCTGCTACTTGTTGTGTTGATAACCAAACCCAGTATTGTGTCGGCTTAGATATCAATGCCAACCATATTAAAAGTGCTAAATCGGGCTACGTGCTGGGTGTCACCAGGCCGGTGCACATTGGTAAGCGCACCCAGGTATGGGAAATTAAAATTAGAAATGAGAAGGAAGAGTTAATCTGTATTAGCAGAATAACCATGGCCGTAATTGATAAACGTTAGGTAGTGATGATTTCAATAAAGGAGAAAGGAAACACCGCAGAAAAACAGTTAGTACAGGAGTCTATTTCTAAAGCGTTATATGATGGTAAGAGTTTTTCACTCTGGAAAACACCAGGCGTTAATCAGAAGAATTTAATCATATGCCATGTTGTAAAAGAGGTTGAAGAGTTCGTGCTGGAGGAAGGTGAAGGAGGATTTGCTTTTGCGCCTTTTCTTTCTTCCTCTAAAAAATATCTATTTCCAGCTGAATTATATTACCAGTTCGAACATGATAGCCTCGTAAAAGGGCCGTCTTTAGAATCATCAATTAGCATTGATCTTCATCAGGAATTCAAATATAAAAAACCGCCATTCCATCACCTTAGCATAGCAGGAGATAATAAAGGCTCTGAATTCATACAGCTTGTAGACAAAAGTCTTGAGGAGATTTCAGAAGGGCGAATAGAGAAGGTGGTTCCATCCCGGTTTAAAGAAATCGACATTACTGATCAGTTTGATTTGTTAAAGACATTCGATGCCCTCTGTGAAAAGCACCCAGAGGCTTTGGTCTCTCTGGTGTCATCACCCGAAACAGGAACCTGGCTGGGAGCCACACCCGAATTACTGGTCAGTGTGGATGCTCAAAATATGTTCAAGACCATTGCCCTTGCCGGTACACAAACTTATTCTCCTGAAATTGATTTGAAGTCTGTTGCCTGGACTCAAAAAGAAATTGAAGAACAGGCACTGGTTTGTCGTTACATTATTAACTGCTTTAAGAAAATCCGGCTTCGCGAATATGAAGAGCATGGTCCACGAACCATGGTAGCTGGAAATGTCATGCACCTGAAGACGGTATATGACGTAGACATGGCCGCTACTAACTTTCCACAGCTTGGATCGGTGATGCTCAAACTGCTTCATCCCACCTCAGCCGTGTGTGGCATGCCATTCGATCGTGCATTCGAGTTTCTGAAAAATAATGAAGGATATGATCGGGAATTTTATAGCGGTTATTTGGGTCCCATTCAGATTAATAATGGTAGTCAGATATTTGTCAACCTGCGCTGCATGCAAGTCTTTGAAGAATTTGTTCGGCTTTATGCCGGTGCTGGAATTACCATCGACTCTACTCCTGAAAAAGAATTTGAGGAAACGGAAATAAAAATGCAAAACCTCCAGAATCTGGTCCTTTCAAAAGACTAACAACAAATTGCGTTTACAGCCCATTTACGATATCGCAGAAATATGTGCCCAGCAAGGAGTGACTAATGCCATTCTATGTCCCGGGTCGCGCTGTGCCCCATTAACATTGGCATTCGTCAGGCACACAAATATTACCTGTCGCACATTTAGTGATGAACGTAGTGCTTGTTTCATCGCACTTGGCATTGCCCAACAGACTCACTCTCCGGTAAGCGTAGTTTGCACATCAGGTTCAGCCGCCTACAATTTTGCTCCCGCTATTGCCGAGGCATTCTTTCAGGAGATACCGCTGCTCATTTTCACAGCAGATCGCCCGGCCGAATGGATTGATCAATGGGATGGTCAAACCATTCGTCAACATAATATTTTTGGTGGGCACGTTAAGAGGTCATACTCACTTCCGCAAGAGTACGATCATCCGGATTCTCACTGGCACATTCATCGGATAATTAATGAAGCAATTTCTTTGACAAAGGAATTTCCAAAAGGACCTGTTCACATCAATGTTCCGTTACGCGAACCGTTATATCCTGCCCCTAACGAAAAGATTAGTTTCTCAAAATCCAGAAAGGCGGTAAACGTAACTCACTCCTCCTTCGAAATATCTTCCATTGATAAGAATATATTAAATAAGTCGCTGACGAAATATGCTAAAATAGTTGTCATCGGTGGTCAGCAAACGCCTCAGGAAACACAAAGCAAAAGCATTATCAGGTTTTGCAAGAACAATAAAGCTGCACTAGTGGGCGATGTGATTTCCAACCTGCACTACTTACCTGAGACGATTCGCTATGCCGACACCTTTTTAAGTCAGTGTGGAGACGGTATTAAACAATCCCTTGCCCCGGAACTTCTGATCACCTTTGGCAAATCGGTCATCTCTAAAAACCTAAAGCTATTTTTACGTAAATACAGACCTACCGAACATTGGCATATACAACCCAATGGAATTGCAGCAGATACATTTCAGTCATTGACCAGGTTAATTCACTGTTCACCTCAGCACTTCTTTGAAAGTTTTCAAGCACCGGAGAAACTTGAATCATTCATGGAACAAAAGAAAGAAAACTATACACGACTCTGGCAAGCGGAAGAGCATCGCACGATCCGCACCATGAAAACGTATTTCACTGCAAATCTCTTTACAGAATTTCATGTACTGAAAGAAATTATGGGATCACTCCCTGCCCGATGCAATCTACATTTATCAAATAGTATGAGTGTGCGGTATGCAAACTTCATCGGGCTTACTGAAAAGAATAAGGGAGTACATGTTTTTGCCAATCGAGGTACCAGCGGCATTGACGGGTGTACCAGTACATCTATAGGTCATGCCCTGAGTAGCGAGGTTCCTAATATTCTGATTACGGGAGATATGGCTTTCTTTTATGATCGCAATGCTTTTTGGCATAATTATCATTTACCCAATTTCCATGTTGTTGTTTTGAATAATCATGGTGGCGTAATATTCAATATCATCGATGGCCCAGGAAATCTGGATGAAAAGCAGGAATATTTCATTACCAACCAAAAACTAAACGCCTCGCACCTGGCCGGAGAATTTGGTTTTGACTATCTCAAAATAGATGCTATTAAGAAAGTTAAAAATGCATTGAAAGATTTCTACACTTTTGATGGCAGAACCAAAATATTGGAAGTATTGAGTGATCAGAAGACATCGAAAGAAACATTTGACGAGTACAAGAACAATATAAAAAAAGGTTATGAAGCTTAAGTACGATTGGAAGCCCGTAAAAGAATACAAAGAAATTCTTTTTCATAAATATGATGGCATTGCCAGAATCAGTATCAACCGGCCCGAAAAACACAATGCGTTTACTCCGCTTACGGTGCAGGAAATGATCGATGCCATGTACCTGTGTCGTGAGGATCAGGAGGTAGGTGTAATCATACTTACCGGTGAAGGAGGTAAAGCATTTTGCAGTGGTGGCGATCAAAGTGTTCGCGGACATGGCGGTTACGTAGGTAAAGACACAGTGCCACGTCTGAATGTATTGGATCTGCAAAAAATGATTCGCTCCAGCTCTAAACCTGTGATTGCTGCAGTGGCAGGTTGGGCCATTGGCGGAGGTCACGTACTTCATGTAGTTTGCGACCTATCCATTGCTGCTGAAAATGCACGCTTCGGGCAAACAGGCCCTATCGTAGGAAGCTTTGATGGAGGTTTTGGCGCTTCTTACCTCGCCCGCATTGTTGGACAAAAGAAGGCCAGGGAGATTTGGTTCCTATGTGATCAGTACGATGCACAAGAAGCCCTTGATATGGGCTTAGTGAATAAAGTTGTTCCTCTGGAAAAATTAGAGGAAACCTATGTAGAATGGGCTAAGAAAATTTTGAAGAAAAGCCCGCTGGCGATTCGAATGTTAAAAAGTGCGTTCAATGCCGAGTTAGATGGTCAGGCGGGAATACAGGAACTGGCTGGCAACGCTACCCTACTCTATTATCTTAGCGAGGAAGCCAAAGAAGGTAAAAATGCATTCCTGGAAAAACGTGAACCTGACTTTTCGAAGTTTCCTAAGTTTCCATGATGCTGTGCTAACTCAATGAGCATGGAGGATTTATGGATTACGTTCGATCATGACCGACTTTCCCTCGAAGAAATAAAAAAGGGGAACTATCAGAGTTCAACAAATTCTCCTCAAAAATCCGCATTGGATTTTTGCTTTGATTGGCTGAATGGAAAAGAAAGATTTGAACTTCAAACCTCCGGATCAACAGGGGTTCCTAAACTCATTGAAGTTACACGCCATCAATTAACTGCAAGTGCTGCCCTTACTGCTTCAACTCTTGGGCTACAAAGAAACGAAACGGCTTTGGTCTGCCTTGATACGCGCTACATCGCAGGCGTGATGATGATGGTGCGATCATTAGAAGTAGGAATGAATATGATCATCGTAACACCTGCCTCAAATCCATTGGAGAAAATAGAAGAGGAAACCCGGATTGATTTTACTGCTATTGTTCCACTTCAACTAGAGACGATTTTAAAGTCTCCACAAAAGGAAAAACTGAATCAAATTAAAATAGCATTGATCGGTGGAGCTGCGATAAACACTACAACAATTAGACACCTCTCCACCATGCCATGTCGTTTCTATGCCACTTATGGAATGACCGAAACACTTTCTCATGTTGCCTTGCAAAAATTAAATGGAGATGATGCGCAAAACGTTTTTCGAGCTCTTCCAGGAATTATACTAAGTAAAGACAAGCGAGGTTGTCTGGTCATCGGGGCTTCACACATCAGTGAATCACCCATCGTTACTAATGACCTGGTTGAATTTACTGCTCCAGGCCAATTTCAGTATCTGGGTAGGATTGATAACCTAATCAATACAGGTGGAGTCAAAGTAATTCCTGAGAAGATCGAGGCATCAGTTGGTTTGATCCTTGATGAAATGGGAATATCAACCAGATTTTTTATTGCTCCACTTCCAGATGATCTTTTCGGTGCATCAGTAAATCTTTTTATTGAAGGAGTTCCTTTTCCAGCGCAAACTGAAGATCGGATTCAGGAAAAATTAAAGGCGGCACTTGATAAGTATGAACGACCCAAATCAATTCGATATGTGTCAACCTTTATAAACACGGATACTGGAAAAATAAATAAGTTGAAAACCATTGCCTCCATACAGGCATAATAAACTCCTTCCCTACCTCTTCCATAATAGAAGAGGTGTAGGGTAGGTAAAACCGCTAAGTTTATTTCTTTGATTTGAGTTGAAATATCTCTTTTTGTAAATCCAGGACAACCCCGGCTAACTGTTCAACAGACACGTCCTGTTTATCGGCAATATCTGGAAACTGAACGCTGATATATGCCTTCGCCATCCACATTTCCATGACATCTGAACCATTCAATTGATAAGGCGCGTACTGGCGATTGTCGGAAACAAGAAATAACGTTCCGTTTTCATCGAGGTAATTAAACACTCTTTTATAAACAATACCTTCCCGTTGCGTAATCAATATATAAGTCTTTCCACTTTTGATATTGCGGATATCGTCTACAAATTCGCCAATCACAATTGTGCCTGGTAGCAAAGGGAGCATGGAATCACCAGAGATCTCAAAAGCACGATAAGTGCCTTGTTTAAGGATGGGCAAATTGAAGTGCGGCAATTCTTTAACGAATTCTGTATCAGCATAACCATTCAAATAGCCTGCTGCTGCTTTATGAGGAACAAATTCAATATTGTCGCGCTCCAGTGAATCAACGGTAACGACTACCACATCTTTACCTCTTGCAAATTTCTTATCGGAAATTACCGTCTCCGAAGTAAACTCCTTTCCAATTAGATCGTCCACTGAAATGGAAAATACTTCTGCCATCTTTTGAAGTAACTCCAGTTTAGGCTCTGCCCTGCCTTCTTCATAGGCACCAATCAGCGAACGCTTTATTCCCAATTGCTGTGCAAACTGATCCTGGGTAAGTGCCAATCTTTTGCGCAGTACGCGAATGTTCTCGTTAAGCTTTACCATATCTTATTTTTTAAAAATGAGAATTCTGCCAGAATTAGCTTTGCGCTTGCCCAATGAAAACAAGTTGCGCTGAAGATATCGCTCTTCGTTGTTGAAAGCCTGTATATGCCTTCCGATCTTCTCAATTATTTCAGTAACCGAAGTGTGCGGTTCTGCCAGTAAATAGCCGTAATACCCACAAGATGAGGCCCCGGTCGAGAAATTAATCTGGTATCTGCCAGAATTAAGCTTTCTACTTTCGATTTTCAGTTTTAGCGCATCCATTAACTAATATTTTTAGCTAAATAAGCGGATATTACTGATGATTCAAAATATTTAGCTAAATAATTTAGTTAAATATCATCGCCCCATGCCAAAGCCGACTCGTATGAAAGCATGCCCTTGCTAACACTTAATGGAGAGTCTATATTATCCGTATAGAGCATTCCTGTTCCTAATCCCTGTGGCAAATGAATAGGATATTGAGCCGTAAACTGAGCGATGGCATTCAGGCCAATGTTCGATTCAAGCGCAGAGGTAATCCACCAACCAACATTTTGTTTTTCAGCCAGTTGAATCCATTCCTGACAGGAATAGAGTCCCCCGTGCAAGGTCGGTTTTAAGATAATATAAGCCGGTTTTAACCGCTTCAATAAGGCTTCCTTTTGTGCTGTTTTAGTAATGTTAATAAGCTCTTCATCCAGGGATATCGGTATTGGTGTAGTACGGCACAACTCCTCCATTTCGGGCAAACCTGGTTTGATTGGTTGCTCGATGGAGTGCACATCAAACTTTGCTAATTCAGTTAGTTTATTAAGTGCATCTGCAGGCTTAAATGCTCCGTTGGCATCTAACCGGATAGTAATATTCTCCCGAAAGTATTTTCTGCGGATATATTGAAGCACATCACACTCTTTCTCAAAGTCAATACCACCCACCTTTAACTTAACACACCGAAAACCATCCCTGATCTTAATTTCAATCTGCTGAAGCATGAAATCCAGCCCTCCCATCCAAATCAAACCATTAATCGGGATTGACTTGCCCTGAACGAATGTGTTTTCAAAAATGATTTTCGCTCCACCATGCAGTAAATCGAGCAGGGCCGTTTCAAAGGCAAATACGATAGATGGATATTTCTCTACCTCAACACTATCTACGCTAAGTGATTTGATTATAAACGCATTGAGCTCATTCAGATCAGCGATTGGCGGCAGTATTAAAGCGCTTTTGTTAAACGTAGCAATTATACCTTCCAGCGTTTCATTCAACTCAGGTAAGTGGTCAGGACTCAGATCAGGCAGTGGGCCACACTCACCAACGCCAGTTATTTCAGGTGAAGTATGATCCCAGACCTTTATAAACCACGATACTTTTTCCCGAATGACTCCGCGTGAGGTGCGTGCTTCAAATGAGAAGTGGAAGATTCGTTTATGAAAGCTCGCCTTTAAAGACATGTATTCTTAAAATAGGGAAACCAAAAATAGAGATGATCAGCCTGATTCCATGCAATACTCTCTAACTTTGAATTTTTATTTGATGGAAAAGACGGTTCTGATAAAAGATTATTGGTATGGGCTACCTCAAGATAGGATAGCCTTATACCCTTTACCCGAGCGCGACAAATCGAAATTGCTGGTGTATAAAGATGGAGCTGTTCATCACTCAAAATTCGAGCAATTATTAACTTTTCTTCCTCGCCAGAGTACGCTATTCTTCAATAACACCCGGGTGATACCCGCTCGCCTCTACTTCCAAAAAGAAACCGGGGCCACCATCGAGCTCTTTTTGCTTCATCCTGTTTCACCTCGTGCCAGTGCACAACAGGCGATGGAAGCGAAAGAATCCAACCGTTGGGTCTGTACCATAGGAAACCTTAAACGCTGGTCGGAAGGAACAAAACTTAATAAATCTGTTGAAGATATAACCATTCAGGCCACGCTGATAGACAGGGAGACGGGTGAAGTTGAATTCAACTGGGCACCTCCTGAGTTAACTTTTGCTGAAATCATTTCAAGGATCGGGCTCACTCCCTTACCCCCTTATTTAAAGAGGCAAGCCGAGCAAAGCGACCGGCTTCGTTATCAGACGGTATACTCGCAATTTGAAGGAGCGGTGGCGGCACCCACTGCTGGCTTGCACTTCACGGATCGGATATTAAATGAACTAGTAAGTGCCGGGCACAAGATTGAATTCCTCACCCTCCATGTAAGTGCGGGCACATTCCAGCCGGTTAAAGTGGAAAATGCTGTAGAGCATCCCATGCACTGCGAGCAAGTGATCGCAACCTATCAGAACATTCAGGAATTAATTGCTTCGGGCTTCACCGTAGCTGTTGGCACCACATCTATGCGAACGTTGGAAAGCCTCTATTGGTATGGAGTGAAATTAATCAACGACCCTAAAGCTGATTTCATCATAAACCAATTTGATCCTTATCATACCTCCTCGCCAATATCCAAAGCAACGGCCCTTGAGGCTATTCTCACCAAAATGAAAAACGAAGAGCTGACAGTTATATCCGGTGAGACTTCGATTATGATTATGCCTGGTTATCATTTTAAAGTTACGGATGGGCTGATCACCAATTTTCATCAGCCTGGTTCAACATTAATGCTTTTGGTGGCAGCCTTTGTAGGACCGGACTGGAAACAGATCTATGAAGAAGCACTTCAAAATGATTATCGCTTTTTGAGCTATGGTGATAGTTCGCTTTTGATCCCAAAGCATTCACACCAGGAAAAAACACACTAGGTATGGGTAATCAATAGACGACCCATTTTCAACTTCTCTTTTTGTTGATTAGTAGTTAATACTAGAATGTTAAAGGTTTATTCAGGTAAGAAATCAGCCTTGCATGCCGATTTTTATAAGGTAATCAATCAATTTTCGTCAGGTTGCCATGCCAGGAATGCAGGTCCTTGCGTAACCATTTCTTAATCAATCATTAGCTGTCAGGGTAGTGAAGTTGATATTTAATAGGATTTTTCGATGAAAAGCCACAAATTTATCTGTTAAACCCCCACCCCCATGCTCGAAAGGTTATGGAAAATGCTTGATGTGGAGCCGAATGAACAAGGGCCAGTGTCTCTGCTTTTGATCATCAGTTTCTTTATGGGTCTTTTTCTGGCAACAGTTGCGGTTGCCTCTCAAACCCTATTTCTACAACATTTTGACGAGCGTTTCCAACTTCCGAAAGCACTGGCTTATTCTGGTCTAATAGGTATGGGGATAACCTTTTTATACAACTTTTTACAAGGCCGTATCTCATTTACGGCATTAGCCATATTCAATCTGCTCCTGGTAATTGGATTAACTGCTTTCATTGAATTCGGAGAAGCATATGTATCCGATGTGGAAAGTCTCTATAGATTCGGATTCATGCTCTTGCTCCCCTTCACCTTCATTACACAGTTGGTTTTTTGGGGTGCCTTTAACCGGATGTTCAATGTGAGAGTAGCCAAGCGAATAATAGGAAGTGTTGACCTTGGGACTATGGTCGCTTCCATCCTGGCTTTTTTTACGATCCCCATCCTGCTGGCAAATGGCGTTGAAACGACATCGCTTTACACCATCGGATTGGTGAGTATCATTGCCTATCTGATTCTTTTTATTGTGATGGCAGGCCGATACTTAACGAAGGGACGAACGGCAATCAAATCTGAATCGGAAATCAAGAAACTATCACTGGTAGGATTTTTAGGGAACCGGTACATTATGTTATTGTCTCTGTTCATTATCGTTTCCATGGTAGCACTTCGGTTTGTGGATTACTCTTTTTTTAACGCTACCACGGGCCAGTTTGCAACAGGAGATAAAGGACTTCCTACTTTCCTCAGTTTGTTTGAAGCTACGGTTGTAATCTCCAGTTTTCTCTTCACCACATTTGCCACTGACCGCATTAACCAGGATTATGGGTTGCGCGTATCATTAATCATTAATCCACTAATCCTTATCATTTTCACCGTGGCGGCACTCGGACTCGGCTGGTTTTTTGGCTATGACATCACCACGGGAGAAAAGAGTTCCATAGTATTTTTCTTTATTGCCGTGGCCATGAGTAAGTTGTTTATCAACTCCTTACGGGAAGCGCTTGACTCTCCGACTTTCAAATTCTATTATGTTCCAATCGACAAGTCGATCAACATTGATGCTCAAACTAAAATTGAAGGATTTGTCACTGCGTTGGCCAGTGCTGTTGCGGGGGGAATCATTGTGCTTGTTAACCAGTTTGAAATATTTAATGTGTTGTCAATCACACTTTTCACCCTTCCGGTACTGGTAATCTGGTATCTGATTACCAATCGGATGTACCATGGCTACCGGGATACGTTGCAGGACTCCCTTGTAAAAAATAAATCGGCTGTAAGAAGTCACATTGTGAAGGAATACACGATGGACAGCGTACTTGAGAAAGAGATTCAAAGCAGTGCCGAAGAAAAAGTGATCTATGGATTGAAGTTGATGGAAAAACTGGAACCAGCCCTCTTCGAAACATCGCTGCTGGAGCTTGCAGATAGCAAATTGAAACGGGTAAGACAATTTGCCCAGGAAAAAATACAACGTCTTGGTATTCAGGCGGGCGAAACCAATGAAATAAGGGGCCTTGCATTTCAAGCTGCCGGTGCAGCAGAAGACAGCGACCTCCTTTCCATTTCGCCAGAGAAATTGATGAAGCTGAGCAAATCAGTGAAGCAGACAGATCGAATGCTGGCCGCCAAACTGATGAGAAAACTAACCAACCAAAAGACCATTTTCATCTTGCTCGAATTGTTGCGCGATCCAGATCCTAAGGTTCGCAATGAAGCGTTACTCACTGCTCGTAAAGTAAAAAGGCCTGAGACCTGGTCGGTGCTGATTGAGCTTTTATCATCTCCACTTTATGCCCATCACGCAGCTGCCGCATTAAAGGAAGTTGGTGAACCTGTGCTGCCTTATTTGGAAGCCTCGTTTCATAAATCAGGACAAAACGACCTGGTGATGTTAAAGCTCATTCAGATTATGGGGCACATACCCGGTCGGGAAAGCTTGCAGATGCTCTGGAAAAAAATTGACTATCCAGATAAGCGCATTGTTAAACAGATTCTCTACTCCCTTCGCTATATCAATTACCAGGCAAAAGGCAGGGAAGAACTTGCTGTAAAAGACTTGCTCGATAGCGAAATGAGCAAGACACTTTGGAACCTGGCTGCTTTGCACGAATTAACCAATGAGTCGCATTTTGATTTTCTAAAGGAAGCCTTACAAGAGGAAATCCGGGATAACTATGATCATATTACCTTGCTACTTTCCTTGCTGTACGATCCTGAATCCATTCAACTCGTAAAAGAAAACGTGGAAGCTGGAACACCCAACAGCATTCAATATGCGCTTGAGCTTCTTGATCTTTTTGTCGATCAGGATTTGAAACCAAAATTGATTCCGCTGCTTGACGATACCGCTACCTCCGATAAACTGGAGAAGCTTCAGATATTTTTCCCTAGAGAAAGTTATAATCCCATTCAGGTAGTCAACTATATCCTCAACCGTGATTTTAATTACAATAACCGTTGGACGAAAGTTTGTGCCGTATATGCGACTGCCTTTATCCCGGATTTCCGTGTGAGCCGGGGACTCATCAGTCAGATGTTTAATTCCGACAAATTATTGCAAGAGACAACCGCATGGGTAGTCTATAATAAAGACCGAAAAGCCTACGAAACCATTTCAGAAAGACTTCCCTACCGTGATAAACGCTTTCTGGATTCATCCATAGAAAACAATCAGTTGCTGGATGGCCTTGACGATGGATTTTTCCTGTTCATTGAAATGGTAATGCTCGTTAAAAAGATTCCGGTGTTTGATCGCATTCAAGGTAAAGTACTGAGTGACCTCTCCGATAAAATACAGCCCATTACTTTAAAGGCAGGTGAAAAATTTCAAATTACGGAAACAACTGATATGCCTATCCTGATCATGGCTCATGGTGAGGTGAATTTAAAAAACAAAGGTGATCAGGTGAAAGTAATGAAGCCTGGAGATGTATTTGGGGATCTTTTTCAGGAAGGACCTACCCCTACCATCTCTGAAGTGCAAGCGATAGATCGAAGTGTGCTATTCAAAATAAACCTGGTTGACTTTTATTTTGTGCTTGCTAACCATCACGAACTGGCACAAGGACTCATTCATAATATCACTGAAAAAGAAACGAAACAAGCTGTATAAATATTACCGACATGGCATTTGATATTGATGTACTGATCACCTTTGCAGAAAAAGATAACGAGTCGGTTCAGAAGAATGAACAAGGCTGGGTATCACAATTCAAGAAGTTCCTTGAGTTGATGCTCTTTCAGGTGTTGGGGTCAAAACCCAATATTATTCTGAAATCAGAATTCGATACCGCTACCGCTCCTGCCTTGAATAATGCGGCTATTCTTGTTACTGTTCTCACCAAAGAATTTGTTCAATCCGGTCGATGCCTCGATAATCTCGAAGCATTCTATCAGGCCACCGTCAATTCCAAAATAAATCGCGTTTTTAAGGTCATTAAATCTCCGCTTACACTTCAGGAGCAACCTCCTCGTCTTCGCGAACTGATCGGCTATGATATGTATCAGCTGGATTCAGAAACTGGAATAATGAAAGAGTACTCGGATTTTTTTAGTCAGGAGGCAGAAAAACAATATTGGATGAAAATGGTGGATCTTGCTTATGATATCCACGAGGCCCTCTTGAATTTAAAAGCGGGAGATTTAAAAGCAGAAGTGAAGAATATCCTTAAACGCAAAACGATATTTCTTGCTGAAACCGGTCATGATATATCCGTGCAGCGTAACATTATTAAGCGCGAGCTTCAGCGACACGGCTATATCGTTCTACCCAAAAACACCTTACCTACCAACATCGATGATGTTGAACGCGTGGTAAGAAGAGATATCGAAGATTCCAGTTTATCCATTCACCTTGTTGGAAGCGCCTATGGTGAAATTTCCGAAGGATCTGATCGGTCCATTGTGGATATTCAGAATAAGATTGCAGCAGAAATTTCATTGACAAAAAAACAAAACAACCAGGAGTTTTCTCGATTGATCTGGATCGCCCAAAACCTAAAAAATGCCAGTGATAAACAGAAGGCTTTTATTGAAACATTAAAAAGAGACACGGAAGCACAGGAAGGTGCTGAAATTCTTCAAAACCCACTGGAAGACTTTAAGAATATTGTTCGTGAAGAATTGCTGGAGTCTCAAGACCGAAGAAGTATAGATGAGTCGGGTGGTAAATCCATCTACCTCGTTCATGACAAAATTGATGACTCTGAAGTAAAACCGTATAAAGAGATATTGGAAAAGTCTGGCTTCAAAGTACTGATGCCTGCTTTTGAAGGTGAGCTACTGGAAGTGCGCAAACAACACATTGATAACCTGCGCAACTTTGATGGAGCCATCATTTTTAAAGGAAAGGTAAATGACCAGTGGGTGCGCATGAAAGTGCTTGACTTACTCAAAGCACCTGGATTTGGAAGAAAAAAACCGATCAAAGCAAAAGCACTTCTTGCTTCCGGCAGTCCTAACCTCGAGTCTTTTAAAAATCAAAATCTTACAATCATCTCCGGAGACGCACAACGTTCGATGGAAAACTTAAAGAACTTTTTACAAGAATTTAATACATAACCTATGAGCCAGATGGTAGCCGAAAATCAAGGATTCCCCACCTTGGTAGGAACCGAAAATCCCTTCCCAGGTCTACGGCCCTTTAAGATTGAAGAAAGTCACTTGTTCTTTGGCCGCGAAGGTCAAAGTGATGAGGTGCTCCTCAAACTTTCGAAGAGCAGGTTTGTTGGTGTAATTGGCCCTTCAGGAAGTGGTAAGTCTTCATTCATTTACTGTGGAGTGCTTCCCATCTTATATGGAGGTTTTCTTACGGATAGTAGCCCTAACTGGGAAGTTATCGTTACCCGGCCCGGTGCTGGCCCTATCGATAACTTATCTGAAGCGCTGCTTAAAACGGATCGCGATTACATCAAAGCCGATTCGGAAGATAGAAAAATCAAGCGTACCATTGTTTCGACCTTGCTTCGAAGCAGTTCATTAGGGTTGGTGGAAGCCATTCAACAATCAAGGAGAAAAGACGATATCAATTACCTGGTATTGGTCGATCAGTTTGAAGAACTCTTCCGGTTCAAAGACAGTACTGATCCGAACTCAGTTAATGAATCACTCGCATTTATTAACCTGTTGATGGAAGCCATCAACTATGAAGATGCGCCCATCTATGTAGCTATCACGATGCGCTCGGACTTTATTGGTGATTGCGCACAGTTCCCTGAATTAACCCGCAAGATCAACGACAGTCACTACCTGATCCCACAAATGACACGCGATCAAAAACGCAGAGCCATTGAAGGTCCTGTGGCAGTTGGTAGTGCGAAGGTCACTCCGCGATTGGTACAACAACTTTTAAATGATTTGGGAGATAATCCCGATCAACTTCCCATTCTTCAGCACGCCTTGATGCGTACGTGGAGCTATTGGGCAAAATATAAAGACTACGATGGTGAACCGGTTGACTTAAAACACTATGAAGCAATCGGCACCATGTCAGAGGCGTTATCGCAACACGCCAACGAAGCCTATGATGAATTGGACGAAGCGCAGAAACGTATTTGCGAAATCATGTTCAAAGCCATCACCGAAAAACGAGGTGAGAACTTTGGCATAAGAAGACCAACCCGACTGAATGAAATTGCTTCCATTGCTGATGTATCGGAAGCCGATGTAGTTGAAGTAATTGAAAAATTCCGCGAACCCGGAAGGTCATTGATCACTCCGGCATTTGGAATATCACTTCACAGCCGATCAATAATTGATCTCTCGCACGAGAGTCTGATGCGTATCTGGGTGCGATTGAAAAACTGGGTGGATGATGAAGCAGAAGCCGTGCAAATGTATTTGCGCCTGGCCGAAGCTGCCTCCATGTATCAGGTAGGCAAAGCCGGCTTGTGGAGACCACCGGATTTGCAATTAGCACTTAACTGGCAAGCGAAACATAAACCCACACTCGTATGGGGGCAGCGTTATCATCCTGCTTTTGAGCGCACACTGATTTTCCTCGAGTACTCAAAAAAAGAATTTGATACCGAACAGCGGATCAAGGAGCTTGAACAAAAGCGAAAACTCCAGCGTGCCCGCGTTACGGCTATCGTATTTGGTACCCTGGCGGGGATTGCATTGATCGCCTTTGTATACGCGTTCTTGCAACAGGCAGAAGCAGAGCACCAAGCAGACATTGCAACCGCAAACGCAATATTGGCTCAGAAAAACGAGCAAAAAGCAAACGATCAGACCAAAATTGCGGAACAAAGACGAGTTGAAGCCGAGACAGAAAAAGCTGCTGCCGATGCAGCGAGAACAGAAGCTGTCAGGTTGGCCATCGTGGCACAGGAAGCCCAGAAAGATGCCGATCAAAAAAGAATACGTGCCGAAAGAGCTGAGAAAGATGCGAGAGTTCAAAAAGAAAATGCTCTTCGGGAAAAAGAAAGAGCGGAGGCAAGCGAGAAGGATGCCATTGCTGCCAGAAATGATGCTCAAAAGCAACGCTATCTCGCCACAGCGAAAGCCATGGCCATCAAATCGAAAGAGCTTGGCAATACACTGGAAAAGGAAGCCCTCGTTGCTCAGCAAGCTTATTTATTCAACAAAAAGTATGGTGGCTATATTTATGATAGTGATATCTACAGCGGCTTGTATACTGCTTTGAAGAACAATGATCATCCTATTACGAAGAGTCTGGAAGCGCATAAAAACGGAGCTGCCCGTGCCATGGAAACACACGGGAAAGGAAACTTCATTTATTCCGGTGGAAGTGATGGACGAATTTTCAGATGGAGTTATATCAATAACCAATGGAAAGCAGATGCCATTATGGATGAAGCCAAGAGAGGTGAACCTTACCTGGTGTATGCGTTGGATACGAGTCCTGATGGCAACCTGCTAGCGGCAGGTGGTCTATATCCCACCAATAGCGAAGCTAATTTTATCGAATTGTATGACTTACGGACCCCTGGTCAGCGTAAAAAGATTTACGGATTCAAGTATGATGTAAGTGATATTCACTTTATGCCTGACGGCCAGGGATTGTACGCCCGTGATAACACCGGCTTAAGTATCCGGTATTCTGATCTGAAGACGGCTACCGAAGTGATTAAATCGAAAGTAAAAATGCTTTCGCTGGACTTGAACGCAAACGGAACGATGCTTGCTGGAGCCGGTGAAGATGGCAATCTCTATCTATGGGACATCGCCAAAGGATATGCGGCAACCACTGTAAAAGTATCAAAAGTAAGTTTGTCTTCCCTGACATTTGCCCCGGATGGCCGTCAATTAATTGCAGGTGATCGTGATGGTCAAATGTATTTGGTCAGCAACGGATTAGTGGTTCGTGATTTGCCAGGTCACTCGGCACAAATCGAGGATATTCGATTTAATCATGCCGGGACGTTTTTTGCCTCTGCGAGCAAAGATCATACGGTACGCCTCTGGAATTTCCGTGAACTAAAACAGCAGCCTGTAATTTTAGCAGATCATGATTGGGCGTGGAGTGTTGCCTTCACTCCGGATGACACCCAACTCATGGTGGGCATCAATAGTGTGAGAGAGACAGCAAAGTTAACTACGGATGAAACCATCCATGCTTACCCAACTAATTTTGAAGTAATGAAGGATATTCTCTGCACTATGACAACACGGAACATGACGAAAGAAGAATGGGATACGTTTGTTGCGGAGGACCTTCCCTATGAAAAGACATGCGAAAATTATCCGGGCATTCAGTCCAGCAAGGCTTCACCTAAACGAGTTGGTAAATAACAATGAAGAGGATCCTGTTTGTAGTCGTTTTTATTATCGTTGTATCCAAAAGCTGGGCACAACAATCTTCCTGTGGTCAAACCTTACGGTTAGCCACCTCCACCTACGAGCAAGGTAGATTACATGAGTTGGAAGGAATCCTATCCAACTGTCTGAATAACACAGAAGGAGGCTTTACCAAAGAAGAAAGAGTAGCTGCCTACAAACTTTTGACTCAGGCATACATCTACCTCGAAGAACCGGCTAAGGCAGAAAACGCCATGCTGAAATTACTTCAGACAGACCATTACTTTAAGATAAACAAGGATGTTGATCCCGCTGAATTTGTGGCGCTTTACAATACATTTCGGACGCGCGAAATTTATCGGGTAGGAGCAAAATTAGGTGTTAATGCTACTCAACCAAATGTAGTAAATTCCATTACGGCAGTTGAAGTTGCGCCAGGCAGCCAATACAAATATGGTATTGGAATCTTTTTCGGAGGTGTTGTAGATGTTCCAATCAATGAAAAGATGACGCTGCATGGAGAGTTACTTTATCTCCAAAGAAAATTTGACATTGACCTGATTGTAGATCGTGGAGTCTCAACAGAAGGCAAGGCTCTGAGTAATGAATTTCGCGGAACGGAAACTGAAAACTGGGTTTCCTTACCGCTCAGTTTCGAATATAAGATCATGGATAAAAAATTCAATCCCTATATCGCAGGAGGCGTTTCGATTGACTACCTGATCAATGCTCAGTTGAAAGGAGAAAGACTAAGGGATCTAGTAACTTCTTTACCAGCCACTACATTCGATTTTAAGCCTCTGAGGGAGAAAGTCAATATCAGTGCCATCGCAGCAGCTGGAATAAAAACAAAAGTGAGCGGTGGTTACTTTGTTGCCGAAGTGCGTTATGTGCACGGAATCACCAATGTAAATTCCGCCAGTACTTCATATTTGAATGAACAAGCCACCTGGGAACAAGGATATGCCGACCCCGTATTTAAACTGTCATCACTCTCCATTAGTGGCAGCTATGTCGTTAATATTTTCAATCCTAAGAAAAAGAAAATTAAGAACAGCAGATGAGAGCGTTATACCTATTTATTTTTTGTGTTTCATTACTGTTTTCATGCAAGAACCTGGACAATGCAGATCCATCACCTCGCAGCACGT
Organism: Cyclobacteriaceae bacterium; assembly: GCA_043774805.1. Taxonomy (GTDB): domain Bacteria; phylum Bacteroidota; class Bacteroidia; order Cytophagales; family Cyclobacteriaceae; genus ELB16-189. The sequence goes on along the minus strand of JAYVTB010000149.1, from coordinate 33,071 downwards.
TTATTAAATTCTATGAAGGCCCCTACAGCATTACTGCTTCCTCGATTGAGAAAATACCGGACGGTTTCGTCATCTTAGGTAACATGCTCGTGACTGACAAAGCAAATGATTCTACCTATACAGAAACGGTCATCATTAAGACTGACATCAAAGGAAATAAAGTGGGAGAAATCCATCGATTCAGCGGTGGTACCGGTAAGGTAATAAAGCCCGTACTGAGTGGTGGAAATGTTGCTGGCTATATTGTGATTGGAGACAGTATTCTCATTCAACCTTCCGCAGAGCAAGCTGCTAATCTTTTGATATCTTCCTTGCGTGTGCTCTTTTTAAATGAAGAATTTAAAAACGTCAGAAAGCCATTTTATAAAAGCGGTGATAACACAAAAACCTACGTAGAAGATTTCTCCGGAGAATCTGTAGATGTAGCCAGCGATGGAAAAGTGTACATATTAGGAACCTTAAAAGAGGGAGTTATTAACCAGCAAACCGCACCGGCTAAACCGTTTATCGTTTCCTTAACTAGTGGATTTGCCGTGGACTGGATAAAGCAATACAATGTCATTGACAGAACTACCCAGAACTCCAAATCAATACATTACAATAATGGCAAAATCATTTGGGCAAGCTCGATTTCATTAATTCAAGGTGATTTTAATAAATCGTGGGTGAGCATTCCTATTGTGGATCTAAATTCTGTTTACCCGAATTATAGCTTAATCGGACAAAATACTGAACAACTCTTTTTGGTAAAAGATATTCAGCCTTCAAAGATTCCAAATTTCGGATACGGTGTAGTTGGCACCTATAGTCAAACAACGGATGGTGAAAAAGGTAACATCTTTTTTCTACGCGTTGATATGAATGGAAATATTGAAAGTGGAAGTGACCGCTATTTCGATGCCTTGACAGAGGGGATCGTTACCGATGCCAATACCTCTGTTATTATAGATGAAGGTGAGGCCATTACCGCTACAAGTGATGGTGGCTTCCTGTTAGCCGGTTCGATGACCACAAACACCGCAAAAGGTAATGGAGGAAAGGATGTTTTCCTTATCAAAGTAAATGCCTTTGGTGATGTAGTATGGTCCAAAACAATTGGAGGGGCAGGCGATGAACAACCGTGCGGAGTTCTGGAAACGGATGAAGGTGATTTAATAATTGCAGGAACGAATGCATTGGGTGGTTACTCTTCCGTCTTCATGATTAAGATGGATGAAAATGGTGAACTATTAAAATAAGAAAGAATTAATGTTCTGTTATGGCGAATTATACAACAAGTAGTATTCACTATTCAAAAAAGAAATTTGTTACGCCTTTGTTTGCAAGGATACAGACTATTGTGATCCTTGTTTTTGTATTTTTTGGATTTGATGCATTATCACAAGCACCTACTGTTACGTTACCAACCGTTTCTGGCGTAGGTTCAACCACTGCCACGTTAGGAGGAACTGTTACAGGTACTCTTACCGATAGAGGCACTCGATGGAATACATCCACACCGGTGGGAACCTCCAATCAATTGATAGAAGCTTCTGCTACCACCGGAGCTTTTACACAAGCCCGCACCGGGTTGCCTGCAGCCAGCAAGGTTTACTTTTTGGCCTTTGCCCTCAATGGTGTTGACGAAGGTGTAAGTCCTGAGTCGTCATTTTTTACCGAACCAAATCAATTAACATCAGGACAATTTGCAGTGGCGGCTACCAATGCCTCAACCATCACACTGACTTTTCCGGCAGCCAGCACCTGGAAGGGAACAAATGCTACTGCAGGTTATGTAATATTTAGAAAGATAGGAAGTGCTCCATCGCTTGGAGCATTAGCTGATGGTGCCGCTCCACCGGCTGACAATACTGGAGATAAGATTACTACTATCACAGATGAATCTCAGACCACCTTTATTAATACAGGGCTTAGTGCATCGACAGATTATTATTATACGATCGTGCCGTTTGTTTGGGATGGTTCAACCAACGCCACGTATAACTATAATATTACTGCACCAATTACAAAAAATGTTGCAACACCTGCGGTTTCAGCTACCATTGTGTCCATACCAGCGGGAACTTTACCACTCGTTCAAGGGACTGTACTTTCAGCAGGATCCACGCTGCAAGCGATAGCAGGTTTTTCAATTACATCAGATGGGACACAGACTATTACAGGACTTGACTTTACCTATGGAGGTTTGGCAGGACAGTTTACAAATGAATATGTGTATCGCTCTACAACGGCCAATACCTTGGGGTCATTGATTATAACAGATAATAGCCCTGATGGAAATTTTGATAACTGGGCTCCTGTAGCAGGAGCCGATAAAACAATCAATTCTACTCCAGTTTATTATTACCTGGTAGTAGATGTAGTGAACACGGTAACTTCTAGTACCGGTTCAATAACGGTTAACCCAGATCAGACTAAACTCAGTGTCGGTTCAGGAACCGTAAACAACTTCACTTTCACGAGGACTTTTAGTTTCAGCACATCCCAAAACGCAGACATTATATTAACAGGTGGTACCACTGCCTCTATTAATTATCGAAATTTTGTTTTGAATTCAATTACCAGTAATGCAACAAGTCTTACCCTTGCAGATTATACCATACGCGATGGTGGTGGATCCAACGATCCTGATGATAAGGGAATGAGTGTAACCTCCATTCAATTTCAAATTACCAACGCTCAAAATATTCAGCAGATTGCTTTATTCGATGACGTTGCGGACACCGAATTTGCAGGTACTGAACAAACCGTTTCAGGATCGGGCACGGTAAACGTTACGTTTACTCCCTCTACCCCTATCAGCATTGCCGACAATGGTTCCTTCAACATTAATGTTCGCGCTACATTCAGATCTGCTGTTACAGATAAGCAGGCTATACAGGTTTCAATCATTGCTGCAACAGCAACAACGACCGCGCTATCTGGTTTTTCTCCAGTTGGTACCTGGGCTTCTACGCAAACCGCCAGCAATACAAATATAATTGCCGTTAATGCATCCAAAGTTGTTTTCGTTGCCAATCCGCCCGCCACAGCCATCAATACCAACTTCAGTCTATCAGTAAAAGCAGTAGATGGAAACCCCTATAATAACATTGACCTCGATTATATCGGTAAAGTTGACCTTACCGCCACTGGAGGTGCTGGTGCACTGTCAGGAGGAGCACAGTCATTAAGCCCTAATCTGGTCGCTGGCCAATTTGGTTGGACACAGCTAAAAATTACGCAAGCAGGTACTTATACGCTTGATGCGTCTGATGATGCCTATACGGGCCAGGCCAATAATCCAACCGATATTGGTGATGCATCCGGCAGTGTAATAATATCCAGCTCCGCTTCTTCCGTAACACAACCTTCAGCGCTTAATCTATGTTTTGGAGGCAACTCTCAAACGTTGGGAAATATAGTTATCACTGAGACCGATCCATCTGGTTTTTCAAGTGGCGGAACGTTCTCTATAACTCTCCCATCTGGTTTTATCTTTGACCAGAGTGTGACAACGGCACCTATTTTGAGCGGAGCAGATATCTCGGCACCGACTACTTTATCCTATCCAAGCGCTAACGTTGTTGAATTCAGTTTTTCATTATCTGGTACAGCTAATATCAATTCGATAACAATTGGAGGATTAAAAATCAGATATCCTCATCCGGGTGGCAATTCTCCCTCACCAGCAAGTGGGTCTATCACTCGTTCGGGTGGAACTTCTGCTATTGCGGGAGTTATTCCTGGAACGATCTTAGGCACCGTGAACGCAAGCCTTGGAGTCCCAGATGGAGCAGTAGGATTTGGCGTGGAGGCCTTAAGCGGTGATGTTGCTATCGACCCCAATACAACTTCTTTTAGCATAAAAAGTAATGCGGTTAAACTCGTAGGAACCCCAACCAATGGACAACCTCAAACAATCTTTACCGGAAGTGGTGTAACCTTTACATCGGGCGAATATCGATTTAATCCATCAACACTATCATCTGGTACATATCCGATCACCTACATCTACCAAAATTCCGGAGGGCAAGGGTGCGTGTTTAACTTTACCAAAAACCTGACTGTTTACAGTTCAGGCATAAATAACCTTGCGCCCAGCTATTGCAATAATGATCCAGTTACATTGGGCTTTACGGTTGATCAAACGACATTAGATGCCGTTGGGGCGTCTTATCTTATTCCCGCTGGTCAAACTAAAGTTGACCGGTATATCTATGCGGATTTTACGTTAGGTCAATGGGTAACTATCACCTCCCCAGCGAATAATAAATTTGATCCAGCGCTTCCTGCCTATCAACCTGTTTATAATTCGAGCCCATATTACCCTAACTCTTTCTTTGTTGGATACTATATTTGTGGAGGGGTAATTCCATGCAATCAAGCTTCGACTACGTTTGGTAGATATCAAAAAACAGATATACGATCGGCCCCACAACCTTCATTTACAATTCCTAAAACTATCTTTTGCTCGGATGATTTACCGGTAACACTGATAGGAAACCCAGTGAACTCCAACAATACTGTAACGGATAAGTTTGATGCATCCGGTCAAACCGGATCCATAAATTCGGGAGGAAGTCCAGTAGTATGGACTTTCAATCCTCAGTCAGTTTCAGGAGTCCCCACCTCTTTTAATATTACCTACACATATAAAGATCCCAATACTCAATGTTCAGCAACATCTAATCCCATTTTAGTTACCGTTAATGCCAGACCTGGCACTGTACTTTCAAATGCAATCACTGGAGGTGCTACTAAGCAACTTTGCCAGGGGGCGAGTCTAACTTCGTTTGAAGCCACTCCAAAAGTAAGTCCAGATACTTACAATTGGTACTCCGATATTAGCTTGGCTAGTAAAGTAGGTACTGGTAATTCGTTTACTCCACCCATTCCGCCATTTGATACTTCTGTTCCTGGTACCACCAAGTTTTACGTTACACAGATCGTTTCTGGTTGTGAAAGTAACAAACAACCTACCACTCCTACTCAGGCATTGGAGCTTTCCATTGTTGTAAATCCAACTCCAACACAACCTGTTCCTGACTTCGATTTAGAGTACTGTGTCGGAGAAACCATTAATCCAAATGATTTTAAAATTTTAGGAGGAACTAATATCAAATGGTATAAAAAAGGGACACTTGTTTTAAATGGTGTAAGTTCACCTTCATTGGCCCAAATTACCAATCCATTTCCGACAGGTCTGGGAGTCGACAACACAGTAGCAGCAGTACATGCTTTTGAAGTTACACAAACCGCGAACGGCTGCGAAGGCATCTTATTTCCAACCATCATCAACGTAACGATAAAACCGTTACCTAGCTTAACCATAAATGCCAACATAACAGATTTACAAAAAATCTGTACAACAGGTGGTACAATCACATTTAAAGGTCTAGACCAAGGCAACCCAACGCAAAATGGAACGTGGTCAACCGTGGGAAATAGTTTCGCAGGAGGTGCTCTTGCTCCTAATGGAACTTTTGGAACAGCGGATCTGAACACGATTAATTTAACACCAAACGACTACGTATTAAAATACGACTACACGAATGCGGGCGGGTGCTCAGGTAGCACGACCACAAATCTGAAAGTGCTCCCTAAAATCAATATGTTAGTCAGTCCTCTAGACTCCTGTGCCGGAACATTTGTTCGATTAAATAATTTATCAACGATTGTTAATGGTGGACTGGCAACCACATCCACGGTACAAAACACAAAATGGAATTTCAGCGATGGCTCCGGGGCAGAAGGAGATGGTCCCATCCTTCCACCCTACCTGAATAATGGTAGAACCAAAGGAACGTACTTTAGTCCTGAACATAAATTCAGTAATACAGGATCATTCACGCTTCAGTTCACCATGACTACAAGCGATGGCTGCAATTATTCCGGAACAAAACAATTAAATATATTCCCCAAACCGAATATCAATTTCAACTGGGCGAATGTTTGCCGGGATGCTACTACGAATACTACCTCCACCACATTTCAAGCTATAGAGACCTCTAACCCAGCATTGCCTTTGGATAAGTTTTACTGGAATTTCCTGGTGAATAAAACATTGGATACGGCTTCTGTTGCAAATAGAAAATCGGCTAACCCGATTGTGAAATACAACATGAATGGTACAGATTCAGTACAACTGATTGTAACCACCATCGCGCAGTGTAGAGATACCATTCAGAAAATTATTTATGTGGTTCCTAAGTTCAAGCGAATCGTAACGGATACTTCCTATCTCCAGAGTTTTGATGGAGGGCCTGATTCATGGCTTACCGGAGGCATTAACTCTTCATGGGCATTGGGTACGCCATCTGGCAAATCAAATGGATATGAATTTGATGGTGATGCGGGAACAGGAACTGGAAATGCCTGGGATACAAACCTGACAGGAAATAGCAACCAAAATGAAAAATCCTGGGTACTGAGTCAATGTTTCAACTTCAGTGCTGCGAAAAAACCGATTATCTCATTAGACATTTGGTCGGATACACCGCAGGGTGTTGAAGGTACCGTATTGCAATACAATGAAAATGGTAACATCGAAGATGATGCGAGCTGGAAGGTAGTGGGAGCAGTTGGGAGCGGTAAAAACTGGTATGATGCGCAAGGTATTGCCAGTAGTCCAGGCAATCAATCATCAGGAGATATAGGATGGACAGGAAATGAAGTTTCATCATCTGGTAAATACTCTGGTTGGAAAAAAGCCATATTCAAGCTTGATAACTTGATTGGCAAACCGAATGTTGTGTTCAGAGTTGCCTTTGGTGGAGGGCCTGGCAGAACTGACGGATTTACCTTTGACAATGTATTTATCGGTGAACGCAGCCGTATTGTGCTCCTTGAAAATTTCACGAATTCATCGGCAGCCAATGTCACAGTTCACAATGCCAAGTATAAAACAACTGGTACGGCAGCAGAACTTGTTAAGATTCAATACCACACGGCATTCCCTGGCGTTGATCCCATCCATGATCTTAATCCACAAATGAATAATGCACGAACTGCATTTTATGGAATAACACAGGCTCCGACCATGCGAATCGATGGGAATTATCAATCAGGAAATGTTATATCCTGGCTAGATCAGGAATTTGATGATCGGGTGTTAGAACCAGCTGGCGTTCGCATTAAGATTTCTACTGTTAAGCAATCCAGCGGTGAGGTTAAGATTATTCTCAATATTGAAAATATATCCGGGGTCACCATCCCATTAAATGGTGCCAACCTTTTTACTGCTATCGTACAACAAAGCATAACAAATCCCGCCTTGCTGGGGAATAGTGGCAATGCAGAATTCGTTTATGTAGCCAAAGAATTTTTGCCTTCCGCTTCCGGTAAAAAAATTACGAGCGATCTCCTACCTGGAAAGACCTACAAAGATTCAATCATGTGGAATAATTTGACCGGAGATGCCATTGTTGTTTTCGTTCAAAATATTGACGGAAACAATAAAAATGTATTTCAGTCACAAATAAATGTGTCACCAGATTTACCAAATCTGGTTACGGCCATTGAAAATATAGTGCCCGAACAAATAAACATCTACCCAAACCCTGCCAGCAGGGAATTCAGGGTTGAGTTACCCAACATTGTTTCTTCGGATGCCATTCTGTATTTAATCGATCAGGTAGGACGCAGGCATGATCGTGGTTTCATTCCAGCCGGCAATAATTCCGCTTCAGTAAATGTTGAAAATTTATCGGAAGGAATATATATCCTCGAGATTGGAACTTCCAACACCGGGATTATACGTAAGAAGATTATGGTAGTCATGAAAAATTAACGATGTAATTTTTAATTTAGTAGAAAGGCCTTTTTATCTCAAAAAAGGCCTTTTTATTTTACTTACGTGTGGTTTCAAATGTAAGTTTCTTTATTTAATTTCAACTTTTACACATATAGTCTATAACGTATGGAAATGTTTCTCAAGGCCGACACCTGGCTTGCTTTATTAACTTTATGTTTTCTTGAAATCGTCCTCGGCATAGATAATATCATTTTCATTTCTATCGTATCCAATAAACTTCCTGAGGAGCACCGCAAGCGCGCGCGCAACACAGGACTTGCCCTGGCTATGTTTGTGCGGATTGGACTATTGCTGGGGATTACCTGGATCATCGGATTTACCGAACCGATATTTACGGTACCTGCCAATTTTATTTTTGAACACGATATGCCCTTTAGCGGCAAAGATCTAATACTTGGTTTTGGTGGACTATTTCTCATTGCTAAAAGTACCATGGAAATCAACCATGAAATGGAGGGCGATGAGGAGGAAGAAGGAGCCGCAAAAGCTGCTGTCGTCACCTTTGCCGGAACAATTGTTCAGATTATTTTACTGGATATCATTTTTTCTTTTGATTCCATTCTTACCGCAGTCGGAATTGTGCCACCCGAACAAGTCGTGATCATGATCATTGCTGTAATAGTTTCCATTTTCGTGATGATGTTCTTTTCAGGTAGGATCAGCGATTTTATAAAGCAACACCCCTCCATGGAAGTGCTGGCGCTCGGCTTTCTTATTCTCATCGGATTTACATTATTATTGGAAGGTCTCCATAAAGAAATCCCCAAGGGGTATATCTATTTTGCCGTAGCCTTCTCATTGCTGATAGAGTTCACCAATATTCGGGTTCGCAAAAAAAGAAAGAAGAATGTGGTCAATCTCAACAAACCCTATGATGAGAAGGAGTTAAAAGAAGCCGTTGAAGAGTTGAATAAATAAGTGCATGGAAGACATCCGCTACCCCATAGGAAAATTTAGCGCCCAGGAAAATTACACGTCAGAAGAAATCACTGGATTTATTAAGAGGATAGAAGACCTTCCTGCGAAGTTGGAAAAATCCATTCATCAGCTTAATGATCAACAACTTGATACTCCCTATCGCGAAGGGGGATGGACCGTACGACAAGTGGTACATCATCTTGCCGACAGCCATATGCATGCTTATATAAGAACGAAGTGGACCTTAACAGAAAGTGAACCGGTCATCAAAGCCTACCTTGAAAAATTGTGGGCCGAAACGGGTGAAACCAAATCATCTCCGGAAATTTCAATTTCGTTTTTGAAAGCGTTGCACGCCAAATGGGTGATAGTGCTTCGTTCTATCGCTCCCACCGATCTGGATCGTTTCTTTGTACATCCGGATACCAAAAAACAAATTTCTCTCAAAACACTAATGGGTACGTATGCGTGGCATGGCGAACACCACCTCGCACACATTACCAATCTAATTAATCTGAAGGGTTGGTGATTCTGGTGCAAGCAATACAAATACAAGTTGCTTAATTTTGCAATTGGCGTCCGGCACGTCTGTGAATGAATTCATATACTGCACCTTTCCTACTTTTCAATAAGCACCTGGAAACTATTTACCCTTCATTAATCCGAAAGGTGAATGGGGTAAGCTATGAACGGGAACGAATCAATACTCCGGATGATGATTTCCTGGATCTGGATTGGCTGAAGCAAGATTCCAAAAAGCTCATTATTTTATCGCACGGACTGGAAGGCAACAGCCAGCGATCCTATATCAAAGGAATGGCGAGTATCTTTTACCAGAACGGCTACGATGTGCTTGCCTGGAATTTCAGGGGATGCAGTGAAGAAATGAATCGCAAACTCAGGTTCTATCACAGTGGCGCTACGGATGATCTCAACCTGGTGATTCATCATAGTATTTCAATCGGCTATACCGATATTAGTCTCGTTGGATTTAGTCTGGGTGGTAACCTTACGCTGAAATACCTGGGTGAACAATCATCGCAGTTGAATCCTATAGTGAAAAGAGGGGTCACGTTTTCTGTGCCTATCAATCTACATACCAGTTGCATTGAAATATCTAAGCCGTCCAACTGGGTGTATAACAAGCGGTTTCTTACCAGTTTAAAAGAGAAAGTTTATAACAAAGCGAAGACCTTCTCTGGTATCAATACGGAACCACTTTCTTCTATCACCCGTCTGATTGAATTTGATAATCTTTATACCGCTCCCATTCACGGATTTAAAGATGCCATTGATTACTACAAACAATGTAGTGCCATTCGTTTTATCGAATCTATTGAACGTCCCACGCTCATCGTAAATGCACTGAATGATCCATTCTTAAGTACCGATTGTTATCCTCATCATCTGAATAATCATCCTTATTTGAAATTTGAATATCCGAAGCGTGGCGGTCATGTGGGCTTCGCCTTATTTAATCAAAATGGTTTATATTGGTCCGAACTAAAGGCACTTCAGTTTATCCAGTCGACTCCATGATTGAACGTTACTCCATTCACGCATCCGCAAAACAGATCGCAGAGCGATTTCAAATTGAAGAGCCGGAAACGTTTAAACCGAGGTATAATGCGGCCCCTTCTCAACTACTACCCGTCATTACCCACGAGAGTTCGCAGGGTTGTTCTTACTTCTATTGGGGAGCTTCACCTCAGTGGTCAAAAAACAAAACCTTTGCAGAAAGAATCATCAATACACGAGGTGAACTGATCAAGGATAAACCGGTATTGAAAAAGAATCTTAAGACGCATCGGTGCCTGATTCCGGCCGATAGTTTTTACGTGTGGAAAAGGATTGGAAAGAAAACGCAGATCCCATGGCGAATCATTCTGAAATCCAAAGAGCTCTTTTCCTTTGCCGGATTATGGGAAGAATTTGAAGATCATGAAGGTAATTCATTTCATACTTTTTCAGTCATTACCCTGCCATCAGAAAATTGGATCGCGGATATTACGGAAAGAATTCCCGTAATCTTTTCGAAACAAGAAGAGAAAATCTGGTTGGAAAATAACGCCTCAGAGGAGCAGTTACTTCCATTAATTCAAGTATCTCCTGCTAATTTATTGGTGGGATACAATGTTTCTCCTCTCATTAATTCGGTTGAGAAAGATGGCCCAAGCCTGATCATTCCCACTCCTCCCGCGGATCAGTTTGGTAATCTTACCTTGTTCGATTAGAACCCATCGTCCTCTTCTTTTTTAGCCGGGTCGGCTTTTTTCTTCGGATCATCTGATCCCACTTTCGGATTTTTCCTCTTAAAAGGATTAAGTGACTTTTTCTGCGTCTTTACGGAAGTTGAATCATTTACTGAATTATCAACCTCAACAGAGTCTCGCGCTTTTTCCGTTTTGTCCTTCTTGCCAAACAGCCGTTTAAAGAAACCCTTTTTCTTGGCTTCTTTCTCCGCAACCTCTTTCTTTTCCTGCATGGCCGCTCTTACATCAGGTAGCACCAGGATATCGCGGAAGTACCACATATAAATATCCTGATCCATATTATATTTTTCTTTTGTTTTGGTAATGGCATAGACGCTATCCACTACTTCCTTCGGCTTTGCTTTAACAGATTGTACGGTAAGCGTATCTGTAATGGTTCGGGCGGCACTATCCAATGCATTCATGATATCCAATGAATCTGCTTCCTCTTTTTTAGGTAAGATTTGTTTCATCTCCACAGTTTGCAGTGACCTCATCGCCTTCTTATAGGTCTTTTGAGGAAGCAATAAGTACTTGTCCATCTTAACACGCTTTACCTGCGGCAATGCGGGTCCTGGAAGTACCGTACTATTTACCCATGTTGAATCGCGCGGTGGCAGGGTTATGGTTTTACTGTTGGAAGCTAAAATCTCACGAGGGGTGGTAGTGCTTTCGTTGTAATAAACAAACTTCTCCCTGGCCGTTGGCTTATCAAAAATAAATGCACTCTGATAGGCAGGACAGACAAGGTGCTGAGTACAAGAACTCAGAATTAAAAGAATGGCTACGCAGATAAGTGGGGGCCTTGTCATTCCAAATAGACGATCGCAATTAGCAAAAATAGATAATTAACCTAAGTTATTCGAAAGTATAAATTTATATCATAAAATACTGATAATCAAACTATAATACATCTAAATCTAATTTTTTACTTTTAGTCAGGGAAGCAATCACTAGCCGGTAAGATTGATCGGTCCACTGCTTAATTAACTTGTCCGAAATACTTCCATCCATCAGCACGGTGATCCAATGTTTCTTATTCATGTGATAACCTGGTAATACAGAAGTATACTCTTCACGTAACTGCGCTCCGGTTTCAGGATCACACTTCAGGTTAATGCTTTCAAATGTTTCAAGATCGGTGAGGGCGAACATCTTTCCCATCACCTTGAAGACGAGGGTATTTTCACCAAACGGAAATTCTTCTGTCACAGCTTTCATGGATAGACAGAAACTTCGGAAGGACTCGATGTTCAAATGAAGCGCTTTAATATCAAATATAGCACACCCAATAAGAATATCGCAATGGAAATCTTATTAATGCCGTGCATCATTTTGATATTAATATTCGTAGGCCTGGACGGATCTTTTTTCCGAAAGAAATAACCACCTACTTCTCCCAATGAAAGAAACTCACGAACCGACATTTTCTTCCGTTCCTTCGCCCCTTGTTGATTTTCCATAAGTTTAAATAGTTATTGCTTCTTGTAACTCAATCCAGTTGTTATCCTCTTTGATTAAATCGATGAGGGCATCTACTGCTTGCAGTGATGGTACATTCTTCTTTACTACCTCCTTGCCACGATATAAGGTAATCCGTCCGGGACCTGATCCCACATAGCCATAATCGGCATCCGCCATTTCTCCAGGACCGTTCACGATGCATCCCATGATGCCGATTTTTATTCCTTTTAGATGACTGGTCCGTGATCGGATCTTAGCGGTAGTCTCCTGCAAATCGAACAAGGTTCTTCCACATGAGGGACAGGATATGTATTCCGTTTTTGAAATGCGTGTACGGGTGGCTTGTAAAATATTAAAGGCGGTTTCATTCACCATTTTGTCAGAACCACAACGCTCGGCTGCAATGAATAATCCATCTCCCAGGCCATCGATTAATAGTCCACCCATATCAGTAGCGGCATAAAGCTGAAGCTGATCGGAGGAAAGATCCGCATACGCCCGGCCGATAATCACGGGAGTTTTACATTCCCTGTCAATCAATTCGACAAACAGTTTACGCTGCTCTGCCATGCCATGCGTGTTGAACGCATCGATCAATAATACAGCAGTAGGATCTTGTTTTAACCTGCCGACAAACTCCTCAGAAATATCCTTTAATTGGGTATAGATGAAATTAAGTTTGGAAGACAATGCTACGTTTGACAAGTAATCTTTCGCGGTGACAAATGGATAGCTGCGATCCTTTTCTTGTTGAGTCAACCATGTCTTATGGTTATAAACCAATCCAAGCGTACCCGGTACATCAAAATCAATCGTGTTATCACCAAGGAAGATATAATCGCAGGCAATGTCTGCAATATTCCACTTATCAAGAGGAACTGAGTAATGATATCCCAATGCAAACAAAGAGGCAGGCGTGATTTTTTGTTTGGCTGAAAAATCAGTAATCACCCTTGGAACCTGGTGTCCTCCAATATTTACTACTTCATGTGTATTTCTTCTGCTGTAACTAAAAGGGTTTATCGGGTATGACTTTATTTCAGGAATTGCCAGTGAGGTGATGCGATTTACATATCTGTTTGCCAACTCCATGGCAACAGGAACTTCAGCCTCAGGTTCTTCTGTAAGTGATACACGAATAGTATCGCCCAACCCATCTTCCAGCAATGTGCCAATACCTACTGACGACTTGATGCGTCCATCTTCCCCATCACCTGCCTCCGTTACACCGAGGTGCAATGGGTAAGGTTGAAAGCCTTCTTCATCCAGTTTTTGAACCAGTAAACGATACGCCTGAACCATCACTTGCGGGTTGCTGGCCTTCATAGATAGTACGATGTCGTAGTAATTCATATCCTCGCAGATGCGAAGGAATTCCAGGGCCGACTCTACCATACCAAGTGGTGTATCGCCATAGCGGCTCATGATTCTATCCGAAAGCGAACCGTGATTGGTTCCAATGCGCATGGCCGTGCCATACTCCTTGCAAATCTTAACGAGTGGAGTAAATTTTTGGCGGATACGATCTAATTCTGCCTGGTAGGAGGCATCCGTGTATTCGATTTCTTCAAATCTTTTTTTATCCGCATAATTGCCAGGATTCACCCTCACCTTTTCAACAATACGGGCCGCTAACTCAGCTGCATTTGGAGTAAAGTGGATGTCGGCTATTAATGGAACAGAATAACCTCTTGTTCTCAGCTCCTTCTTAATTACTTCAAGGTTTTGGGCCTCCTTTATGCTAGGGGCAGTAATTCGCACATATTCACATCCTGCGTCCACCATGCGGATAACCTGTTCCACTGAACCTTTTGTATCCATCGTGTCAACTGTAGTCATCGATTGGATTCTGATGGGGTTTTCTCCTCCCATGGGAACACCCCCGATATCTACAACCCGCGTTTTCCTTCGGCTATAACTAACGAGGCTATTGCAATACTGATGTAGTTGAATAATCTGGCTACTCACGTGAATGATTTTGATACAAAAATAACCCTTTGAGTCCGCTTTTGTTCGAAGTATCTAAAAACTTAAATATCACCTAATTGCGGCCTGATGAGAATTTCCTCTACCACAGCATTCCGCGAAAGTGAATACGCTCCGTAAACCGATTCCGCCACATCTTCTGGCTTCATAAACCTGTTCGCGGGAAGGTCGGATCCATCCCAACTGCTTGTCTTTGTTGCACCTGGTAAAACGGCCGTTACCCTGATGTCAAATTCTTTGAGCTCTTCACGCAACACTTTGGTAAAACCAAGTGCCGCAAATTTTGATATGGCATAAGAACCACCATTTGGATAGGCGTTAATACTGGCGATGGAACAAATCGTAAAAATATGACCCCACCTCCTGGCCTTCATTCCTCCTACCAGTCCTCGTGTGGTGTTATACCCACTATAGAGATTGCTCTGAATCATTTTTTCCAGAACACCGTCAGGCTCTTCTGTGATTTGACCGGGCTCAAAATACCCGGCATTATTAACCAATACATCAACCGGCCGGTTTAATTTATTTACAAAATCAGTAAAACCCTGAACCTGGCTCCTATCCGTTACATCGGCCACAACGGTGTAAACCGTTACTTTGAAATTCTGCTCTACGTCCTCTTTTAAAATAATTAAATCAGATTGCTTTCGGGAGCAAGTGACGATGTCAAATCCCTCCCTGGCAAAACGCTCGATGATAGCCCGGCCAATTCCTTTTGAGCCTCCGGTGACAACCATTAATTTGTTCATGGGATTATTTTATCTTTGGGCAATATAGCATTAGAACTTAACTACATGAAGGGATTTGGACGTTACATGATATTTTTAGAATCACTCGTTGTCAGACGCGAAACGTTTAGAACCTATTATCATTTAACCCTGGAAGAATGTATTCAAATCGGCATTAAGTCGATTTTGTTATTTATGCTGGTCTCAACGTTTATGGGTGCCGTAACCACCTTACAAACTGCGGCAAATCTTGTCAGTCCGTTCGTGCCAAAATTTGTGATCTCTCAGGTGGTAAGAGAAATGACGGTGCTTGAGTTGGCACCTACCATTATGGCGGTGATTTATGCCGGCAAGGTGGGATCAAGCATGGCGGGGGGTCTTGGAACCATGCGGATTACCGAACAGGTAGATGCCCTGGAAGTGATGGGAATCAACTCTGCCTCCTATCTCGTTCTGCCTAAAATTGTCGCTTCACTGATGATGTTTCCATTACTTGTCATAGTAGCTGCCGTTTGCTCCATGTTTGGCGGTTACCTGGCCGGCACTCTTACGGAGATACTGACACCCACGGAATACATCTATGGAATCCGCTACGCATTTAATGAATACTTCATCACCTTCGCTTTGATAAAGTCATTCGTATTTGCTTTCCTGATCAGTTCTATTTCATCATTCAGAGGATATTTCACGCAAGGAGGTGCATTGGAGGTCGGGATTTCCAGTACGCAAGCAGTAACAACCAGCATCATTGCCGTTCTACTAGCCGATTATTTCTTAGCCTATCTCCTACTGTAACTTCACATGATTAAGATCAATAATATCTCCAAATCTTTTGCTGATAAGACTATCATAAATGGCATTACAGGTGAATTTGATCAAGGAAAAACGAACTTGATTATCGGATCGAGTGGAACCGGAAAAAGCGTGTTACTAAAGTGCATCGTTGGACTTCTTCAACCCGACACGGGAAATGTATTTTATGATCTGCGTAATTTCACTGAAGCGGATAAAGATATGAAGTCGGAAATACGGAGAGAAATTGGAATGCTGTTCCAGGGAGGTGCTCTTTTTGATTCGAAAAATGTAGAGCAAAATGTGATGTTTCCTTTGGACATTCTTACAAGAATGCCTCCTGCAGAAAAAATCGAGCGCGTGAACTTCTGCTTACAACGCGTTGGCCTGGAAGGCGTAAATAAAAAAATGCCTTCGGAAATCAGCGGTGGTATGAAGAAAAGAGTAGGCATAGCGCGGGCCATCGTGAACAATCCTAATTATTTATTTTGTGATGAACCTAATTCTGGTTTGGATCCACAGACCTCTATCGTTATCGATGAACTGATCATGGAAATCACGCACGAGTTTGACATCACCACAGTGGTGGTCACCCACGACATGAATTCCGTAATGGGTATCGGAGAGAAAATAATGTTCCTCTACAAAGGAGAAAAAATGTGGGAAGGATCAAACCTCGATATCATGAATTCAGGAGTTAAGGAACTTGATGATTTTGTGTTCACTAATAAAATCATGAAGAACCTGAAGAACGGAAATATCAAGTAATCATTCCTGAAATTCATTCCACTTCCGGGAGCTTAATATAAAAAGTTGTTCCCGCTCCAGGCGCGGAATCAAACCATATTTCTCCGCCACTCTGCTCGATGCCTTGTTTGGAAATTGCAAGACCTAATCCTGAACCAGACTGTTTGGTACTGAAATAGGGAATAAATACTTCGTTGATCATCTCTGGGGCTATGCCGTTGCCATTGTCGCTAATGCTGATCTCATAATAATTATCAACGTGCCTTAAATTTACATGAACTGAAACCTGTTGGCCATTTCCGGATTGTAAGCCGTTTAAAATTATGTTGGAAAAAATCCGGTTAAACAACTGCTCATCTCCCATCACAAATGCCGTATTGAAAGATGATTTAAATTCAACCTCACCACCGTCATAATCCAAATACAGGTTGACTGACTTTTTCAAAAGTGCGACTAGGTCAATCCGCTCGAGTATCGGGGCCGGCATTCTTGCAAACGCGCTAAAGGATGATGCAATTTCATTTAGAATATCAACTTGTGTAAGCAACGTATTTATAGAGGTGCGCGCTTTTTCATCATCCAGCCTTTTCATCGTAAGCAGATATTCCATTTGCTGAAGGGTCAGCTTCATTGGAGTAAGTGGATTTTTGATTTCATGAGCTACTTGCTTGGCAATTTCCCGCCATGCACTTTCCTTTTGACTTCGAGCTAATTCGTTTTTGCTCTGTTCAAGGTTATGCACCATCTTATTATATTCCGATACCATCATTCCAATCTCATCATTTGATTTCCACTCCAATGGCTTATTGCCTCCGGACAATGTAGTTCTCGATAAAATGCGAGTAATAAATCGCAATGGAAAGGTCAAGGAATTGACTACGTAAAAAGAAAGGATGGAGAACAGAATAAAAATAATAGTGAATACGGTAAGGAAATTAGAGAGTACATTCACCTGGGTATTCTCAAGAGAATTGGCCGAATCAAAAAATGGCACGCTGAGCATGCCCATAATCGATCCCGATTCCGGTGACTTTATCGTAACGTAGCAATTATTGAAATGCAGTGAACCAATCGTCTCATCAACAATCATAGAACTGGTGCCCTCTTTATTTATTTTCTCCCAAACCAACCTGTTCATCAGAGGAGCTATGATTTGACTCTCGATAATTAATGGCTGGCTGGAGGCCACATACTTGCCAGTTTGATCATAAAAAGTAATATCCGTATTGGTCACCTTTGCTTGTTCAATGAGGAAATTTTGAAAATCCTCTCTGGAAAGAGCGCCATTGAAATAGGCCGTTACGGAAGATAATATCCCCTCGCCAAGGTTGCGGGCATTGGACTCAAAAGATTGACTTAATTCGTTCTCTGCAGACTTGCTTACCCGATTTAATGTCGTGATGGTCGCTACAAATAAAGGCAATGAGAACGCCAGGTAAATATATAATTGAATACGAGCTGCGTAATTCATCTTGCGGCCTTTTAAGAAAGAAACCATGCCGTATAACACAATGGTAATCACCAGGAGAATAACCCCTAAAACAAAGAAGAATGAAAAATTGGTGAGCACATAAAAATTGGGGTACGTTGCAGAAGTTATTACGGCCACTTGACCAGTCACATCCTCTACACCTGTATGGAAGAATCCACGCTTCTTAATACCTGTTCGATAAAACTCATCATTGCCCAGGTCAGTAAAATCAAAATCCCTTTCGTAATTAAAGGTGCCGAAACTACTCAGTATTTTTTTATCTTTTATGAAGGAAAAACTTCGACCCGAGTTTTCAAAAAATTCTGCAAAGCGCCTGTCTACCAGTAGTTCAGGATAAACATTCTGAGGGATTATTCGCTTCAAAGAAAGATCGATAATAATAAATCCAATGGTTTGATCTGCCCGCGAAATCGGGATCAAAGAAAGGTATCGCTTATTCGAATCTATGTCAGATGGCTGAATAAAATAAATGCCTTCATAATCGGTATAGGTGGAAGTACTTTTAAATCGATTAGTGAAGGCGGATAAGGTTTCCGGAGAACTATTATCCAATGGCTCTCCGGTTGAATTGTAAATATAAATCTGTGACTCGTACCGATCGAAATAAGCATTCAGGTAAACTTGTTTAATTTTTTGTCGAATGGCCGACTTGGTTAAGAAGGGATTGTTCAACCGGCTTTGAATAAAGGCATCCTGGCGGATTCGTTTCGTGCCTTCATTCAAGAGGTATTCACCAAGCACATCACGACCAATCAGATAATTTGATGCAAACTTAATCTGCGATTCAGCCCTCTTCTCTTCTTCGAATTGCTTAATGCTTAATCCATGTTGAATACCAAGTGCTGCGATGAAAATAAAAAAATAGATAAATGTGATGGGGTCCAGTTTCCGAAGGGAGGAAGTTAGATCCGTGAGAAAAAGAATTGAGAAAAAGATCACTGCGATAGGCAATGTAATCGCATAATCCCGATCTGCGATGATGAAATACGCAGTAAAGAAGGTGGTTGCGATCATCAACCCAATCAGGAACAGAAGAAAGGTTGGTAAAATTGATCGCGTCAGATTAATTAAGACGTGGACAAAAAAGAAAGCACTAATGGCTCCTGCCAATACCGATAGCCAGGACAACGTTCGCAACCAGTCAAAATGAATCGTCTCCGTGATATCCAGCAGAATAGTGGAATTATGATAAATGGTCTCTACAAAGAGGAATGGATAGAGAAAAGAAAAGAAAGCGATGGTGATAAATACAACTCCCACCAAAAACCTGAACCAACCTGATAGTTGCAACAAACGCTTCACAACCTGCCAATGATGGTAGGTAAAGAAAACATATCCGCAGAGAATGAGAATACCAATTGAATTCAGAAACAAATCGCCAACAGAGGAGTTATAGCTGGACGAAGCAAAATACTGTGGATCAAAAACAGATGAAGGTCTCCAACCGGACGGATAATCGAACGAGATCATGATAATCCGCACCAGCACAAAAGCTGAGGCCAATACCAGGAATGCCCATTCATGCTTTCTTGTTTCAGAAAGCTTGCGCGTCAATAAATAAACTCCTGCAATGAATAAAACCAACGAAAGCGTAGCGAGAATAAAAGATGATATTCCTCTTTCAAGGCTCATCTCTTCCACCTGAAATCGAAATGAAGTTTGGCCTCTCAACTGGATGGGCGAACCCTCTTTCCCTGAAGAATCGAATATGACACCACGGAGTCCATCAAAGATATTGTCATTCCATTCTGTTGATAAGTACCGGTTCGAAATTGGATATTTTCTAACCAACGGAATCATCGAAACCAGAATCCTGGAATTGGTTGCGGGCCAACTGGTGAACAAGAAATCACCAGAATTACTTCGAGTCAATTGAAATATGCCAGTCGAGTCAACCCTGCTTCTTAAATCAGGATAGAATTCATTATTACTCCATGCCAACACGGCAGTACTATCGAGCAGAAAAAAGGAATTATTAAATGAAGACCACTTTACAGAGTCACCATCAGTGAGAATCAATCGCGCTTCTCTATTGATATCCTCCGCTAAGGTGTGGAGTTGTTCTTCAATAAATGATGCTTTTTCGTCAGTGCTGTCCGCGTTATAAGCAAACATCACACATCCTAATGCACACAGGAAAGAAAGACCTAAAAAAATTAAAGAGCGGCTTATTAGCATACCTGAAGCATACTTAAAAATAAGAAATTCCTGACTAAGGCTCTATCTATCAGAGACCGCCAAACCAATAAAGAAATAATATTCTGGAGTAACGAAAGCTAAAGGGAATAAATAGTATAGAGACTGCGACCAGTGCGACACCATACACCCAATCGGCCGGATTAATCGTAAAGTATAAAACCAACCATATGATCGCCATGATGGCAACATTAAAAGCATAGCTGACGAAAAGTGAACCATAATAGAAACCCGGCTCCGGTTCAAAAGGAGCTCCGCATTTTTCACAGTTAACATTCATGGCAGAAAACCTGGAGATTTTGGCGAGCGGATAAACGAAGATATCTCCTTCACCACAACGAGGACACTTACCGTGCAATACTGCTCTTGCTTTCATTCTGTGCGCTGGCTCGTTTACTAGTTCTGTACCAGAAAAATGCGATAAGAGCAATCACTGTATAGGGAGCCGCAAACAAATACAAAATTCCAAAATTAATACCTGCCGCTATTCCGATATTTCCATTACTGACGTTATTCTCCAACGTGGCCCGGCACATCGCACATTGAGCATTTCCTTCCATTGAAAACAGGAGGATGATAACAACCAGAAACAACAATTTCGCAACCCACTTATTCATCTTTGTACTCTTAAACGTAATACGGACTAATCATCAAATAAACGATAACTCCTGTAACGGCCACATACAGCCATATCGGAAAGGTAAATTTAGCCAATGCTTTGTGCCTTTCAAAATTACCGGAAAGTGCCCTGGAGAAGGTGAACAGAACAAACGGAACCACTGTTACTGACAAAACAATATGAGTTATCAGAATAAAAAAATAGACCGCTCTCATGGCTCCTTCTCCACCATAATGGGTTGAATCGGTCGTGATGTGATAGAGTACATACATTACTAAAAATAATGCTGATAATGCGATGCAGGTTTTCATCAACCCTTCATGCAGCTTTCTGTTTTTATTTCGGATAGCGATTACCGCTGTGATCAACAGAATGGCGGTAATTCCATTGATCGTTGCATAAATGGGTGGTAAAAATCTGAAATCATAACCTGGTATTTTAATGCTAAACAAGGCAGCTACCGCTAATGGGAGAATCACAGAAAGTGCAATGATTACTTTTTGATATGGTTCTTTCTTTGAGGTCATCTCAATACTTCTTTAACAAAATTTTCAATTCAACGATAAGGCGATCCACTTCTTCGCGGGTTTCAGGATCATAGTAACCCCGAATTCTACGTTGATCATCCACCAACACCGTGGTCCATGGTTTTTGAAGAAGTAAATCACAGGTATAGCGTTCAGCCAGGTATTCACCTTTTCGAGGTAAAAAGATAATTTGCACTTCAGCGACAAGGTCTTCATCTAATCCAGTCAATGTGGATTGCACGGACCGAGAAGAATCGATCACGATTAATGCTGGCCTTCCGTTCCAGTCCACCGTGTTTAATACAGCCGCTGGCACCAGGTAAGGCGCTTGATAATTTCTTTTGCAATCCGAAGGAGGATTCTCGACTCCGGTTTCGTAATAGACGGGTATCGAAAATTCATTTTTCCCAAACATCTTTAGAAATACGAATACTCCTATGGGAACCAGCAACGCGATGATCAAAATGATTTTCTTCATACACTAACTTCCAACATAAAATGAAGGCTAAAGTTCATCACTTTAGCCTTCTCCAGATTAATAAATTTGTTGATCAAAACACCGGCATCTGCATGCCTTCATATACGAAGGCCACCAGCATCCAGATGATGAATAGCGTAGGGATTAATATCGCCCAGAATAAGATTTTCACTTCATAGCGAAGGTGCATAAATTCACCAACGATATAACCTGCCTTCACGATAGTGAGAATAACAAAGATGGCTGTCTTAGCTGGTCCGTGAGACATGCTGAACGCAATAATAAATTCAAAAGCGGTGATGACTCCGAGATAAGCAGCCACCGTCCATAGCTTCTTTATCTTCTCCTTATCGGGAGGTAATACGGTTACCTGAGGTTCGTTTGAATGATGTGCCATAAAATATCTTTATTAAACGAGATAAAAGAATGTGAAAACAAATACCCAAACCAAATCCACAAAGTGCCAGTATAACCCAACCTTTTCCACCATTTCATAATGACCTCTGCGCTCATACACTCCGGTAACTGTGTTGTAATAAATCAGGAAGTTGAACATGACACCACTAAAAACGTGGAAGCCATGAAAGCCAGTTATAAAGAAGAAGAAGTCAGCAAAAGGTTGAGGTCCATATTGATTAACATGAAGATTAGCACCCGTTATCTTAACTTGCTCCCACAGGCCCGTCTTCAAGTTGAAAACATCTTTCAACGTTGCCGTGTCAGTACCAACAATAAAGTGCGTCCACTCCCAAGCCTGGCAGCTCAAGAAAGTGATGCCACCAACGATAGTCCATAACATCCATTTTTCAACCGCCTTGCGATCCATCCGATGACCCGCCTCCACGGCCAACACCATGGTAACACTGCTCATAATCAGGATGAAGGTCATGATACCAACGAACACCAGGGGAAGAGAATATCCATGCAGGAAAGGAACCGCTTCAAAGACCTTTTCAGGAATTGGCCAATATTCAGTTGAGAATTTGAAAGCCTCATGAAGTCCTGTATAACCAGGATGAGACGAACGAACCAATCCGTATGTAATTAATAGGCCTGAGAAAGTAAATGCGTCAGACAACAGGAAGAACCACATCATGAGCTTGCCATAACTGGCACCCATCGGGGAAGATCCGCCATCCCAAACACTTTTTTCAGATACGGTTGCGGCTGAACTGTGTGACATAGATTAGGTTTAAGATTTTATCGATACAATAATAGGAATACAAACAAATATAGCCAAAGACCTCCCAAAAAATGCCAATAAGTAGTGCACATTTCTATCTGGAGAAGGTTTTTGGAGTGGACCCGAAAGCGGAAAGCTGAGACCAGCACTATTAATAAAAACACAATAGCACTTATGATATGCATTCCATGTAAACCCGTGATTACGTAGAGGAAAGATCCGGAAGGATTGCCAACCAGATAAACCTGATTGGTTACCAGGTCTTTCCAACCCTGAAATTGAAGGACGAGGAAAGCCACCCCTAACAACGTTGTGATGGCAACAAGCACTCTCACATTTTGTAAATTATCTTTCTTGGCAGACCAGTAAGCCCACTGCATGGTCGCGCTGCTTAGTAAAATTACGATAGTTGATATCGTGAGAATTCCAGGCAACTCGAAATACATCCAATTGCCTTCTGCCTGTCGCACAATGTAGGCCGATGTAAGCGAAGCAAACAACATTACCACGCTGCCAATAAACAGCCACATCGCAAATTTCTTTGGATTCATGGCCAGGGTATTCTTTGGCTCTTCTACAATCTTAAACTCACCTGAAATCGACTTCTCCATGCTTTCTAAGGTTTAATTATGTCTACTAAATAAGCGATCTGCACAATCGGTAAATACAAGAATGAACCAAACATGATTCGCAAGGCCGATTGCCTGCTTCCTGTTTTCATCAGCGAAAATGTCTGAGCTAGAAATGCTACGCCACACACCGTTGCAACAATGGCAGAGTCTAATCCGGTGATTCCAAATTTGGCTGGCAACAATCCAAGTGGAATCAGGAACAATGTATAAATCATGATCTGTATAGCAGTATTGAGATCCTTTCCTCCACCAGAAGGCAATAACTTAAAGCCCGCTTTTTTGTAATCATCATCTGCCACCCAGGCAATTGCCCAAAAGTGAGGGAACTGCCAAATGAACTGAATCCCAAAAATAATTAACGCCTCATAGGTGATCGCACCGGTGGCTGCCACCCAACCCAACAGCGGAGGCAAAGCACCTGGAATTGCTCCCACAAAAACTGCTATTGGCCCTACCCTCTTCAATGGCGTATACACAAAACTATATAGGATCATGGACACAATAGAAAGCATCACCGTAAACGGATTTGTATAGATCCAAAGAATCGAGATGCTGATTAGAAAAATGACTACGATGAATACAATGGCTTCGTTAATACTTAACCGCTCAGTGGGGAGCGGGCGATTCCGGGTACGACCCATTAATTTGTCGAGATCTTTTTCGATAACCTGATTGATGCTTACCGATGCACCCGATAATAGAAAGCCTCCCAATGTGAGCATGAATAAAACTTCTCCATTTACATTGCCCTTCATCGCCAAAGTGTATCCAAACGCACAGGAAAATGCAACCAACAGCGAAAGTCTCATCTTCAATAACTCGATGAACGCTTTTGCTTTTGCAGCGACCAGTTGACTGTTGCTAATTTGTTCTATCCCTGAAGTCATACTTAATTTGCTAACACAATTTCTTTATGAGTGTTCAACCGCAAAAACAATAAAAACTGAAGTCCGAATGTAACAGTGGCAACCAATAAATGTATTGGCTGAAGGAACGCGGGTATTGAAAAATAACCCATTCCGGCCCCTGTTAAAATAGTCAGCAAAATTAACAGTACTAAACTTAGCGATAAAGGATTATTCCCAGTAGTTTTCTTCAACCTGAGAATAAAAATGACGTGAACCATCAAAACCACCCAGGAAAATGATCGGTGAACGACAAAATCGGACCAGATCAGGGAAATCCATTTTCCCCTGATGGCTTCTGATTCCGCCAACCGATCAATAGCTCCTCTAACCTCAGTTCCCAGTATAATCTGGACAAGCAGCATCAGCATGCAAACCAACAGCAATAATTTAAGTCGCCCCGGAGCAGAAATTACCTGGTTTGGTGCCGACCAGTGCATCAACAATATAAGCATGGCAACAATCACTAAGGCAAGAACCATGTGAATGGTGATCGTCCACGAGGTAAGATTAGTCGATACCACGATGGACCCAAACCAGCCCTGAAAAATAACCAGTATTAGTGTGGACAATGATATCCATAAAAAAGATGGCTTTGTTTTATAGAGCCTTATGGAGCGAACAAAAACTGTAATGATTAAAAATCCAATCGCTACGCCTATCAGTCTGTTGATATACTCAATACGCGTTTTCTGAGGATTAAAATCTGCTTCTACCAAAATGGATTCGTCTTGCAATATCTTATCTGCGGTCTCCTTCATTCCAAAGGCAGAAAGGTAACGCGCAAACTTTTGATTTTTCTTATCACGCAGGGCTGCATATTTCTCTTTATAATCAGCAGGCAACTGATTAATCGATGTGGGTGGAACCCATTGTCCAAAACATTTAGGCCAATCAGGGCAACCCATTCCTGAGCCGGTAGTGCGCACTACTCCGCCCACGAGGATCAAAAAATAAACAGCGACCAAAGTGGATAAGCAAAGCTTATAATATCCTTTGGTCGCTGAATAATTCACGTAGTAGTTAAGAATCCTCTTAATGCTTTTTGTCTTCTATAACAATTGCTGAACCATTGTTTAATTCCAGTTTCACCAACTCATTTTCATGAGGTAAATTAGATTCTGGCGTTTCAGAATAAGGTATATGCTGAGGAATGAAATCTTCTTTTGCTCCTGGCTTGCTGTAATCGTAAGGCCAACGGTATACGGTAGGGATTTCTCCTGGCCAGTTGCCGTGACCTGGATGGCGAGGCGTGGTCCACTCCAGTGTATTGGAGTTCCATGGGTTTTCACTGGCCACTTTACCTCTGAAAATGCTATAAATAAAGTTGAACAGGAAGATAAACTGTGCCGCTAATGTTATGATGGCAGCGATACTCACCAGCATATTCAGGTCAGCAAATCCACTGAACGTTTCAAAGTTTGTCCAGCTATAATATCTTCTTGGGAAACCTGCAATACCGATATAATGCATGGGGAAGAACACCATGTAAACACCCACAATAGTCAACCAAAAGTGAAAGTAACCAAGGCGCTCATCCAACATTCTTCCAAACATTTTTGGGAACCAATGATATACACCCGCCACCATTCCGAAGAAAGATGCGCTACCCATTACCAGGTGAAAGTGCGCCACAACGAAGTAGGTATCGTGTAATTGAATATCAATCGCGGAATTACCAAGGAATATACCGGTAATACCTCCTGTTAAGAAGAACGAAACCAATCCAATAGAAAATAACATTGCTGGAGTGAAGATGATATTACCCTTCCAAAGGGTAGTCACATAGTTAAATATCTTAACCGCAGAAGGTACCGCAATGATCAAGGTCAACAAAGTAAAGATTGACCCCAGGAAAGGATTCATACCTGTCACAAACATATGGTGTGCCCACACCACGAAAGACAGAATTGCGATGAACAACATGGACCCCACCATGGCCTTGTAACCGAAGATAGGTTTTCTCGAGTTGGTGGCAATGATTTCAGAGGTAATACCCAACGCAGGTAATAACACAATGTAAACTTCAGGGTGACCTAAGAACCAGAATAAGTGCTGGAACAAAATAGGGCTTCCTCCTTGATTGGGAAGTGCCTCACCACCGATGTAGATATCAGATAAATAAAAACTAGTACCAAAGCTACGATCAAAAATCAGCAATAAGGCGGCTGCGAATAGAACAGGGAAAGACAATACACCAATGATCGCGGTAAAGAAGAATGCCCAGATCGTTAATGGTAACTTGGTGAACGACATCCCTTTCGTGCGAAGGTTAATGACTGTAGTGATGTAATTGATGCCTCCCAGCAAAGAACTAATAATGAACAAAGCCATGGCTACCAACCAAAGGGTCATACCTAATCCTGAGCCTTGCATTGCCTGGGGCAAAGCACTAAGTGGTGGGTAAATAACCCATCCTCCTGAAGCCGGGCCCGTTGAAATAAAAAGGGAGGTAAACATGACCGTGCTGGACAGGAAGAAGAACCAGTAGGAAAGCATGTTCATGAATCCACTGGCCATATCCCTGGCACCCACCTGCAGTGGAATAAGGAAGTTACTGAATGTACCACTCAATCCGGCAGTCAACACGAAGAACACCATGATCGTGCCGTGCATCGTTACCAACGCGAGGTAAAATTCAGGATCAATTTTTCCTTCGGGAGTTAACCAGCCTCCTAATAAAGGTTTCAGCCAGGATAAATCCGCATCAGGAAATCCTAACTGTAGACGGAATAATACAGACAAAACACCACCAATAAGCGCCCATGCCATACCTGTGATCAGGAACTGCTTGGCAATTACTTTGTGATCTTCACTGAACACATAGCTAGTCCAGAAGTTACCATGATGGTGCTCCTCATGTTCGTGATCGGTGTGAGAATGTGTTTCGGTGTGTGTATGTAAATCAACTGTTGCCATGTTGTTTAAATTCTTAGTTTAATGTTACTGTTACCTGAGATGCCATAATGGCTTCCTTGCTATCCGCAGGGATGCCCGATTTAATGATCGCTGCCTCTCTCAATGCGGCAGGAATCCGCTGCAGATATTCAGGATTTTGTTTCAACCAGGCTTCTTGTGAAGCCATCCATTTCTCATAATCCTCTACGGTATCATGAACAAACACGGGGAACTTCATAGAGAAGTGTCCTCTCCCGCAAATTTCAGTACAGGCCATCTCGTAATTGAATTTCGGGTTACCCGTTTCCTCACGCATGTCAGCGGTTGATTTGGTAGGTACAAACTTGAAGGTAGTATACATACCTGGAACAGCATCCATCTTCAAACGGAAGTGTGGAAGAAACACGGAGTGCAATACATCTTTGGCTCTGATTTTAAGATGAACCTCTTTGCCTTTTGGCAAATGAAGCTCCAACGATTTGAAATCATCAAAAGAATTTTTGTCACTGAGATCCAATCCGAATTCATTGGAAGCATCAATCATCTTGTAGTTGGAATTTCCCAGTTGACTATCCTTCACGCCAGGGTAGCGGGCCGTCCACAAAAATTGCTGTCCGATTAATTCTATTACCACCGCATCTTTAGATGCAGGGCCTGTGATGTCGTTCCATGCTTTTAAACCACTGAAGATCAACAGTGCCAAAACGATAGCCGGGATAACCGTCCAGATGATTTCCAATTGGTGATGATCCGAAAAGAACTCAGCTTTTCTTCCTTCCTTATAGCGATAGGCAAACGTGAACCAGAACATAACGATGAAAATGATCACAAACGCGATCACGGTAACCCACATCGTAATCCAGAAGAGATTATCCGTGACCACACCATGTTCTGATGCCACTGGTAATTCATAATCATCAAAGTGCGCAAATGAATACCAGAAGAATAAGGCAAGGCCACCAATCATGAACACCATCATCAGATAAGCATTAATGTCATTCCATGAAGTCGATGCATCTTTCTTTCCCTTCACTAATCCAACCAGGTTGCTAATTCTGAAGACCATGTATAAGATGGCCAGAACCAAAACAACACCCAAACTGATTATCAAACTCATCATAATAGATTCTTTATTCGTGATTCAATTAAATGTGGTGATGTAAACTTTCTTCCATCATTGGGTGCTGTTTTGCCACCAATGGAACCTTTGATAATGCATTCAACGATACAAAGAGGAATGCCGCCAGGAAAACCATAGCCAACCCAATTTCAAGAAAACCTAAACCTCCTTCTGCCTTCATTACCCCGGGAGCGATCATGTTATAGAAATCAAACCAGTGACCCAAAATTACGATGGGAGCTACTACCTTAAGCATGGACATATGGCGCTTTGCATCTCTCGTCATTAATAACAAGAATGGAAGCACGAAGTTTAAAATAAGATTAGTATAAAAAATCCATGAGTATGGAGCGTTCTTGATTCTTTGGATGAAATAGACCGTCTCTTCCGGGATGTTGGCATAATAAATCAACATGAATTGACTAAACCAGATATACGTCCAGAATATGCTGAATGCGAAGATAAACTTGCCTAGGTCATGCAAATGATTTGAATTAACCATCTTCAGGTATCCTCCTTCTTTCAGGTAAATAACCACCAGGGTGATCATGGCCAATCCGGATACCCACCAGCTTGCAAACACATACCATCCGAACATAGTACTAAACCAATGCGGATCAATGCTCATCACCCAATCCCATGCTGCCACAGATGAACTATAACCAAAAAACACCAGGAAAATAGCTGCAAACTTTCTTGCACCATACCAGTTGGAAGTTCCTCCTTCCACATCTTCGGCCAGCATTCTCTTTTTGATTTGCAGGAAGAACCAATACCAAAGGCCAAAGAAGGCCACCATTCTAAGAATATAAAATACAGGAAATCCTCCCGGGTGACCTAGCCAAAAGAAGTAGGCACTTTTCCTATCAAGAATCTTATCATACTGAGGCGATGCCTTATCGTAAAGATCATGATGGGTCCAATGGAAAATATCGCCTTTCACAACAAACCAAAGTACCAGCGTAAGAATTGCCGCAATCGGAATCCAATGACCAATGGCAAGAGGAACTCTCTTGATTGGCGCAGACCATCCTGCCTGAGCAGCATATTGAATTGCCACGAAGAATAAACCGATCATACCCAGACCGGTGAAAAAGATATTGTTATGCCAAAGGGAAGTATAAATTCTTTTCAGCCAGGTAGGGCTGCCATGATGCTCGCCACCCCCTTCTGCAACCGCAGCAGGTTCTGCACTGGCCACCAAACTTTTTGAAACCTCTATGGAGGCGTGACCTTCTTCATGGCCGTGACCCGAATTCATGGCCATAAAAACTCCGATCACAAAAAGAACTAAACCCACAACAAAAAGAATGGTTAAATTCTTCTTTGCCCCGGCATTAAAAACGTACTGTTCGTCTGCTACCATTTCGAATTATATCTAATGAGTATAAATTATTTCTGTAACTCCTTTACGTACTTGGCAATCTTCCAGCGATCCTCCTCACTTACCTGAGAGCCGTGTGCACCCATTAACCCTTTACCATAAGTGATCACATGGAAAATATGTCCTTCCGTAACTATTTTAATGGCATCACCCGTCAGGTTTGCCACACCAGGATATTTATCCGCAACCTTACCATCACCGGCACCTTTTGCACCATGGCAATGCTTACAGTTAATTTCATACATCAGCTTTCCTTGCTCCAGAATCGCAGGCGTAGCTTCATAGGGGTTCACCAACTTATCCGCCAGGCGCATACCTGTTGAATCATTGCTGCCACGGTAAGGCAACCAGCCATGAGCATTTCTTCGCACCGTGTTAGGGGCCGGAAGACGCATGTTCATTTTAAATGGATTGTATTCATTTGAATTATAATACTCACCTCTTCCATTATCCAATGAATTCACCCACGCGCCTGCGTCCTTATCGGTAATTTGAGACAATGGTTCATAGGCCACAGAGTGATACATATTGGGAGCGTACTCACGTCCCTGGTTATCACCGCCAGCCTTACAACCCGCCAGAAATGTGGCCGCTGATATTCCAGCAATTAGTAAAAGTATATATCGCATACGCTGCATGATATTAAAAGTTCTTTTCATTTACTTCTGATGCTCCGTTCTCTTTCAAAATACGGCTGATCTCCTCTTTGCTTAACTTATTGGAAGCAAGGTCAACAGCCATCACGTGTTTGTCATCCGTGCTTCTCAAATCAAATTGACGCGGTGTATTGTAAGGCTTCATGTCACTAACAATGAAGAATGTGCCCACCATACCCAGTGCAGACAAAAGCACGGTCAATTCGAACGTTACCGGAATGAATGGAGGCAATGACACAAAGTTTTTACCACCAATGATCATCGGCCAATCGAAACCCAGCATCCAAATCTGCATGACCAACGCCAGGATAGTTCCTGTCATTCCAAAAAGGAACGCTGCGATGGGTAATCGTGAACGTTTATATCCTAATGCTTCATCCAGTCCGTGAACTGGAAATGGAGAATAAACTTCATGAATTTTAACTCCCTTTTCGCGGATACCTTCCACACCATGAAGCAGAATATCTTCATCGTCAAAAATGCCCACTAAAAATTTTTCGGTCGTGTTACTCATAATCTATTAATGCTTCTTTTCGGAAGTCGATTTAATAATACTTTTCACTTCCGCCATGTTGATCACAGGGAAGAATTTGGCAAACAGGAAGAACGCGGTGAAGAAAAATCCAAATGTCAAAATGTATTCACCCACATCGTACATGGTCGGATAAAACATCGACCAGCTGGAAGGAAGATAATCACGGTGAATAGAGGTCACGATGATTACAAATCGCTCGAACCACATTCCGATATTTACAATGATTGACAACACGAAGGTGGCTACGATATTGGTACGCAACTTCTTGAACCAGAATAGCTGTGGAGAAATTACGTTACAGGTCATCATGGACCAGTATGCCCACCAATATGGACCGGTAGCACGATTGTAGAAAGCGTAATATTCAGCTGGAACTTGTCCGTACCAGGCCACAAAGAATTCTGTGATATAGGCAATACCCACTATCGAACCGGTGATGATAATAACAATGTTCATCAACTCGATGTGATAGATTGTGATGTAGTCTTCCAAATGAAATACTTTACGGGTAACGATCAACAGCGTCAACACCATCGCGAAACCCGAGAAGATAGCACCCGCCACAAAGTAGGGAGGGAAAATCGTGGTGTGCCAGCCTGGAACAATGGAAGTAGCAAAGTCAAAGGATACGATCGTGTGAACGGAAAGTACTAGTGGTGTTGAAAGTCCGGCCAGGATCAAGGCCACCGACTCGTAACGCATCCAAGTTTTAGCGGCACCATCCCATCCAAAGCTTAATGCGTTGTAGACAGTTGCGCGCGTCTTGTTTCCCATACGTACTGCTCTGTCGCGGATCACGGCAAAGTCAGGGATCAGACCGATATACCAGAATACCAGTGAAACGGTAAAATAAGTAGTGATCGCAAATACGTCCCAAAGAAGTGGTGAGTTGAAGTTCGCCCAAAGTGAGCCCCAGGTATTTGGCAATGGAAGTACCCAATATAAACCGAGCCACAGACGGCCCATGTGAACCAATGGGAAAGTTGCCGCACAAATAACGGCAAAGATCGTCATCGCTTCAGCGGCACGGTTGATTGACATTCTCCACTTTTGGCGGAATAATAAAAGGATGGCAGAGATCAACGTTCCAGCGTGACCGATACCTACCCACCAAACGAAGTTGGTGATATCCCATGCCCATCCTACTGTTTTGTTCAATCCCCACATGCCGATGCCTTGCCATAATACTGTTGCGAGACAGTAAACGCCAAACATTAATAATACAAGGGAAATACTGAAGGCGATCCACCACAATCGTGAGGGTTTTGCTTCTACCTGGCGACTGATGTCTTCGGATACATCTCGTACAGTTTTCCCTCCGGTAATGAGTGTTTCGCGTATCGATGAAGTTGCTTGCATACTTTAGTTACGTATCAAATTCTATAAATAAACTTTTATGCGTTCTCTTTGACTTTGTCTTTGTTTCTGATCTTGGTCAGATAGAATATATTTGGTTTTACACCAATCTCCTCCAGCACGCGATAAGCTCTTGGATTGCCAATCTTCTTATCGATTCCGTAAGGATTCTTCTCATCCAATGTGATCTTCAACAGTTTGCTGATTTTGCTTTCAGGATTATTCATGTCGCCAAACAAGATTGCTCCGGATGAGCAAGAAGCCTGGCAGGCCGTAACTACTTCACCATCCTGAAGCGGTCTGCGCTCTTTCTTCGCAGTAAGCTTTCCGGTTTGAATGCGCTGAACACAGAATGAACATTTCTCCATTACACCGCGTGAACGGACAGTAACTTCGGGATTAAGTACC
>JAYVTB010000148.1:0-57662 GCA_043774805.1 Cyclobacteriaceae bacterium | reverse complement strand
TTCTGCGGAAGAGGCTCATTCTTTTAAGATTTCAGATACCTCAAAGGTTTGAACTTTTTCCGCTACTTTATAATCGCGACTTTCGGATAGTTATGAATTTATAACGTAAAGAATGAAGAAACTAATCGAAGGCTTTACTTTACAACTGGCTGATGCATTGAAAATCGTGCAATCCGTAGATTTGGTGCGGCCAGGAAGCGATATCCGTAATGTGTTAATCACGGGTATGGGTGGCTCAGGCATAGGTGCAAACCTGGTGGAATCGTTAACCTTTGGCCGGGTGCCTATTCCTATCACGGTGAGCAAGGGCTATAACATTCCTCAATTTGTTAGTCCTCATACACTTTTTATTGCCTGTTCTTACAGCGGCAATACAGAAGAAACTCTTTCAACCATTCATAAGGCTATGTTGAAGCGTGCCCATATCATTTGCATTACCTCCGGTGGCAAGATGTTGGAGATGGCGAAAGAATATAATCTATTATGGATTCAAATACCGGGAGGATCAACCAGCTCACGAGGTCATGTTGGTTACATGATGATCTCTCTTCTTTCAGCGCTCTATCACACTAACTTAATTGGGGCCGCTTTCATCAAAGAAACCGAAAATGCTATCGAGTATCTCAATAGGGGCGAAAAAGCAATTCTATCGGAAGCAGAGTTAATTGCAAAAAAACTGAAAGGCAAACTTCCTATCATCTATTGTGATGAACGATTGAGGGCCATGGCCACCCGTTTTCAAAATCAACTGAATGAAAACGCCAAACAATTAGCCCACATCAATACCTTCCCGGAAATGAATCACAATGAGATTGCCGGATGGCAATTTCCGGAGACCATACTTCAGCAAGCGCAAGTCATTTACCTGTATTCTGATCATGATCATGAGCGTGTCGAAAAACGAATGGAGATTTGTCGACCGGTGTTTGAAAAGCGTTCTCACCCCATTATTGATATTGTAGCCGAAGGGGCGTCCCTGCTTGAACAATATTATTACCTGATCCACCTCACCGACTGGATATCGTTCTTTCTCGCCAAAGAAAACGGGGTTGAGTCTGCGCCCGTGGAAGCCATCGACCAACTTAAGGAAGAGTTATCCAAACTTCGGTGAACACAATTCTTAACAAAAGAACAAAATACATTGATCTCGGTCTGATGGATTACCAGCAAGCCTGGGATTATCAAACCAATTTATTTCAATCCATTGTCGATGTAAAAGTTCAAAACCGCACACTACCGAATAACGAACAACGAATAACGAACAACTACTTACTCTTCTGCGAACATCCCCACGTGTTCACACTCGGCAAAAGTGGTGAGGAGAAAAACCTCTTAATGAATAAAGAACATCTTCATACCATCGAAGCCACCTATTATCATATTAATCGTGGTGGCGACATCACCTATCATGGCCCCGGGCAAATTGTTGTGTATCCCATCCTTGATCTCGAAAATTTTTTCTCGGATATTCATCAATACATGCGCTTGCTGGAGGAGTCTGTGATTCAAACGCTCGCTGCATTCGGCATTAAGGCAGGGCGAATCAATGGCCTTACCGGTGTTTGGATCGATTATGAGAATGAAAAGACCGCACGCAAAATTTGCGCGCTAGGTGTAAAAACCAGCCGTTGGGTAACGATGCATGGATTGGCTTTCAATGTCAATACGCTATTGCAATACTTCAATTATATCGTTCCCTGCGGCATAGATGATAAGGCCGTTACCTCATTGGAAAAAGAGTTGAATGGCCTGCAAGATTTTCAACAGGTAAAATCCATATTGAAAGGTAAGATTGCTACTCTGTTCGGGATGGAAATCGTAAATTAGTTCTTCTGAACAGAAGTTTACTTCAGGCATGATTAAACAGGCAATCATCTTTTCATATTATCTGCTCTTGCTGGCGATGCCTGCAAAATCACAACAAACAAAAATTGAAAAGCAAAAAGGGGTGTGCTGGGTAGCCGGTCGGGAAGTGGTTACTGAAAAAGAATTCTCAGCACTTTTGAATAATAATATCAACTGGATTTCTCAAACACCCTTTGCCTGGCAGCGCGATGCTAGTTCATCCTCCATCAGGATGAATACATCTTCTGATCGCGTCTGGTGGGGTGAATCCGATGACGGGATTTCCAAGACTACTCAGCTTGCTCACAAACTCGGTATCAAGACAATTTTAAAACCACACCTCTGGGTACGTGATGGGTGGCCCGGTGACGTGGTGATGAAAAGTGATACGGCCTGGCTAAGCTGGTTTAAGAATTACGAGAAGTTCATCCTACACTATGCCCGATTAGCGCAAGAGAATAAAATAGAAATCTTATGCATTGGCACAGAATTGCAACAAACTACTAAACGAGAAAAAGAATGGCGGTCAATTATCGCTAAAATCAGATCCGTGTATAAGGGTCAATTACTTTACGCGGCTAATTTTCACCAGGAATATGAACACATTCGTTTTTGGGATGCCCTGGATTACATTGGCGTGCAGGCTTATTTTCCTCTTTCAAAAAATCAGGAAGCTACCCTAAGCGAATTAATAACGAACTGGAATGAACCGCTTGCCGCCATCGAGCGTGTTCATAAAAAATTTAATAAGCCCGTAGTGTTTACTGAAATTGGCTATCGCAGTGATGTCGATGCTGCGGTAGAACCCTGGCGCTGGCCTCAGGAATCATCAGACATTCAGATTTCCAACGAGGCACAGTACAACTGTTATCTCGCCTTTTTCAAAGCTGCCTGGAACAAGAGTTGGCTGATCGGAGTCTATTTCTGGAAGTGGTACCCACATGGACCGCGAAGGATGGTCGCGATCGATTTCACACCTCAAGGAAAGCCTGCTGAAAAAGTGATCGCTGAAAATTTTAAGAAATAAGATGAAGAAAGACATTGAAATCCCCGAAGTAAAAAATGTAACGCTCGCAATTGTGCGTGAAAAGGATATTCTCCATCACGATGAGTGGAAAGTTTACATCATCAACAACAATCCATTCTCCATTGAAAATACACTGGTTGCCAGCAGTGGCTATGGCGGAAAAGAAGGTGAGCACCAAAGAACTTCTACGCTACGCCATTTCTTAGAGACGGTTCCCGCTGAAGGTTATACTGTGGTGGAGTCTATTGATCCGAAGTTGTTTCATTTGAATAACGAGTATTGGGTAAGCTATTACGTTGGGCAGCAAATTTACGATCGCAGGTTTGTATTTGTTCCGGATAGTATCCGTGAAGAAAATCTGACTTTCGTCAAAGAGCTGAACATGGAAGGCGTATTGCACTCCTAGCTAACTGCACAATTTGGAATTTGTCTTCCCCAATCTTATCTGTATTTTTATAGATAATAACGTTACGCCTATGAATGCAGAATTAAAAGACATTCTCTTTCTCGACATTGAAACCGTGGGTTGCGCTGATCAGTACAGTAAACTCAGTGAGCGGTTTAAAACACAATGGGCCAGAAAAGCCAATTTCTTCAAGCGCGAAGAAGGGCAAACCGATGAAAATTTGTTTCACGAGCGAGCCGGTATCTATGCAGAGTTTGGGAAAATTGTTGTGATTGCTGTGGGGGTGTATTCTGAAAGTGAAACAGGAGAACTCCATCTGCGCACCAAGTACTATGCCGATCACGATGAGAAAAAATTGCTGGCGGATTTTGGAATCATGCTTGAGAAAATGGGGGCTTCTGCTCGATTGTGTGCTCACAACGGAAAAGAGTTTGACTTTCCATATATCTGCCGGAGAATGCTGGTGAACGATCTTGCGTTGCCAACGGTTTTAAACACAGCGGGTAAAAAACCCTGGGAAGTAAATCACCTCGACACCATGGAAATGTGGAAGTTTGGTGATTTTAAGCATTATACCTCACTGGATTTATTACTGGCGATCTTCAATATACCCAGCAGTAAGGGAGTCATGGATGGCTCTATGGTGAGCAAAGTATACTACCAGCAAGGCGATCTCCAAAAAATTGCGGAATACTGTGTAGGTGATGTAGTGGCCATCGCACAACTGTATTTGAAAATGAAAGGATTATCCATGATTAAATTAGAAAATATAGTTTCTGCATAAGGATTAACCACAGAGCACACTGAGAAATCACAGAGATGACAGATCATGAGATAACCGAACAGATTATCGGATGCGCCATTAAAGTACATAGGGCTTTGGGGCCTGGTCTTCTGGAATCTGCCTATCAAACTTGCCTGCATTACGAATTAGTTAAATCAGGTCTATCCATAGAAAAAGAAAAGCCACTTCCATTAGTATATGAAGAAGTA
This sequence comes from Cyclobacteriaceae bacterium, assembly GCA_043774805.1. Lineage (GTDB taxonomy): Bacteria > Bacteroidota > Bacteroidia > Cytophagales > Cyclobacteriaceae > ELB16-189. The sequence goes on along the minus strand of JAYVTB010000148.1, from coordinate 53,391 downwards.
AAGTTAGATTGCGGCTACCGAATGGATTTGGTTAGAATTATTGTTGAAGTTAAATCTGTGGATAGGCTCACCGACATCCACCTCGCCCAGGTACTCACCTATCTAAAAGTAAATAATAGTCGATTTGGTTTACTAATCAATTTTAATGTTCTAAAGCTAAAGGACGGGATAAAACGAATTGTTAACGGGTACTGATTTATCTCTGTGAAAAACTCCGTGCACTCGGTGGTAAAAAATATGAGCAAAAAGAAATTCAAAAAAGAAAAAGAGAAGAAAAATAAAAAAGAACAGGGAGGAATGTATTCTTCCCTTCTCTCGCTTCTCGAAGAAATGTCGGGCAAAGGTTACAGCCCGCAACAGTTAATTAAAAAACTAGGACTAAAAAAGAAATCTCTCATCGAAGATCTCTTCAAGTTGCTGGATGCCCTGGAGGAAGAAGGTAAAGTAGAACAACTCCCTTCGGGAAATTACAAAAGTACCCACAAGAAAAAAGCCGTTACAGGAATCGTAGATCATGTCAATCCACGATTTGCCTATGTCGCAACCGGTGAAGAAGGTCAAAAAGATATTTACGTGCGCTCGACTGATTTGGCTTCTGCCCTTCATGGCGATACGGTAGAAGTAGAGGTCTCCAACAGAAAAACAGGAGAAAATCCAGAAGGAAGAATAACCTCCATTGTAAAAAGAGGAAGAACCCGGTTTGTAGGACGGATGGAAGTCTCTCGCAATTTCGGATTTGTTGTTCCTGACTTTAAAAAGATCTACCAGGATTTCTTCATCTATCCCGAAAACCTGAATGGCGCTGTAGCCAATGACAAGGTTTTATTTGAGGTGACCAAATGGGCCGACCGCGATAAAAGTCCTGAAGCAAAAGTGGTTGAGATTCTGGGGAAAACCGGTGAGAATGAAGCAGAGATTCATTCCATCATGGCAGAGTTTGATCTTCCTTTCCGCTTCCCGGAAAACGTGATCCATGAGTCTGAAAAAATCAGTGAAGGAATCACCGCAGAGGAAGTAAAAAAACGTTGGGATTTTCGTGATGTACTTACTTTTACCATCGACCCGGAAGATGCAAAAGACTTTGATGATGCCATTTCCTTTCGCAAATTAGAAAATGGTCGTTATGAAATTGGCGTTCACATTGCGGATGTTACGCATTATGTAATCCCCGGTACCTCATTGGACGAAGATGCATTTGATCGCGCCACATCAGTATATCTTGTTGATCGCACCGTGCCAATGTTGCCCGAGCGTCTATCCAATGCTTTGTGTTCTTTACGGCCCAATGAAGACAAGCTTACTTTTGCGGCTGTATTTGAAATGGACGAGAAGGCCAAAGTTCATAAAGAGTGGTTTGGGCGGACAGTCATTCATTCCGATCATCGCTTCTCGTATGAACAAGCACAAGAGGTGATCGAAACCGGCCAGGGTAAGTTTGCAGATGAGATTAAATTTTTAAATGACCTTCATCATGTTCTCCGCAAGGAGCGTTTCGCTAAAGGAGCAGTAAACTTTGAAACCACTGAGGTAAAATTCAGACTCGATGAAAAAGGGAAACCGTTAGCGGTTGTTCCTAAAGTAAGGAAAGATGCACATAAGTTGATCGAGGAATTTATGCTGCTGGCCAATAGAGCGGTGGCCACCTTTGTGTACAAAATGAAAAAGGGAGAGGACAAAAACATCTTTGTTTACCGTGCTCATGACCTGCCCGATCAGGAAAAGGTAGAGGACTTCTCACGTTTTGCAAAGCAGTTTGGGCACACGCTGAACTTTGAATCTGCTTCTATTTCACGCTCGTTGAATAAGCTGATGGAAGAAATCGAAGGTAAGCCTGAACAGAACGTGCTGCAATCATTGGCCGTGCGCGCTATGGCGAAAGCAAAATATACCACGGATGCGAAAGGACATTTTGGTTTGGCTTTCGAGCATTACACGCACTTCACTTCGCCCATTCGCAGGTATCCGGACATGATGGTGCATCGATTGTTACAACATTACCTGGATGGCGGAAAATCGGTCAATAAAAAACAATTCGAAGAAAAATGTGTTCACACTTCTGAACGGGAGAAACGCGCGGCCGATGCAGAGCGAGCCTCTATCAAATACAAGCAGGTAGAGTTCATGAGCATGGCAGAGAATAAAGTATATGATGGAATCATCACCGGAGTCACCGATTTTGGAATCTTTGTAGAGATCGTTGAAACGAAGTGTGAAGGCATGGCGCGCCTGGCCGATATGAAAGATGACTATTATGAGTTTGATGAAAAAAATTACAGGGTCATCGGTCGCAGAAGAAAAATGATTTACCGATTAGGAGATAAGGTTAACGTACGCATCAAAAAAACGGATATCGACAGAAGATTAATTGATTTGACATTTGAACTATGATCGCTGAGTTTCTTAAAGCTGTAGAACTGGAAATCAAAAAACAGCCCTTTGGCTCACAACCCAAATCACTCTACGAACCCATCCGATACATCATGGCTTTGGGCGGCAAGCGATTGAGACCATTATTGGTCATGATGGGTTACTCACTATACAAAAAAGATGCAAAGGCGATCGTGAAATATGCTATTGCCGTAGAGGCCTTTCACAACTTCACCTTACTGCATGACGACATTATGGACAATGCGCCTTTGCGCAGGGGGAAACCTACCGTGCATGAAAAGTGGGATGTCAACACGGCTATTCTTTCAGGCGATGTAATGTTGATAAAAGTGTATGAACTGTTTCGCGATCTTGATGGTGATGCATTGAAAGAAGTGCTTAGCATCTTCAATCAATGCGCTGCCGAAGTATGTGAAGGTCAACAGTGGGACATGGAGTTTGAATCCAAGCCAAAAGTGACGGAAGCACAATACACCGAAATGATCCGTTTAAAGACGGCTGTGCTTCTTGGTTTTAGTTTAGAGTTGGGTGCCTTGCTGGCTGGTGCCGGTGAGGAACAGCGAACTGCGTTAAGAGAATTTGGAACCAACATTGGCATCGGGTTTCAATTAAAAGATGACTTACTCGATGTGTATGCAGACAAAAACAAATTCGGAAAACAAGTAGGCGGTGATATCATTGCCAACAAAAAGACATGGCTACTGATCAAAGCCCAAGGGAAGGCGCGGGGAAAAGCCAAGCTTGAACTGGAGCAATGGCTCAGCATAAAAAAATTTAACAAACAGAAAAAAGTAAAGGCCGTAACAGCGTTGTATAATACGTTGAATATTCCTCAATTAACTGAAGAAAAAATACAGTTCTACTTTGATCAGGGATTTGACAAGCTTGAAAAAATTCCGGACTCACTTGAAAAGACTAACCTGATTGAATTCACAAGAGACCTGATCAACCGGCAAGTCTGAGATCATTTCCTTTTATAAAAGTACAAGTTCCCCCCAATACCCAACTTTGACTCGCTGAGTGTATAAAATCCTGATCCATCATATTTCCATGCAATGGCTTCTCCCTGCGGTTCCATATCGTAATCAAGCTTGGCCGGTTTTCTTTGCAATGCGTCAGGGATCGATTCACCGGGATTTCTTTTCCAGTAATAAATATTGCGATAGCTTTTCAATAATACCTCACTGCCATCAGGTGAAACATTAGCTGCCACAATATCACTAAAAGGCAATACCCCAACCTTCTCCGCCTGCAACGTGTCGCTGGAAAATGGGTAGCTGATTTCATAAAGTCTTACTGAAGATTCTCGTTTCGAAATAAGGTAAAAATTTTTGGAAATGGGATCCGCCATAATGGCTTCAGTGTCACGCGGACCATCGGACATTTTAACGATGAACTTATGAACGCTGTCTAATTCAATCCTCCCTTCAGTCAGTTTGGGTTCTTTAATGCGATACAACCTTTTAAATTTATACCGTGCATCATTGTCTCCGATATCGGCAACGTATAGATAATTTATGCCTTCTTGCGGCCCAGGACCAGCCGTAATATCCTCCCAGTCTCTATTTGAAATATTCTTAAGATTGCACGTCATGACAATCTCCGCTTTTTCATTTATCAGAAAAATCTCTGCTGTATTGTTTCCATCATTGTGACTCCACAGGTAGCCGGGGTTTGCAACGCTGGCAATCAAGCCAGAGGCTTCGTCCAGTGTACTGCTAACTGTGCCTAAACTAAGCTGCGGTTCAAATAGAACCTTCTTGACCTTTTGGTTTGAACAAGATGTCAGAAGCAAAATGCCAAAGAGAATCAGGTGTTGCATACTTTATTTTCCCGTCATTAACTTCAACACCTTTTCAAGATCTACATTGCCCCCGGAGAAAATGATTCCAACTCGCTTGCCTGCGAATCGTTCTTTCTCTTTCAGCAACGCTGCCAGTGGAACGGCACAGGATGGTTCAATAATAATTTTCATACGCTCCCACACCAGTCGCAACGCTTCGATGATTTCGTCATCTGTTACCGTGATGATCTCCTTCACATGCTGCTGTATGATCGGAAACGTTTTATCTCCCAACGTGGTAAGAAGTCCATCGGCAATGGTATTGGATTGGGCTTGCTCAATTTTACCACTCTTAAGTGAACGATAAGCATCATCCGACCCGGCAGGTTCACCTGCGATGACAATGGTACTGGGTGAAAAATAGTTAGCCGCGAGAGCGGTTCCGCTTAGCAACCCTCCTCCACCCACCGGAGCCATCAACACATCTAACTGTCCTACCTCTTCAAAAAGTTCTTTTGCAGCCGTTGCCTGGCCAGCGATCACTTCATAATTATTGAACGGATGAATTTCTGTTGCCCCTGTTTTGCCAATCACTTCTGCCAGCGTAGCTTCTCGTGCTTGTAAGGTTGGCTCGCATTCAAAAATTTCTCCACCATAACCTCTCACACCACGCTTCTTGATTTCAGGAGCTGTGCGTGGCATTACGATATAAGATTTTATTCCTAAAATTTTTGCAGCGCGTGCCACCGCCTGGGCATGATTGCCTGAAGAGTGAGTGGCCAATCCCTTCACCCGTTTTTCAGGAGATAAAGACAATGCCGCATTCATTGCACCCCGTGCTTTAAAGGCACCCACTTTTTGAAAATTTTCACACTTAAAAAATACACTGCATCCTGCACGCTCATTAACACTTTGGCTCGTCATTACCGGGGTGTGACTGATGAACGTCTTGATTCGCTCGTGTGCTTCAATAATCGTCTGCTTATCAGGAACCATATATTAATTCAAAAATCAAAATTAAAACTCAATACGAATGGGCATCAAGGTAAGTTTAAATAACAAAATCTAAGCGATATCAATCTTGAATTTTGATTGTTGAATGATAAATTATCTTACCCATTTTACTTTTTCACTCACCGGCTTTCTTCTTCCATCAGGAACCCTTCCTTTAGGCATACCAATATGAAAAAAGCCGCAAAGTTTATCGTCAGGATTTAATCCAAAGAAAGATTTCGCTTCTTCAAAGGTGGTGACCCCTCCGGTGCTGAGATAACAACCAATGCCATAGGCTGCGGCTGTCAGGTACATATTTTGAATAGCACAGAACACAGCACCTAATTCTTCCCACTCTGGCAGTCGTTTCGCTTCATCTCGTTTCATACCAATCGCGATGATATGCGATGCCTCTAAAGGTTTTGCCTGCAAAGACAGATATTTATCCTCCCGAAATGTTCCATCAGCTGTAGTTACTTCCTTATAACATTCACTTTGAAATGCAGCTAACTGTTTTAGTCCCTCGCCAGAGAACACCACAAACCGCCATGGCTCCGTGAACTTATGCGTAGGCGCCCAGTTCGCATTCTCTAACATCTGATGGATGATCTCATCGTTTACTATTTCGCCTGAATAGTCCTTGGGGAAAACGGACCTGCGATGACGAATAAGCTGGTCAACTTCTGATGGCATCATAATTAAAGTGTTTGATTTAAAGGTAAATCTCTGAACTATCTCTCAAACTCAATGATATATTCTGAAAGATATTCACTCTTCGGGACTTCCATGTCTTTAAAAAACAATCGCCTAATTTCACACAGGTGTTTTTTACTTCACTTATCATCTTCCGTATTCATCGACTGCAATGATGGGTACCAAAGTGGATGACCATGCTTATTGAGAATTTGTTGAGGTTTTGTCCATTGCTGTGATTGTTCACCCATTATCATTTAATTAAGTCACCTACACGTATTCGATTTCGTCACCCTTTATTTTTCACTAATTTGTTGCACACTTGTTAATTATACTCTTTGTCGATAAAACCTAAACTCGGGCAATTTGATCTCACTATGATCGTGGTGAGTCTGGTCATCGGCATGGGCATATTCCGAACTCCAGTTGAAGTAGCCCAAAAGGCAGGCATTCCTGAAATCTTTTTTGTTGCCTGGATATTAGGTGCCATCATCAGTTTGTTTGGCGCACTTACCTTTGCGGAAATTGGTTCGCGTTACCCCGTGGCGGGTGGGTTCTATCGCATATTTTCACATTGTTATCATCCGGGTTTTGCCTTTATGGTAAACTGGATGACGGTAATATCGAATGCCGCCTCCACAGCAAGTGTGGCCATCATCGGGGCAGAGTATGTGCAGCCCATTCTTCTCCCCAACATGGCCCCCGATTTTGCCATTAAGATCATCACGCTTTCATCGATGGTGATTTTATATGGGATTAATATGATCGGTATAAAAATGAGTGCCCGCATTCTCAATGTGCTGATGATTATTAAAATTGCATTGATCACGTTGTTGATCGTTGCTGTTTTTGCAGCCCCTGCTCATCCAGCATCTGCCTCCGTGGCTTCCGCCTCATTATCAGCTTCTGATTGGCTCAAAGCATTCTGGCTGTGTTTCGTTCCCGTGTTTTTCACCTATGGAGGGTATCAGCAAACGATGAATTTTGGTGGCGACATTCCCAATGCTTCGCGCACAATGCCCCGGGCAATCTTCTATGGCATTGCCATCATCCTCACCTTATACTTGTTGGTGAACTTCTCCTACTTCAGAGTACTCGGCTTCGAAGGTCTGAAAAATTCTAATACACTAGCCGCAGATGTAGCCCGAGTTTTTTTAGGAGATTCGGCTTTCAAAGTAGTCGCCATCATTATGTTCTTATCGGTGATGGCCTATGTCAATGCGTCAATCATGTCGAACCCGCGAGTATATTATGCGATGGCGGAAGATAAAGTGTTGCCCTCGATTTTTAAGAAGGTGAATGATCGCACGCAAGTGCAGGAGTTTGGTGTAAGTATTTTTGTGGCCTTTATCGTGCTGACACTTTTCTTTTCATCGTCATTTATACAAGTACTGACCTATGTGATGTTTTTTGATAGCATTAGTCTGATCACTGCATCGGCTGCCATTTTTGTTCTGCGCTTTCGGGCAAAGAAGACCGGTGACCCGGAAGGTGTTTTTAAGATGAAAGGCTATCCGTGGATGCCGGCTTTGTTTATTATCGTCTATTCGCTGGTAAACATCAGTGTGATGATCTCTAACCCACAGGCATCTTTGATCGGCTTTGTGTTGTTTCTTTCTGGTTTTCCAATTTATCTCGGACTTCGAAAAATTATTCAATAACTATGAATTTATCCTACATATTAAATGAGTTGGGTGAGGATCGGGAAAACTATTTCAATGCCGTTGCTCCGCCCATCATTCAAAGCAGCAACTTCACGTTTAAAAACGTTGCCGATTTCAGAGAAGCATTAGCTGATGAATATGATGCGTTGCTTTATTCGCGCGGCAACAATCCAACGGTAGACATTCTAAGAAAAAAACTGGCAGCCCTTGACGGAGCCGAAGATGCATTGGTGTTTGGAAGCGGGATCGCCTCCATAGCAACACCCATACTTGCTTTATTAAATCTGGGTGACCATGTAGTGAGTGTGACTAAACCCTATGGCTGGACAATTAAATTATTTGAAAGGCTGCTGCCAAAATTCGGAATCACTTGTACGTTCGTTGACGGAACAAAGACAGAGAATTTTGAGAAAGCAATTCAACCCAACACAAAACTGATTTATCTCGAATCACCCAATACATTTACTTATGAGTTGCAAGACATTCCAGCGGTAGTGGCTTTAGCCAAAAGCAAAGGCATTATCACGATGATCGACAATAGCTATTGCAGTCCGCTCAATCAACAACCTTATATCATGGGCGTTGACCTGGTGGCGCAATCGGCTTCCAAATTCATGGGAGGTCATAGTGATGTGGTGGCTGGCGTTGTGACCGGCTCGAAAGCCATGATCAAAAAAATATTTGATGCTGAGTTTTTAAATATAGGTGGAAACATTTCACCCATGAATGCCTGGCTGATGATTCGTGGATTGCGCACACTTCAGCTTCGCATGCAGCGGGTGTGCGATAGCACAAAAAAAGTGGTGGCTTATCTTGATCAGCATCCCAAAATTGAAAAAGTGATTTTTCCATTTCATCTCAGCTTCCCTCAGTATGAATTAGCGAAGAAACAAATGAAAGATGCCGGAGGATTATTTAGCATGATACTAAAAGTGAATACGGTGGATGAGGTCGAAAAATTTTGCAATTCACTCAAGCACATTTTGCTGGCCGTGTCATGGGGCGGGCATGAATCATTGGCGATTCCATCTGCTGTTGGCTTTAAGCCAGAAGAGTTTGATGCCTCCAATTCGAATCACCGGTTGGTGCGATTGTATATTGGGCTGGAAGATCCCGATTATTTGATTGCTGATTTGAAACAGGCGCTGGAGAAGATGTAATTCTCTCTACAACTTTGCCGACAGCCTAGATCACACATGATCCTAAAATACATTCCCGCAGATTACGGGGATTTTCCCAGAGTTGGATTGAAAATCTTTCAGCGTTAATCTGCGACATCTGCGGGAAACATTTGACCACGTTGAGACCATTCTCATTCCGGAGATGAAGATTAAGTAATAACTGATGTTACGCAACCAAAAATACATTCCCGCAGATTACGGGGATTTTCGCAGAGTTGGATTGAAAATCTTCAGCGTTAATCTGCGACATCTGCGGGAAACATTTGACCACGTTGAAACCATTCTGCTCATTCCGGAGATGAAGATTAAGTAATAACTTGATGTTAGCAACCTAAAATGCATTCCCGCAGATTACGGGGATTTCCGCAGAGTTGGATTGAAAATCTTTCAGCGTTAATCTGCAAAATCTGCGGGAAACAATTGACCACGCGCAAGCATGAGGCTACCTTCAACACAAATGAACCATCGTGGGTTTGGTTCATAGTTCAGAAAAAATCACTTCCCATTCTCCTCCATCCACTCACCAATTCTGCGCAAACCATTCAGTGTGAGGTTGGGTTCGATGGAGTGAAACAAATCATTGAGTGAAACAATCCTGGAGGAGAGACCTCCGGTAGCAATGACCAGGCACTCTGTATTCAACTCTTCTTTAATTTTTGCCACTACATTGCGCACCAAGCCTTCGTATCCAAACATGATTCCGGATTGAATGGCGGTGATTGTACTTTTTCCCAGGGCAGAGGGTGGTATCTCCAACGGCACATCAAATAACCTGGCCGTATTTTGCGATAAAGATTTGATCGCGGTCTTCAATCCCGGTGCAATGGAAACGCCAAGTATTGTTCCTTCACCGGAAATGGTCGTGAAGGTGAGCGCGGTGCCAAAGTCAACTACAATGCAGGTTTTCTTATGTTCAAAATAAGCCGCGGCTGCATTGGCCACCAGGTCCGATCCTATCTCATAGGGATTTAATATTCCCAATGGAAGTTGCTCATAGATTTTCGGCCCTAACACAAGGGGCTCTTTCTGAAAAAGAGTGCGTACTACATTTCTGATTTTGTCTGTAAGAACCGGCACTACACTACTCACCACCACAGTGCGTACTTGACTGGCTTCCGTTCCTGACTCAAAAAAATAGTCGCGGATTTTTATACCATAATACAGTTCTGGAAGATCAGGTTTTGTCGAAGTCCTCCACACCTGCATCCAACTTTGATCTTTCCAAAGACCGATGGTGACGTCACTGTTTCCGATATCTACGGCAAGAAGCATGGATGAAAATGTTAACTATATAATTCAAACCAGAAAGATATTTTTATCATACAACCTGGTGTCTAATACCTCCAACTCTTCAAATCGGCTCCCTTCGGTGCGCTTTCCTGAATGCGTTTTAAAATCCTTGGCAAGTACATGGTGTTGTAACGGAGCCGTGAAACATAATTCGGATTCTCCTGATCTCCATTCCAGCAATGCTCCGCGCGATCACCATAATCCACTTCTCCTTTATAAAATGGATTTTGCGTCTTCTTTAAAAAATCCTCCATCAGGTACACAGCATTATTGAGATAGTAATTATCCATATCTCCGCAATAGATGTGAATCTTGCCTTCCAACTTTGGCCCCAATGTTTTCCAATCGCGTTCCAGGATATACCTGAGATCATAATTTTCTTTCCAGTACTGAGCTACCGTTGGATCAATGTCACCGGTTTCTTTATTGAAAATTCTTTTCGGATATCCATCCTCTCCTTGAGGTGAATAAACTGCTTCCCAGATATCCCATTGCTGCCCGCTTCGCGATTTGGTGCCAAGTGCCAGTTCATAGAAATTGGATTCCTGCACGCTGCTTTGAATTTGCCCCAGGTAATTGCGATGAGCCGGTCGTGGAAGCTTTTTGAAATCACTGTCATACCAGTAAGCGTTTTTATCCTTGTAAATATCAACGAGTGAATAAGAGCGGAAGTCAATGGGATCAGGGCAAGCCGCGAAGCACCCATTGAAATCATCCGGATAAAACATCTGCACGGCCAATGCTTCCCATCCACCCGTAGATCCACCATACGTAAAGCGCGCCCAACCTTCACCAATGCCTCTGTATTTGCTTTCAATTTCAGGAAGTAACTCCTTCATAATAGCATCCCCGTAAGGGCCAAGGTTGGCAGAGTTCACTGCGTAGGAGTCATCGTAATAGGGATTGGCATGTTGTATTTCAATGACGATAAATCTTGGAAAGTTTTTGCCCGTCCATTGCTTGTAGAAGTTATAGGCTTCCTGTTTTTGAAATTTGTTGTATCCATAAATTCCAAAGCGCGGGATATAATCGCTCGTATCCATATCAGCGGGTGGTGGCTCGGTACTGAATCCGCCAAAGTCGCTGGGAAAGTGCCCGTGATAAATCATCAGCGGATATTTTGCTTCCGGATGTTCATCAAATCCCTCTGGCAATAACACGTGTGCTCCGATATACATGGGCTTGCCCCAAAACTCCGTGAGCATTTTACTTTGGATTTTCACGTGCTTGATATATTTCGAATCTTTCGGTCCCTCAATTGCTGGGATTTTCTGATCCATCGTTACCACAATGGTCTCACCTTCCTTCTGAATGGAGACTTTCACAGGTTTGCTGTAGAAATTTCCGGGTTTGCTATGCCACTGTTGACCTTCTCCCTGGTCGGGCGGAAGCTTTACCGTATGACCTGTCTTGAGCGTAAATGTTTCATAACGGTTAATCAGCGCCTGAACATAATACTCTCCTGCCGGAATGTTTTTAATTGATTGAATCGGAAAGCCAAAGGCATTTTCATCACTAACCGTAATTTCCTCACCCGGCTTCATGCCATCTACATCAATGCCGAAGACCAGTTGTGTACTAAGGCCATCATTAATCTGAAACCGGGGTTCTGATTTGTCGTTGTTGGCAACCATGAGAAGCAAACGGCCATCCTGTGCCTGCTCACTCAGTTCCTTACTAAAGGAAACTTTAAAAATAGTGGTTTTTTTATCCTGCGTGGAGCATCCCGCCAGGAAAAGCTGTGGTAATAAAACCAGTAACATAGCTACCTTTCTCATACAATTTGGATTTAGTACAGTAAAACTAAGGCGATTCTTAATTTAATCAATAGCGTTTTATGGCGGTTGAGAGTAGGATTCATGCCTTTTTTTATTTCGGATAAAAGATGATTGCTATATTGCGCTGTTATGAAGATTTACCTGATTGAAGACGACCCGATCTATGCTGAGTTTATCGTAAAAGCTCTGGAAAGTGATCCTTCTAATGAAGTTAAGGTGTTTCACACCGGTGAGGATTGTTTGAAATCACTCACCAACGCGTTGCCGGATGTCATGGTCGTTGACTACAAATTGCCTGGCATGAGTGGCATTGATTTGTACGAGAAAATCAAACATCGGATTACCGAAAAGCATAAAGTGATTTTGTTAAGTTCGCTCGATGATGGAAACATGGTGTTGAGTTTCATTCAACGCGGAGTACGCGATTATGTGATCAAGGATGAGAATGTCATTGATTCACTGATGTCAATTCTTTCAGGTAATGAAGATGATTATTATCTCTTCAACTGATCATACTCTTTCTGATGCTGACGGTAAATGTGGTGCCTTCTCCAAGCCGGCTTGTGCAGGAAATCTCAGCTCCTGTTTTTTCAGCCAGCGTTTTTACCAATGATAGACCAATGCCGGTAGCGGTTTCTCCTGCGGTAGGTTTAGCCGTTAGGGTCTGAAACTTTTTGTACAATCTCATTTGATCACTTTCACTAAAGCCTGGCCCTTCATCACGTACTTCAATCCTTATCTTGTTTCCATCGTCTTTCGTCCTAATAAAAACGGCTTTGTTCTCCGCGGAGAACTTGATTGCGTTTGACAAGAGGTTATCGAATATTCGTATGGTATAATGCCTGTCCGCAAATACCATCAGAGCAGGGGGGATGTCGATGTGCACGGTAATCTTCTTTTTGTCTGCAATGACTGTATAATTTCTTGCCATCGTTCCCAATACCGATGAAAGATTAAATGAATCAGGATTCAATTCAATCCCTTTACCTTCCAGCTTTTGAACGTCCGCCAGGTTGCGAATCAATCCCAATCCATCTGCAATCATGATGTGAATCTTTCCCAAATAATCTTTCTGATCATTTTGAAGATTCGCAGACGATAATTGGATCAATTGGATCAATGCGAAAATTCTATTCAAGGGGCCCTTCACATCATGCGACACTACGCCAAACAATTGCTGATTCTCTTTCTCTAATTCATTAATCCGGTTTTTATCCGATTGTTGAATTTGAAGCAACTCTTCTACTCGTTTTTTTTGAAATGCTATCTTTTTAGTTTGCGCGTTGACGCGAATGAGAAACCATACAAGAAGTGTGATTGCAATAAGCGAAAATAAGATGAGCCCCGGTAGCAACATGTCTTCGAAGATATTCATAATCGTCCTCCTCAGAGTCTCAGTCTGAGTTGCTCCTTATAGGTAAAAGGAACCTTTATCGTAACGCCATGAACGGCAATTCGCACGTAACCTGAATATTGAACTTCATATTTCTTTCCACCAAGTAAATTCACAATGGTGTCAATAAGCCCTAATTCCTTTAGTGACAGTTGTGCCGAAACAGGCACAGAAAAATCCGATTCGGCAGGAATAGTCACTTTGAGTTTCTGTCTTACTTGTGCAGAAGGTTTGCCATCGACCAATACATCAGCATAAATCTCTTTCAACTTCATCTTCTCCTTATTCGGATTATAAAACAAAGCATCTGCTTTCAATATGGGCTCGCCCTGTTGGTCAGGCTCTACCGTAATGTTTTTTACGCCCTTAAAAACAACTTCATCTTTGGGCACGCATGAAAAGGTCACCAGCAACAAAAAACAACCAAGAACAGAAAGAGAAACAAACTTCTTTAAATGGATATACATGTCGTCAAAGTTAATTCCTGCTGCTAAATTCGCACCATGAACAGTGCACTTATCGACAAACTTAATTTGGTGGCGGATGGTCTTGCCGAAAATGGGTTTGCCATCATTGACGATTTTCTTTCTCATTCAGAAGTCCAAGCCATACTGGAATTGGACGAATTCAAGAATGGAATGTTACAGTTTAAAAAGGCGGGCATTGGAAAATTGCAAGACAAACAGATTAATGAGGCCATTCGGGGCGACTATATTCAATGGGTTGACAGAACGTCTGCGCTTCCCTCAATACAAACCTACCTGTCCAGGCTCAATGAATTAATTTCCTTTGTCAACCGAAACCTATTTTTAAGTCTTAAGGATTACGAGGTGCACATGACGATTTATCCCGAAGGCAGCTACTATAAGCGACATCTCGATCAATTCAAAAAAGACGATCATCGCAAGCTTTCCGTAATCTGTTACCTAAATGAAAACTGGCAGGAAAACGAAGGCGGGCAATTGCGAATTTATTCGCCTGAAAAATCTATTGATGTGCAGCCTCTTGCTGGTCGGCTTGTTTGCTTTCGCAGTGATCAATTAGAACACGAAGTGCTTCCGGCAACACGGCCACGGCTAAGTCTTACGGGCTGGATACTGGATCAAGATGCTGAGTTACGTCATTTATAGCAAGTAACTTTCATCGTATTTATTTCCAAATGGACTTTTGAGAACTAACTTTGTTCAAACAAAAATAGGTTATGAGTTTCCGCATCGAAAAAGACACCATGGGCGAGGTGCAAGTACCTGCCGACAAATACTGGGGCGCTCAAACAGAACGCTCACGCAATAACTTCAAAATCGGGCCCGAGGCCAGCATGCCCAAAGAAATTATTTATGCATTCGGCTATCTGAAAAAAGCGGCCGCCATGGCCAACTTTGAATTAGGTGTTTTAACTGTCGACAAAAAAGATCTTATCGGTAATGTGTGTGATGAAATTATTGCCGGCAAATTAGATGAACAATTTCCATTGGTCATTTGGCAGACAGGATCAGGCACACAAAGTAATATGAATGCCAATGAAGTGATTGCTTACAGGGCGCATGTACTGAGCGGAGGAAAACTTACCGATGAAAAGAAAGTGCTGCACCCTAATGATGATGTGAATAAATCCCAGTCATCGAACGATACGTTTCCAACTGCCATGCACATTGCCAGCTACAGGCAGGTAGTAGAAATTACCCTTCCGGGATTAAAAAAATTGCGCGACACGCTTGCAAAAAAATCAGCTGAATATAAAAGTATTGTTAAAACCGGCCGCACCCATTTCATGGACGCCACCCCACTCACACTTGGGCAGGAGTTTAGTGGTTATGTGCAACAGATCGATAATAGTATTCGAGCCATCAACAATGCGCTGGAAGCAGTACGCGAATTAGCCCTTGGCGGAACGGCTGTAGGAACAGGGCTGAACACGCCAAAAGGATACGATGTGTTGGTAGCAAAAAAAATTGCTGAACTCACAGGCTATCCATTTATTACGGCTCCCAATAAGTTTGAGTCGCTGGCGGCACATGATGCAATGGTTGAACTATCGGGGGCGCTGAAGCGAACTGCTGTATCGCTGATGAAAATCGGGAATGACATTCGCATCCTAAGCTCGGGTCCTCGTTCGGGCATTGGTGAACTCATCATCCCTGATAATGAACCAGGTTCTTCCATTATGCCTGGCAAAGTAAATCCAACGCAACCTGAAGCGCTTACCATGGTATGTGCACAGGTAATTGGAAACGATGTGGCCGTAACGTTTGGTGGTGCGCAGGGGCATTTTGAATTGAATGTTTTCAAACCTGTGATCGCAGCCAATGTGTTACAATCAGCCCGCCTCATAGGTGATGCCTGCGTTTCCTTCAACGACAAGTGTGCCGTGGGCATAGAGCCAAACCTTTCTATCATAAAGCAACACATGGAAAACTCGTTGATGCTTGTTACAGCGCTCAACACACATATCGGCTATGAGAACGCTGCCAAGATCGCCAAGAAAGCACACAAGGAAAATAAAACATTGCGTGAAGCAGCGGTGGAGTTGGGCTTGCTTACCTCTGACCAATTTGATCTGTGGGTTCGGCCTGAAAAGATGGTAGGAAGCATGGACTAGCCGTGATATTTTTGAGTTTCTTGAAGCACCTCTAAACACTAAACATTTCCTTAAAAAATTGAAAAAAGGCCATATTTAGAATAATTTTCTTACTTTTAACACAGAAATAAAACCCAAACAAATGAAAACTAAAGTAATCATCCTTTGCCTGGCGCTGATTTTTTCCGGCATGCAAGTTTTCGCCCAGCTCTCTAAGAAGGAGAAAAAGGAATGGAAAAAGAAAGCCAAAGAATACAAAAGTCAACCTGCTTCTCTGAAAGAATTCACAGAAGCCAAGCAGACTGCCGACACAGACAATGCTGGCCTGAAAAATCAGGTAAGTGCATTGAATAAACAAGTGAGCGAGAAAAATGCGCGCATTGCTGAACTCGAAGATCAACTATCGCGGATGCGTGGCGAGTTATCTTCCGCAAATGCAGAATTAGCAAAGTTAAAAGAAGCCCCGGCTGCCACTTCGATGGACTTCTCGAGAGGTGTTGTGTTTAAAGTTCAGATTGGAGCATTTAAGAATAAAGACCTTTCAAAGTACTTTAATAACAATCCTAATTTTGGCGGTGAAGCTGTAGAAAAAGGAGAACAGAAATTTACCATTGGTATTTTCAGGGATTACTGGGAAGCTGACAAGTTTAAGAAGTACATGCGTGAAATGGGTGTAAAAGATGCCTGGATCGTTCCGTATAAAGATGGTATTCGTGTAGAGATCAAAGACGTATTAGAGGGCGTTGTAGCCGATAAGGATCCTACTTCAAAATAGTGTCCTGATCAAAAAGAAATAAAGAAGGCAACGTGTTTACGTTGCCTTTTTACATATCAAGAATTCTATATGTACTTTTGGCCCATGTCGAGGAAAGCACTAATCGTTATATTTCTGATTCAAAGTTTCGTGTGCATTGGCCAGGTCAGTCTTGAAAAACTTATTCTGTCGAAGAACGAAAAATATTTTATCCTGGACACTGATATGCTCACCGTAGATTCATTGATCATGGGTGATTCTTCTCAACTGATTTTAAATCCTCAAAAGCGAGTTAACCATATTCACGCTAACGTGACTATCGTGGGGAGAGGATGCGTGATCTCTGGCATTGGAGTATCACCGAACAAAGCAACAGAAGGCCTGGCTGGTGCCGATCAATTGGGTCCTTGCCTTGAGGGCAAGAATGGAGGGATTGGATCGCATGGATCTCCTGGGCAACCTGCTAATAATCTATTTCTATATTTTACTGATTTGATAATTAACGGTTCATTAATTATCAACATCAATGGAAGTGACGGTGGTGAAGGAGGCAATGGCGGTCGTGGTGGTGGTGGTGGACCTGGAACGAGGGTATGTAAAGGAGGCAACGGTGGCATGGGCGGCCATGGAGGTAAGGGTGGCAACGGTGGCGATGGAGGTTCTCTATCTATTCAATGCAAAAATTGTCCTGCGCTGCGCGGCCTCATCTACCGGACTATTATTATTAAAAATTATGGTGGGTATGCCGGACTAGGTGGAGAAGGTGGTCCGGGTGGATTAGCTGGATTAGGCCCACTTAATGATGGTGTAAATGGAAAGAAGGGCCTGAACGGGAAAGATGGTATAGTGGGGAAGGTGGGAACAATCAATTTCTCAAGTAATTAGCGGATGCAAAAGCGATGGATATATAAGAAGACTCCTGCGGACGAGGAGATTGATGCGTTGAGTAAGGCTATTAATATCAATCCACTCCTTGCCACAATTTTGTTGCAACGAGGCATAAAAGATTTTGAAAGCGCAAGGAATTTTTTTCGACCCTCGCTCGATCACCTGCATGATCCCTTCCTGCTCAAGGATATGGATCGCGCTGTTGACCGGCTCAAATCAGCCATCAACAAAAATGAAAAGATTCTCATCTATGGCGATTATGATGTGGACGGCACCACGGCCGTTGCCCTCATGTATAGTTACCTGAAAAGTTTTTACCCCAATTGCGATTTTTATATTCCTGATCGCTATGCCGAAGGATATGGTGTTTCCGAAGCTGGAATTATTTGGGCTGAAGAAAATGATTTTACGCTCATCATTGCGCTCGACTTAGGGATTAAGGCCTCCGACATGGTTACCTTAGCCTCGCATAAAGGAATCGATTTTATCATCTGCGATCACCACTTGCCCGGAGGCGATATTCCAAACGCAGTGGCGGTACTTGATCCCAAAAGAGATGATTGTGATTATCCGTTCAAGGAACTTAGCGGATGTGGACTTGGCTTTAAATTAATCCAGGGGTTCTCACGAAAACATCGGAAAGAGGAAGAGATTTTTGACTACCTCGATTTAGTAGTAGTGAGCACGGCTTCAGACATTGTGCCGATCACCGGTGAAAACAGAATACTCGCCCATTATGGTTTGCAAAAACTCAATCAGAATCCATGCCCCGGTCTTAAGGCGCTAAAAGAGATTGCCGCTATCAAGAATGAACTGGACATATCCGGCATAGTATTTACCCTCGGGCCACGCATCAATGCAGCAGGAAGAGTAGCGCACGCACGAGGAGCTGTGGAATTATTAATATCCTCAACGGTAGAAGATGCCAACGCCCTGGCCGAAAAAATAAATATCAAAAATGATTTACGGAGGGAGTTCGACCTTAATATCACCGAGGAGGCTGTTGCCATGATTGAAGGTAATGAGGCCTTACTCACAGCGAAATCGACCGTGCTCTTTAAAGAAACCTGGCACAAAGGTGTAATTGGCATAGTTGCTGCTAGGTGTGTGGAGAAATATTATCGTCCTACCGTGATATTAACAGAATCAAACGATAAGATAACCGGCTCGGCACGCAGCGTGAGGGACTTTGATTTGTACAAAGCCTTAACCAGTTGCAGCGACCTTTTGGAAAAATATGGTGGACATAAATATGCGGCAGGCCTCACCCTCGACAAGCGTAATCTTTTAGCCTTTCAGGAGCGATTTGAACAAATCGTTTCATCCTCGATCACAGAAGAAATGCTCACTCCCATTATTGAGATTGACACGCCAATTCAGTTTGATGTAATGACTCCTAAGTTTTATGGTGTACTCAAACAAATGGCTCCTTTTGGTCCTGAAAACCAAAAACCCGTATTTGAAGCAAAGGGTGTTTATGTATTGAATTCCCTGAATAATTTTAAAGACAGACATATTCGATTCCTGGCTGGCCAGACGGGGAATGAAACCATGTTTAATGTCGTTGGTTTCGACCTGATTGAGCATTATGATCAACTAGTCAATGCTGAATTTTTCAATATGACATTTACCCTGGAGGAAAATACATACAATGAAATAACTTCCCTTCAGCTAAGGATCAAAGACATCAAATTCGATAACGCATGATACTGAAAGCCGAGAATCTGATAAAGAAGTATAAAAAACGCATCGTAGTAAATAACGTATCTGTGCACGTGCAGCAAGGGGAGATTGTGGGTTTATTAGGGCCTAATGGCGCAGGAAAGACGACTAGCTTCTATATGATTGTGGGTCTGATAAAACCCAATGAAGGGAAAATTTTTCTGGATCAGGAAGACATCACTGAGCTGCCCATGTATCAGCGTGCAAAACGAGGTATCGGCTACCTAGCTCAGGAAGCATCTGTTTTTCGTAAACTCACCGTAGAAGAAAACATCATGGCTCCACTGGAGATGCGCGAGATATCAAAAAAAGACAGGAAAGAAAAAGTAGAAAAACTACTGGAGGAATTTAGTTTAACTCACGTTCGCAAAAATCTCGGCATGGTGCTTTCAGGCGGAGAAAGACGCAGAACAGAAATTGCCCGTGCTCTGGCAGTGGACCCAAGTTTTGTGCTCTTGGATGAACCTTTTGCTGGTGTTGATCCGATAGCCGTTGAAGAAATCCAAGGAATCGTTGCCCGTTTAAAAAAGAAAAACATCGGAATACTTATTTCCGATCACAATGTAAATGAAACGCTTTCCATCACCGACCGTGCTTACCTGATGGTGGAAGGAAAACTTTTCAAAGCCGGCACTGCGGAAGAATTAGCAGACGATCCCATGGTACGAAAAGTATATCTCGGCCAGAACTTTCGTTTACGAAGATCTTCCCTGGCCACACCTTCAAATCAATAAATCCAAAAGTTTGGTAATCGATTGCATGCGTTCTATTTTTGAGGTCACCGTGCATGCAAATCATTAATTCCATACTCACCTGGGTAATTAAGAAGAGGATCCATCAGATTGAGCTTTTTAAGAAATATCCTCATGATGTTCAGGACGAGATGCTGAAAAAGCTACTCGGTTTTGCGCGCTATACGGATTTTGGACAACGGTATGCATTTGATGACCTCATTAGCTATGAGGACTTTAAACGCAGAGTGCCTGTTCACACCTACGAGCAATTATTTCCTTACATAGACCGGCTCATGCATGGTGAGCAAAATGTGTTGTGGCCAACCGAAACAAAATGGTTTGCTAAATCAAGTGGCACCACTAATGCGCGTAGTAAGTTCATTCCCTTAAGCCCCGAAGCTCTTGAAGACTGTCATTACAAAGGGGGAAAAGATCTTTACTCGATCTTCATCAACAACTATCCGGACACCAAGATTTTCTCGGGCAAAGGATTAGGTGTAGGTGGCAGCTATCGGGTTAACGAATACGATCCTTCGGCCACTTCTCATTATGGAGATGTGTCTGCCGTGATCATGCAAAATCTTCCACCGTGGGCGGAGTTCATCCGCACCCCGAGTATCGAAGTAGCGCTGATGGACAACTGGGAAGAAAAAATTGAAAAGCTTGCCCGTGAAACAGCCAAAGTCAACGTAACACATATTGCCGGAGTTCCCACCTGGACAGTGCTGCTAATTCAATACATTACTGAGATCGAAAAAAAGAGTTCGATCCTTGACGTGTGGCCAAACCTGGAATTGTTCTTTCATGGTGCGGTTTCATTCAAACCATATCGCAAATTATTTGAGACACTGATTCCCAGTGAAAAAATGGTGTACTGGGAAACCTTTAACGCGAGTGAAGGATTTTTTGGAATTCAGGATGAGAAAGATTCTGATGAACTTTTGCTCATGCTCGATTATGGAGTGTTTTACGAATTTATCCCGATAGAAGAGATCGACAAAGAATATCCGGATGCCATTCCCCTATGGGAAGTGGAGGTGGGGAAAAATTATGCTATGGTCATCACCACCAATGCAGGGCTGTGGCGATATAACATTGGCGATACTGTTAAATTCACCAGCACTTCTCCTTACAAGATAAAAATTTCAGGTCGTACCAAGCATTTTATTAATGCATTTGGCGAAGAGGTAATCATTGAAAATGCTGACACGGCTATCACCCGAGCGTGCGAACAAACCGGTGCTGTGATTGGCAATTTTACTGCTGCCCCTATTTACTTTGACAAAGGAAAGAAAGGCGGACATGAATGGATCATTGAATTCGTGAAGCAACCCAGGAGCCTGGAAGAATTTACACACACGCTGGATGATACGTTAAGAAAAATCAACTCTGACTACGATGCCAAACGGTGCAAAGACCTGGCCCTGATCGCACCGACCATCCACACCGTAGCCGAGGGAACCTTCTATAACTGGATGAAAAAGAAAGGAAAACTAGGCGGCCAAAACAAAGTGCCCCGCTTAAGTAATTCCCGCGAGTTTGTAGATGACATCCTTGCGATGATCGCATCTGCATAATAACTTTTCGAATCCATTCTCATTTGTAAATTTTTGAAAATCCCTTATCCATGAAAAAGAGAATCCATTTTCTTTTTATCGTTTTACTGATGCCGCTACTGGTTTCAGGCCAGATAAAAAAACCAATCGTAGCATCTGACCTGATGAAAATTGCCACGACTGGCCAGATACAAATTTCTCCTGATGGCACGAAAGCGATTATTACGGTGGTGCGCAAAGCGGTAAAAAATGAAAATGAATATTACTACACACGCCACTTGTACTTACTCGACCTTCTTGGTAAAAACGAACCCAGTCAATTAACATTTGGGGATAAAAATGACAATCAGCCGCAGTGGTCACCCGATGGAAAACAAATTGCCTTTGTGCGCACCGATGGTGACAAATCACAGGTGTGGATACTTCCTTTAAATGGAGGCGAGGCGCATGTCATTACGAATTCAGAATTCGGAGCCGGCAGTCCTCGCTGGTCACCTGATGGAAAAAAGATTTTATATATCGTTAGTATTCCTTACTCACGGATAGAAGGAAATATTCCCTGGAGCTATGAGCGCCCAGGCAGAACAAAAGATGATGAACCCAACTTTAAAATATTAAAACCCGAAGAGAAAAAAAGTATTGTAACCAACCCTGATGGTTCTTTGCAAGACGTGCGTGCCTGGCTGGCAAAAAATGCGAGTGAGGGTAATCCACGTGTCCTCATCCGTCAAGACCTGCAAGGAGAATTAGGCCTTCAGCCGGAACGTGCGTTTGGCCATTTGTTCCTGCATAGCATTGGCTCCAATGAAAAGGATATACAACTTACTGAAGGATTTCAGGATTTTGAATATGCCGATTGGTCACCCGATGGAAAAACCATCATCACTCATTCGCGCGTTTATAAAATCCATCCTGATCGGGAGCAAGACACTGATCTCTGGATGATTGATTTAAGTTCTAAATCCGCCAAAGAGTTTTTAACCATGCCGGGGTATCGTGTCACCAATCCCTCTTACTCACCGGATGGATCGCAGATTTCTTTTTATGTATCCAATATTGAAAATCGCCATGCACCTCAAACACAACTTGCCCTTATCCCTTCAGCAGGTGGCAAGCCTGTTATTTTAACAACTGCCTTGGATCGTGATGTCAGTGGCGCCATATGGTCATTGGACAGCAAAACACTCTATTTCTCTGCTCAAACAAACGGTGAAATTCCCCTGTTTAGTGTTCCGGCCAAAGGAGGACCCATTACAAAATTTTTAGGAAGCTATAATGGCGTTAATGATTTTGATGTGCGGGGCGACAGAGTCGTTTATGCCCTTACTGAAACAAAAAATCCTTGGGAAATTTATCTCTTCAATCTAAAAGACAAAACGAATCGTCAACTCACTCAACTGAATGAAGGCTGGTTAAAAGACAAAGCGATCAGCGCTCCAAAAGAATATTCGTTTATCCGGCCTGATGGAACCAAAATTCAATATTGGGTGATGGAGCCTATCGGAAAAAAAGACGGGGAGAAGTATCCAACCATTTTAAATATTCATGGCGGCCCATCCGCCATGTGGGGTCCTGGTATCTTTTCTATGTGGCACGAATACCAGCTTGAAAATAGTTGGGGCTATGGACTGGTGTATTGCAACCCACGCGGCAGTGGTGGTTATGGCGACAAGTTCAAAAAAGGAAATTACAAAGACTGGGGCAATGGCCCTGCAGGCGACATTCTTGCTTCGCTGGACGAAGCCATCAAGCACAATAACTGGTTTGACAAAGATCAACTCTTTGTGGAAGGAGGAAGTTATGCTGGCTATATGGTGGCCTGGATTATTGGTCATGACAATCGCTTTAAGGCAGCCAATGCCCAGAGAGGTGTCTATGATCTCACCACATTTATGGGTGAAGGCAATGCGTGGAGATTAGTTCCAGACCACTTCGGGGGATACCCATGGGAGAAAGAAACTAAAGCGTTGCTTGATTCGGAATCTCCTATTACCTATGTAGATAAGATTAACACACCGCTTTTGATTATTCATGGAGATCAGGACTTACGCACAGGTGTCATTCAATCCGAGATGCTATATAAAAGTTTGAAGATTCAGAATAAACCCGTGGAATATATCCGCTATCCACGTGAAGGTCATGAACTAACCCGCAGTGGCAATCCCGGAAGAATGATGGATCATATGCTTCGCGTGATTGAGTTCTTTGAGCGGTATGCAAAACATCCTTGATGAAAGGCACTCATAACACGAGAAAAAATTATTGCTTTCCCGTGTTCATAAAACGATCCTTACTTTTTTAATTGATCAAATTTTGATTCTGTTGCCTTCCTGGGAAAAGAGTTATTACTCGTTTCAATATCTGCAAGCGCAAAGTTAGGATCAAGAACAATATTGACTACCTCTTTGTCCTTCACAAAAATTCGGGTTACTTCATTTTCGTTGATGCGCCAAACCTCGGCCGGTAAGGTCTCAATTTCTTTTGATCCATCTTTGAACGTCCATTCAATAACCAATGGGGTTGCAAGTCCGCCTACGTTTTTAAACTTCACCTCGTAAATATTTTTCCCCTCCATGTTCTGTCGCAGGGCTCCTTCGTCAATCCTGCTGGAGTATTGGCCATAGTATGAATCGGGGGTATTGAACACCTTAAGATCTTGTGGGCCATTGCTAAAATTACCGATACCACCATTTGTTTGGGAAGATGCCAGGTCACCGGTTTTTGTTTTCACGGTTTTCTTTTCCGGATCCACAACATCTGATTTCATTTTAAACCATTGCACCTCTTCAACAGACACATCCACATTGTCAGTGGTGTAAAACCATCCACGCCAGAACCAATCCAGATCTACTGCGGTAAGGTCTTCCATCGTTCGGAAAAAATCGGCAGGTTTGGGATGCTTATACATCCATCGGTTCGCATACTCTTTAAAGGCACGATCAAAAAGTTCGGGTCCAATTATGGTTTCGCGCAAAATGGTAAGCGCCACGGTTGGTTTCTCATAAAAATTATTTCCAAAAGCATTGAGGGATTCATTATCCGAGGTTGTCATGATGGGACGCATGATATTTTTATCTCCCTTCATATAAGGAACAATATCCTTTGGCACGGTGTGATGAAATTGTGGATAGCGCTCTGCCTGAGTACGTGTATGGAGAAAGGTGTTCATTCCCTCATCCATCCACATCCATTGGCGTTCATCGCTGCTGACAATCATGGGAAAATAATTGTGACCCACTTCATGAATGATGGTCGTTACCATTCCGTCCAAAGCGTTATCAGACATTTTTCCATTGATGGGGCGCCCGCCATTAAAGCTGATCATTGGAAATTCCATCCCCAGGTTGGCCGTGTTTACTGAAATAGCAACCGGGTAAGGGTAATCGAACGTATATTTTGAATAAACTTCAATGGCATTCTTAATGGCTTTAGTGGATTCAAGTGGCCATATTGGTAATCCCTCCTTTGGATAAAAGGACATACACATCACGGTATTGGTAGGCAACTTCACAGCCTGCGCGTCCCAAATAAATTTCCTGGAACTGGCAAACGCAAAATCACGAACATTATCCGCCTGAAAGCGCCATGTTTTTTTGGATGTGGCTTTTATTTTCTCTTTCACGCGTGCCTCTTCTTCGGTGATCACAAAAAAAGGTTTATCAAACGATGATTTTGCTTTTTCAAGGCGATCCAACTCTTGCCGCTTAATAATTCTTTCGTGTTTTGAAGCGTGCCTGTTGAGGCCACCACGTGATCAGAAGGAATGGTGATGTTTACTTTATAATTTCCAAACTCAAGAGCAAATTCTCCCAGTCGCTGAAACTGTTTATTTTGCCACCCTTCAATATCGTCATACACACACATGCGCGGAAACCAGTGAGCGATCAGATAAATATTGTTGTTGTCTGCAGGAAAATGTTCATATCCTTCACGTGACAATAAAAACAAACTGCGATCTGTTATTGGGTATGACCACTCTACCTGCAATGTATAACTCTCCCCCGTCTTGATGATAACCGGAAGATCAACCCGCATCATAGTATTATTGACAGCGGTGGTTAATGTTTTGCCAAGTTTATCCGTTACGGATTTAATGGTATAGCCGGCTTCAAATTTAATGGGCCGGGCTAACTGTTGCATTTTATAAGAAGAAATAGAATCGCCCAGTTTACCATTTATATAACTAAAATCTTCATTTCCTTTTTTGTTCACATTCTGATCCAGCTGAAGCCAAAGAAACTTTAGTCCATCCGGTGAGTTGTTGTAGTAGGTGATGGTCTCTTTGCCCCTGAGTGTATTGGTTGGTTCATCAATTTCAGCATCGATTACATAATCAGCCCGTTGTTGCCAGTATTTGGCACCCGGTGCGCCTGAACCGGAACGAACATCATTGGGTGTTGGTAATAAATAATCCAGTTGTTCAAATTTTCCCTTCCACTTGTTGGCTTCCTGGGCCTGAAGACCAGTGAACACAAACACGAGAAGTAGGAGAGTAATGATTTTCATAGGCAGAAATTTTATTTAAACGACAAACAGAACGAGCCCTTTTAAATATTCTCCCTCCGGGTGATAGAGCGAAACAGGGTGATCGGCCGGCTGGGAAAGATGATGAAGTACTTTTATTTCGCGACCCGATTGGATGCCAGCCGATACCACAGTATCATAGAACAACTGCCGATCTACTACCTGTGAGCAGGAGAATGTAAAAATAATTCCACCTGGTCTAATCATTCTCATCGCTTCAGTATTCAATCGTTGATACCCCTTCACAGCCTGATGGCGCGCATCTTTGTGTTTGGCAAAAGCCGGAGGGTCAAGAATAATCAGGTCATACACGTCTTTCTTTTCTTTAAGAAAATCAAATGTATCGCTGGCGGTGCACTCATGCACATGCGGATCAAATCCGTTGAGTGTTAAATTTTTTCTTGTCATCGTCACTGCTTTTTCAGAAGCGTCAACAGAGTGAACTAATGAAGCCTGATTCTGTAACGCATAAACTGAAAAGCCTCCGGTATAACAAAACGTATTCAACACATTTTTGTATCTGCTCATTTCACCGAGCAACTTTCTGTTCTCCCGCTGATCAAGAAAGAAACCCGTCTTCTGTCCTTCTTCCCAATCCACATAAAATTTATTTCCGTGCTCCAGCACAATGTGAGGTACTGCAGCCATCCCCAGCAAATATTCACTATCCGACTTTTCAAATAACGATTTGTAATACACAGCCGAGACCCCGGCTCCTTTTTCTTCCAACGCCATTTTTATGGCATCGCAAATAAGATTACGGTCTTGATGCATTCCTACCGTGTGCGCCTGCACTATTGCCACATCATGGTAGACATCTACAATCAAGCCGGGTAAGCCATCTCCTTCACCATGAACGAGTCGAAAAGCATTGGTGTATGCTGAAACAACTTGCGTCTCCAGTCTTTGAATTAACGCAAGGTTTATTTTGGAACGATAAACGGATTCGCCAGGAGGCACTGCACCAAACCAGATGACGCGCACGGTAATGGTTCCTTTTTGATAGTGACCAAAGCCAAGTGTTTTCCCAGAAGCATCCTGCACCTCTACCCAATCTCCATCCTTCAAATTATCGGTAGCTTGTTGAATGGCTCCTGAAAAAACCCACGGATGAAATCGCTTTATAGAATGATCCCTGCCTTGCTTTAAAATAATGGTTCCCTGAATGTTCACGAAATACGGATTTGGAAATCTGACGAGGGGTAAATGTAGAAATATATTGAGGCATTCAGAAAGCGCGTGTCACCTGTCAATATTAAAACATGAAATTTTGTCAGTAAAATTGAACCTAAAACACGCTTGATATCGTTATATGACCACTGGCATTTCTTTTGATTTGTGGGAAGCAATGAGCGGAGAGAGAAAATCTGATTTTATCATTCAACTAATCTTCGCAGAAGCACATCTTGTTTCTGCTAAATTTTTTTTAAATCATTTAAAATTTTTAAAATAACTATGAAACGTTTTGGATCACTTATGTTGGCTGCGGTATTGGGAAGTGTAATAACCATCGTAGCCTCGCAATGGCTGATGAAAGATCAGCAGTCAGGAGTTAAAATAGAACATGTAACGGGTATGCCCGCTTCGCAGGTGGCCTACACCGTCAACGACTTAGGGCAAGTGGTGCCGCTGGATTTTACCGGCACTGCGGAAAAAGTTACAAAGGCCGTAGTCCATATCAGGTCGATACAGGAAAAGTCAACGCGAAGCAATCCACAAGCTCCTGATGCTTTCCGTTTCTTCTTTGATGAACCTGAAAATCAGGGACCTCGTCAAAGCAGTGGTTCCGGTGTTATCATTAACAAAGACGGTTACATTGTAACGAATAACCATGTGGTTGATAATGCTGATATCGTTCAAGTGACTCTTTCTAACAATCGCGAGGTCAAGGCAGAAGTGATTGGTACAGATCCCGACACTGACCTTGCTGTGATTAAGATTAATGAGAAAGATCTTCCCTACCTTTCATTTGTAAACTCTGATGATTCTAAAGTAGGCCAATGGGTATTAGCCGTTGGAAACCCTTTTAATTTAAACTCTACTGTTACTGCCGGAATTATCAGTGCAAAGGGAAGAGACATCAATATCATAAATTCTGGTA
Organism: Cyclobacteriaceae bacterium; assembly: GCA_043774805.1. Taxonomy (GTDB): domain Bacteria; phylum Bacteroidota; class Bacteroidia; order Cytophagales; family Cyclobacteriaceae; genus ELB16-189. Next base: position 25,371 of record JAYVTB010000148.1, on the reverse strand, counting down.
AACCCGGAGTAAATGGGCAACCCGGAGCACGTACAGCCATTGAGTCATTCATCCAAACCGATGCAGCAATTAATCCTGGAAACAGCGGAGGAGCATTGGTTGATATCAATGGTGGCTTGCTTGGAATAAATACAGCTATCGCTAGTCCAACAGGTGCTTATTCAGGTTACGGCTTTGCAGTGCCTTCCAATATTGTGAGTAAGATTACAGAAGACCTGATTTCCTTTGGAGCTGTGCAACGCGGCTGGCTGGGTATTGAAATCAGGAACGTGACGAGTGATTTAGTAAAGGAAAATGATCTCAATGTAGATGAAGGTGCTTATGTTGCGGGCTTTGGAGCGGCTGGAGACAAGAGTGCCGCAAAAGCAGCAGGACTTAAAGAAGGTGACGTGGTCACCAAAATGGATGACCATGAAATTAAGACTAGTTCTTCTCTTATTGAATATGTAGGGCGCAAGAGACCTGGGGATAAAATTCAAGTGACAGTAAATCGCCAGGGAAAAACAGTTGTGATTCCTGTTACCTTAAAAAACCGAGAAGGGAGTACCACAGCAGTGAAGAGAGAGGAAAAACCTGAAGTTGCATCATTTGGATGGGAACTGGAAGATATGGATGGCAAAGTGCTGAAAAGAATGGAAATTGAAGGTGGCGTAAAAGTCTCCTCGATTACTAATGGTAAAATAAAGCGTTATACTGACATCCGAGAAGGCTTTATTATCACCCACATTGACGATGCTGCTGTAAAATCAGTAAAAGAGGTGAACGAAATCTTAAAGAAAAAGAAGGCAGGAGAATTAATAACTATTGCCGGGGTGTATGAAGATTACCCCCGTGAGTATATATTCGCATTACGCATGTAAAACTTAATTCCAAACTGAATGAGAAAACTATTTAAGAAAGGCGAATATGTTCGCAGCAAAGTAGATGGTAAAGTGATGGAAGTACTTAAATATCTGAAGTCAAATCTGGTAGAAGTAAAATGGTTTGATCTTCAGGCAAAGGAGATACGAACGAATAAAATAAAAGAAGATAAGCTGTCAAAAGCAGCCTGATGCAAAGCCCCGACAAAATCGGGGCTTTGTTTTTCAATACTATTCACCTTCACAAAATAAACAATCCGATTACCTTTACGGCTGGAAACTAAAACTCCTCAACCATCAAAAAATTTCAAATACCCGCTTATTACCGATCTTCTATCACCGGAAGAATAAAGGAATCGAGAAGGATAAAAGATCTGCGGAAGCAGGACTATGCGCCTTCATTATTAGATTTCGGCCCTGTGCAATTTGTGTTGGCCCGTCACTTTGGTTTCTGTTATGGTGTTGAAAATGCGATTGAAATAAGTTACCGCGCCCTCGAAGAAAATCCTGATAAGAAAGTATTTCTGCTTAGCCAGATGATACACAACCAGGAAGTAAATAGCGACCTGGTTAGCCGTGGAATAAAATTCATTATGGACACTGATGGATCCCAGTTTATCCCATGGGAAAAAATCAACCACGATGATGTCGTAATCATTCCTGCCTTTGGCACAACGCTGGAGATCGAACATCTGCTTCTTGACAAAGGCGTTAACGTGCAGAAGTATAATACCACCTGCCCGTTTGTAGAGAAAGTCTGGAACCGTGCCGAGAAACTCGGGAATGAAAATTATACTATCATTATTCACGGCAAACCGAAACACGAGGAAACAAAAGCCACTTTCTCGCACAGCAATCATCATGGTCCATCGGTGATTGTCAAAGATATGAATGATGCCCAGCGCCTGGCCAACTATATGCTGGAAAGCAAGACCCGGGCAGAATTTTATGAAGAGTTTGAAGGAAAATTTTCAAATGGATTTGATCCTTCTCAGCACTTGCAACGCATTGGTGTGGTGAACCAGACTACTATGCTTGCCAGTGAAACACAAGGCATTGCCGACTTCTTACGTCAGGTTATGATTTCGAAATATGGAGCGGAGAATTTGAAGGATCATTTTGCCGACACACGCGATACACTTTGCTATGCCACCAATGATAATCAGGATGCTACGTATCAACTTTTAGAAAGTGGTTCCGATTTAGCCATTGTTGTCGGTGGTTATAACAGCTCCAATACTTCGCATATTGTTGAACTCTGCGAGCGTAATTTTTCAACTTTTTTCATCAATTCTGAAAATGAGATAAAGTCGCCTGCCGAAATTCACCACTTCAATTATCACCGGAAACAAAAAATGATTACACATGAATTTTTACCAGATAAGATTCCTGTAAAGATTGTGCTCACCAGTGGAGCGTCATGCCCCGATACTCTGGTGGATCGCGTATTATTGAAAATACTTGGGTTCTTCGAAGGGGCAAAGTCGGTGGAAGACGTGCTGGCCGATTATTGAGCAACTTTACACGGCCGCCTAATTATTTCATTTTTTTTCTTTTCTTAATCGTAATTTTCGCTGATGAAAAAGTTCATAACCCTACTCCTTTGCTTGCAGAGTCTCTGGCTCTATGCGCAGGAAGCTGATTCCGTAAAAATACTTCAGGAAGTTACTATTCGTTCGTATGAGGCGAATCGTCCGATTTTGCAAGTGCCTGCATCGGTTGGGCTAGTGATGAACACCGATTTGCAAAGGTTCAGCAATACTACATTGGTTTCTGCCGTCAATAACATACCGGGTATTCGCATGGAAGAGCGTTCGCCAGGCAGTTATCGCTTTTCTATACGGGGTAGTTCTTTGCGATCTCCTTTTGGTGTGCGTAATGTAAAAGTGTACTGGAACGAACTTCCTCTCACCGATCCGGGTGGCAATACCTATCTCAATCAACTGGATGCAAACGCAGTGAGCCAGATTGAAATCATCAAAGGCCCTGGCTCTAGTCTGTATGGTGCCGGCACAGGAGGCGTTTTATTATTAACAACTCCTCAGCCAGAAAAAGAAAGCATACTTATGGCCTCCTGGATGGGTGGAAGTTATGGCCTTAGCAATTATCAAGTTGCCTTATCACAAGGCAATGAGAACACGAGTCATTACGTGGGTTATCAACATCAGCAATCAGATGGCTATCGCGAACAAACACGCATGGTGCGCGATCAACTAAACAGTACTTTCAAATTTTCATTCTCTGACAAAGAGGCATTAGAGACCGCAATCTTTTATACTGACCTATACTATCAAACACCTGGCGGATTGACAGAGGCAGAGTATACTACCAACCCGCGGCAGGCCCGACCGGGTGCCGGCAATCAACCAGGAGCCGTTGCACAGCAGGCAGGGGTTTCGCTACGATCGTTTTATACAGGCGTTTCACATGTCTATCACTTCAGTAAAAACCTTAACAATCGTACTGGCGTCTATGGCAACTTTGTTCAGTTTAATAACCCAGCCATTCGCAACTATGAACGAAGACTTGAGCAAAATTTTGGGGCAAGGACAGTAACTGATTTCTCTGCTATGATACAAGGCTGGAAAGCTACATTGAAAGGTGGTGGCGAATTTCAACACGGCTATTCACCGGTAAAAAATTATAAGAATCTGGGAGGCTATGCAGGACTTCTTCAAAGTGATGAAGAAATAAGAACACTTCAGTATAGTGTTTTTGGTCAAGGTGAGTTTAGTAAAGACAACTGGATTATTACCGGAGGATTGAGTGCAAACTGGGTTAGCTATGATTTACTTCAGTTGAATAAGGCACCGGCTGTTGAGCAAGCCGTAAATTATGATCCTGTAGTTACTCCACGTATCGCGCTGCTGCGAAAAATTAACAATGCATTTTCTGTTTATGGAAATATGAGCTGGGGATTTTCACCACCTACCTTGGCAGAAGTTCGTCCCTCCAACGGAGTTTTCAATACAACACTCAAACCTGAGAAAGGAACCCAGATCGAATTGGGTGGTAAAGGGTATTTTGCCAATCGTAAAATTTTTGTTGAAGCCACTATCTATCACTCAGCCCTCGATGAAACCATTGTGGTGCGCAGAGCTGAGGATGGTGCCGACTACTTTGTAAACGCAGGTGCCACCAATCAGAATGGGTTAGAGTTATTGCTGAACTGGCAACCCGAAACCTCCAGCACATTCCTGCCATTCATAAAATTATGGACCGGCCTGACTTTTAATCAATATGAATTTAAAGACTATATAAAAGATAATGTCTCCTATTCCGGCAATCAATTAACAGGCACACCAAAAAAGGTAATGACCGGTGGTGTTGATCTTCGTTTTGCAAAGGGATTTTATCTTAACCTAACCGCAAACCACACTGCTGAAATTCCGCTAAATGATGCCAACACGGTGTTTGCAAAATCTTATACCCTATTAGGGGCCAAGGCGGGTTACAAAAATCAATTAGGTAAAAGTATGCCGATCGAACTCTTTGCTGGTGCCGATAATCTATTGGATGAAAAATATAGTCTGGGTAATGATTTAAATGCGGCCGGTGGTCGCTATTACAATGCTGCTCCGACAAGAAACTTCTTTTTTGGATTAAAATTGGGTTTCGATTTTCAGGCCCACCAGTAACATTTGGTCAGTTTTAAATCTCTGCAATACACCTTTATTAGCAATGATGAAAGTCATGCTCTAAAATTTCTGGCAATTCATTAAATTGTAATTGATTTTGAATGTTAGTTGTCAACTTAATCCCATCTTTTATGAAAACAAAATTACTTGTTTACATGTTGTTACTGATTGTGTTTGCCGCTTTCTCGTCATGCGGCCTTCTTGATAAAGCCGATGATGTTTCTTTTGATGTTACCCTTCCGCTTGATTTTGTCATCAACGAAACAGCCGACAATCCCGGTGGAAAAGCATATGCCAGTACAAAATTACTCGATGCCACCTCTGACCCTGAAGTTGCCAAGTATGCCAGCAAGATTAAGGAATTCAAAGTGAATAAGATCACGTATACCATTTCTTCTGTGAATCCAGGCGGAGTTACTTTCAACAGTGGATCAATCGTGGTTTCTTCTACTGGCACAACGATTGCCACTGCCGGCAATGTGGTTCTCGCCAGCGTATCAGACATGGATCTAACTGCCAACACAGCCGGCTTTAACGAATTGGCTGCCAAACTTCTTGATGACAAAAAGGAGGAAATAAAATTGCAAGGAACGTTCACAAAGACTCCAATCGCATTCAGCCTGTCTTGCAAATTTTATGTAACCATTACCGCGAACGCGTTGTAAAAAAGCTTTTAATAATTAGTGTAAGTGCCTTCGTAAAAGGGCACTTTTATTTTGCGGTCGCCTTTCGTTTCAAACTTGAAATGATTATTTCTGCATGCACCCTTGAGTTTTCAATAAACCATTTGTTTGTTTTAAGCCCACCGCATACAACACCTGCCAGGTATAAATTGGGCACATTGCTCTCCATGGTTTCTTCATGATATACGGGTGTGTGAAACTCATCATCATGAAACGTTATTCCCATAGATTTCATGAAATCAAAGGGTGGCTGATAACCGGTCATCGCCAGCACAAAATCATTTTCTAAAATTTGATTTCCTAAAGGCGTACTGATCTCAATGGCATTCTGTGTTATGCGAATTACTTCAGAATTAAAAAATGCTTTGATCGCACCTTCTTTGATCCGGTTTTCGATGTCCGGCTTCACCCAATACTTCACGCTTTCACGGATGGCTTCTTCACGGATAATCATGGTAACCTCTGCGCCTTTGCGCCAGGTTTCGAGAGCCACGTCTACCGCTGAATTAGCCGCGCCAATCACCGCTACTTTCTGACCAAAGTAAGGATGTGGTTCGTCATAGTAATGTTTCACTTTCGGTAAGTCCTCTCCTGCTACATGGAGCAGATACGGTAAATCATAAAAACCCAGGGCAAGTATTACTGCCTTTGCAACGTAATCGCCTTTTGATGTTTGAATAAAAAAGCGATCATTTTCATTTTTAACCTGTTCCACCTTCTCAAATAATTTCACATTCAGGTTCCAGGTAGTGCACACCCTGCGATAATATTCCAATGCTTCGGGTCGTGTGGGCTTGGGGTTATTGGATATAAAAGGAACGCCTCCTATCTCAAGTCGCTCGGAGGTGGAGAAGAAGGTCATATTTAGTGGATAATGGTATATCGAGTTCACCAAACATCCCTTTTCTATAATAGTATATCTCAAACCTGCCTTCTGAGCCTCAATGCCACAGGCCAAACCAATTGGCCCTGCACCAATGATGATCACATCTTTCTCTTCCATTTCTAATCCTTTACGCAGAATTTATTTAGCAATAATGAGAAATTTCATTAGTTAAACATCATAAATTTATAAATCATAGCGGCTTACTAATTAATACGAAATGAGTTCAGAAGACGAAGCGAATTCAAAACTGGTAAAGCGGTATGTCCGCCTTGCAGTTATATCTGCATTTCTGCTTGCATTCTTCTGGCCACTCGGCAGTTTCTTCTTCTGGATATTCTTCGGAGCTGGCGCCTATTTCGCATTTCTCGCCTTTTACTATCGTCCGCGACCTGAACCCGAAGCAACAAGAGATGAATACGCCAGGCATGCGTGGCAGCAACCTGATCAGGGATCAACCGTTCGCATTGCTCCAAAGAATATCAAACTCATTGTCGTTGTTGTTGTGATCGCTGTTTTTTTCTTTCTCCTGACATTGATGATCATCGGCTTCTCAACTGGTGAAGACTCATCGCCACAGAACGTGGAGGAAATTTCCATTGATGAAAACCGGGAGTTGCTATCTTCGGACCCCAATAATATTGACGCACTCACCAACCTGGGCAATAGTTTTTACGCAACCAATGAGTATGATTCGGCCTTAGTGTATTATGAAAGAGTGATTAAGATCGATCCACAAAACAGAAGCGGCCTCTACAACAAAGGATTAACGCTATATTCAAAAAAAGAATATCAAAAGTCGATGGAGGTATTGCGCCTTTGTATATCTCTTCAACCAGATAATACAGACGCCCTCATGGTGATGGGCGATAACCATTATTCGCAAGATCAATTTGAGCAGGCCATGACGTGGTATAAGCAAGCCTATAGCAAGGGAGTTCGTACTTCCGGCTTGCTCAATGTAATGGCTTACATCTATGATCAGCAAAAGCAAAATTCAGAGGCCATCCGCTTATATAAAGAAACTTTGCAACAAGACAGCAGCCTGGTGGATATTTACAATCGTTTGGCTGAGATGGAGCCGGAACGTGCAGCATGGTATAAGAAGAAAGCTGAAGCATGGAAGTGATTTTGTTTACGCTATCTTTGATGCTCTCGTAACTTTAAACAAAGGATAAAGCGATATGTCTATTCAAGAAAGATTTAGCCCGGAAGATCTCGAACGCATTAAAAAAGCCGTGCGCGATGCGGAAAGCAAAATCTCCGGGGAGATAGTTCCGGTGTTTGTAGAGAAAAGTGGATTCTACACCATTGCCACTTATCGTGCAGCACTGGCAGGTGCCGCAGCTGTATTCTTACTTATCATCATTTTTGATCGTTACCTACCTTCATTGGCCGTGTATGACCCGATGTTCATTTTCACGTTTGTGCTACTAGGTGGATTTATTGGCGCTCTTAAAGCGCATTTCATAGGTTTCGTGAAGCGACTTATGCTAAGTCAGGCTCACCAGGATCAAGCCACCCGTCAACGTGCCGAAACTGCTTTTCTCGAGGAAGAAGTATTTAATACCCGCCAACGTACCGGCATTTTGATTTTCGTTTCATTTTTTGAACATGAAGTGATTGTGATGGCCGATAAGGGAATTAGTAAAGTAGTCGATCAAAAGGAGTGGAATGCGGTGGTAAAAATTATCATCGAACATATCAAAAAAGGAAAGATTACAGATGGTATTGTATCGGCTATTGGACGATGTGGAGACATTCTGCTTGAAAAGGGATTTGTTATCACGCCTGACGACATTAATGAATTGGGTGATGAACTAAGACTCGAATAGTGTGCTAATCCTTTTATCAACCCGCTCCTACTTTTATTCATGATGAAATCATTATTCGCAACTATATTTTTTACGCTCATACTATTTTCTGCTTCGGCACAACGCAGCGTGCCTCCTCATGGTGGCATATGGGTGCATGATGAAGCAGGTGTTCTATCTCCACAGGGAAAAGCACAATTAGAAGCCATTTTAAAATCACATCGCGATTCCACTTCAACACAAATCGCAGTTTACCTGATTCCATCGCTTGAAGGTGATGACATTGATTCTTACACCTTGCGTGTAGCCGAAGCCTGGAAACTAGGACAGGACAAAAAAGACAATGGAGTGTTGTTTCTTGTTTCCATGCAGGAGAAGCAAATGCGCATTGAAGTGGGCTCTGGCCTTGAAGGTGTTCTCACCGATGCCTTGTCCAGCCGCATTAATCGCAATGAAGTGGCTCCCTATTTCCGTCAGGGAAAATACGAAGCGGGTATTCAGGCTGGCGTGATGGCAATTATTCATTCTGTGGAAGGAACGTATGTTAATGATGAGCCGATTGTCAGAAAAAGGAAAGGCCGATCTCCCCTGGGCACTATCATTTTTATTGTCATTCTGATCGTTGCCATGTCGCGAAGAAATAAAGGTGGCGGTGGTGGTTCCGGTGGATATTGGTCGGCAGCCATGATGGGATCAATGCTGGGTGGAGGCTACGGAAGAAGTTCAGGATCATGGAGCTCGGGCAGTGACTTTGGAGGCGGAGGAGGTTTTGGTGGTGGTGGTTCTGGTGATTCGTGGTAGTAATAATTGATGTTAATTTTTTGAGAAGATCCCGGTAAAATATGCGATTGAAATTTTTGATTGGCGCATTGATTCTTTCTCTTTCTGCTTTTGGTCAGAAAGCTGTGCCTGAACTATGGAACATGCGCGTGCATGATGATGCACATGTATTGAAACAAGAAACCCTTGACCAACTGGAAAAGCGGTTGGCTCACTATGAAGATAGCACCTCCAATCAAATTGCCATACTGATCATCAGTGCATTGGATGGTGAATCCATTGAAGATTATTCAATCAAAGTAGCTGAAAAATGGGCACTAGGTAAAAAAGAAAAAGACAATGGAGTTTTGTTGTTGATTGCCGTGGATGATCACAAGATGCGTATCGAAGTAGGCAACGGGTTGGAAGGTGTGCTTACCGATGCGTTGACCAGTCGCATCATTCGCAATGAAATGGCGCCAGCCTTTCGAAGAGGAGATTTTGACGGTGGCGTCACAGCAGCCATCGATGGAATCATAAAAGCTATTGGAGGTGAATATTCAGCAGACGACTCAAATGACATGGACGATCTTACCCTAACACAACGGATTCTTATCGGCCTTGGGTTGTATGTCTTCCTTGGCATCTTCGCATTTTTTGCGCTGGTGGCCCAGGGCTGCACCGGCTGGGGTTTGTATGCGTTCCTGATTCCGTTCTTCTCTATTTTTCCTGCCGCACTCGTGAACCAAAAATATTGGTATGTGCCCGGGTTGGCTTATATCCTTGCATTTCCGGCTCTAAAACTATGGATAAGGAACACCGCATGGGGGAAAAAAATGGGAAGAAAAATGGGCAGCGGATCTTCTTTTGGAAGTGGTGGCGGTGGATGGAGCGGCTGGAGTTCAGGTGGTAGCAGCGGTGGTGGTGGTTTCTCCGGAGGCGGTGGAGGTTTTAGCGGTGGTGGTAGCAGTGGTAGCTGGTGAAAGTCTGTGAGACGAACCTCCAACATTGGAATTGCCTAAATAAATTTCATCGATGAAAACAATCGGGTATTCTGGAACTCCGCTTGTAAAAAAATTAGGCTTTAAGGAAGGTTTTAAAGTTCGCATTGTAAACCAGCCCGATCATTACTTCGATCTTCTCGAAGACTTACCCAAAACCATTGAATTCAGTAATGAACGAAAGTCGAAGAAAGATTTTATTCATTACTTCACCAAACAAGCAAAGGAACTGGAGCGTGACATGGTTTCATTGAAAAATGAAATCGTACCTAATGGAATGATCTGGATTTCGTGGCCCAAAAAATCTTCTAAAATTGAAACCGATGTTACAGAAGACACCATCCGAAATCTGGCACTGGCAAATGGACTTGTCGATGTGAAAGTGTGTGCCGTTGATGAAGTGTGGTCAGGTTTAAAGTTGGTCATTCCCGTAAAGGACAGAAAGATTTAATAACGGATTTTACACATTAATAAAGTTGATTTCCCGCAGATCGCGCTGATTCTCGCAGAAATTTGGCAGATGGTGAATCAGCGTTATCTGCGAAATCAGCGGGAGACATAAGAATTGCGTAACATATGACTCTTCCAAAAAATTTGTTGCGCCAGGAATGAAGCCTTAATTCTTAGTTCGAAAATTCATTCTATCGTTTACGGGCTTTTTTTATTGATTTATCTCTGACGTTTAAGGTGATAATCTCTATTTTTGGCACCTGATTTCAGGACCTCTTTGCTAATCTGATTTTTCACTGAAGAATTCACACCTTATGAAACGCGATAAACTCATATTTGACCTCATCGAAAAAGAAAAACAGCGCCAGGAGCATGGCATCGAACTCATTGCCTCCGAAAACTTTGTTTCTCTCCAGGTAATGAAAGCTCAGGGCTCTGTGCTTACCAATAAGTATGCTGAAGGCCTGCCCGGAAAGCGCTATTATGGTGGCTGCGAAGTTGTGGACGAAGTAGAGCAACTTGCAATCGATCGGATCAAAGAACTATTTGGTGCTGAATGGGCCAACGTGCAACCTCACTCTGGCGCTCAAGCCAATGCTGCGGTGATGCTGGCTTGCCTTAAACCAGGCGATAAAATCTTAGGTTTCGATTTATCTCATGGTGGTCATCTTACGCACGGATCTTCAGTCAACTTTTCAGGTAAATTATATCAGCCCTCTTTTTACGGGGTAGAGCAGGAAACAGGCTTGATTGATTTTGATAAAGTGCTTGAAACCGCTCAGCGCGAAAAACCAAAAATGATTATCTGCGGTGCTTCTGCTTATAGCCGCGATTGGGATTACGTGAAATTACGTGCCGCTGCAGATAGTGTTGGTGCATTATTGCTGGCGGATATCTCTCATCCATCCGGGCTCATTGCCCGTGGTCTGCTGAATGACCCGATGGAACATTGTCATATCGTTACTACTACTACCCACAAAACACTGCGTGGACCTCGGGGTGGACTGATCATGATAGGCAAGAACTTCGACAATCCATTTGGGTTAAAAACACCAAAAGGTGAATTGCGCAAGATGTCGTCCGTGTTGGATTCTGGGGTGTTCCCTGGCACACAGGGCGGCCCCCTTGAGCATGTGATCGCTGCCAAAGCCGTTGCGTTTTCAGAAGCGTTGAGTGATGAATATCTCGAATACATCGTGCAGGTTGCCAGAAATGCAAAAGCCATGGCCACTGCTTTTGTGGAGAAAGGTTATAAAATTATTTCAGGCGGTACGGACAATCACCTCATGTTGATCGACCTTCGTTCGAAAAAATTAACTGGTAAAATTGCGGAAGAAGCGTTGATTCAGGCCGACATTACCATCAATAAAAACATGGTGCCGTTTGATACGCAATCACCGATGATTACCTCAGGTATGCGCATTGGTACGCCTGCAATCACCACCCGTGGTTTGAAAGAAAAAGACGTGGTGAAAGTAGTGGAGCTGATCGATGAAGCCCTGCAAAAACCAGAAGATATCAAACACCTTAAAGCAGTGAAACGCAAGGTGAACAACATGATGAAGAAATTCCCATTGTATTCGTAATCACCAATTACTATTATCCTATTCTCAATTTTCCCCTGGCTGGATGCTAACTTATGAGTGAAGTAGAAAAAGAAATGTCTTTCCTTGATCATCTTGAAGAACTGAGATGGCATGTTGTGAGAGCAGTCGCAGCGATTTTTATTATGATGATTGTAGCATTTATCTATACCAAAGAGATTTTTGAATACATCGTTTTTGCACCAGGCCATGTTGATTTTATCACCTTTCGCTGGCTGTGTCGTTTAGGAGAGTTGACCGGAGCAGCAGGCCTTTGCGTTACTGATATCCCGATGAAAATTCAAAGCCGTTTTCTGATGGGGCAATTTACCATGCAGCTACAGGCGTCCTTCGTGATCGGATTAGTGATCGCCTTTCCCTATGTAGTCTGGGAATTATGGAGTTTTGTTAAACCGGGTCTTTATTCAAAAGAAAAACAAAGCTCAAGAGGTGCCGTATTTTCAATTTCTGTTTTATTCTTATTGGGTATCTCATTTGGCTATTTTATCCTTAGCCCAATGACCATCGCTTTCCTCGCCAACTATTCCATTAGCCCGGATATTTCCAATGAATTTGATATTACTTCGTATGTATCAACCATTACCATTCTGGTGGTAAGCAGCGGACTTTTATTTCAGTTGCCCATCGTTATTTTCTTTCTGACAAAAGTGGGGATTGTTACACCTACTCTCTTGAGAGGTTATCGCAAGCATGCTGTGATTGCCATATTGGTTATCGGGGCAATTGTTACACCTAGCTCCGACCCATTGAGTTTGTCATTGATTTCCATTCCATTGTATTTCCTCTATGAAATCAGTATTTTGATATCAAGTATTGAGTTACGGAGGAAAAATAAGCGTGAATTGGACGAGGCAAGATTAGATCAACAATCTTAATATGAAAATAGCCATTGGTTCAGATCATGCCGGATACGAATACAAAGAATTGCTGAAGCGGCATCTTGAAAAAAGTGGGCATGAGATAAAAGATTTCGGCACAAACGGAACCCAATCTGTGGACTACCCCGATTTTGCACATCCTGTTGCCAGTGCCGTGGAGAAAAAAGAATTTGAATTAGGCGTGCTGATTTGCGGTAGCGCCAACGGGGTGGCAATCACAGCAAATAAAAGACAAGGTATCCGCGCTGCTATTTGCTGGACCGAAGAGATTGCCTCACTGGCACGCCAGCACAACAATGCCAATATTGTTTGCATTCCTGCGCGATTTGTAACGAAAGAAGCTGCCGAAAAAATTACTGACAAATTTTTATCAACTCCATTTGAAGGGGGACGTCACGCAACGAGGGTGAATAAGATTAGTTGTTGATTTCGTAATGCGCTTCTAGCTCAATTCCCGGTTTACTCCTTGGGAGCACAACCAGTTACAAGACTCCACATCTTCAATTAGAAGTACTTCTTCACGAAGCGGAAAATTACTCTTGAGGTAATTTCATTTTTACCAATACAGCAAAGACTAGTCTCCTTGCCACTGAGAATTTCTGTCATCACATGAAGAGTAAAGCCCCAAAGCTTCGGTAATAAATACCCACACTTGCCTTGCTCGCCTTAGAATAATTTACATTATATTACATTACCCGTAATGACCAAGACTGGAAGGAGGGGAAGTTAGCTCAGTCTGCCGCTATCAAATAAAATCAGAAGGCAACTTCGCGCATCAAGGCCATATCAGGTTTTCAAAAGCTTTCAAGAATACTACCTATAATTTCTAATGCTTATGAAAATAAATCTTAACGTTAATGGCGTGTCCAATTCGCATGATGTCGAGCCACGCCTGCTCCTGGTTCATTATTTACGCGATGTACTTCGTCTCACTGGCGCCCATGTTGGATGCGACACCAGCAGTTGTGGTGCCTGCACCATTCATGTCAACGGTCAGGCGGTAAAGAGTTGTACGATGCTGGCCGTTCAGGCCGATGGTTGTGAAGTAAAGACTATCGAAGGGCTTGCTCATAATGGCCAACTTCATCCACTACAAGAAGGTTTCAAAGAAATGCATGGATTGCAATGCGGTTTCTGTACGCCAGGCATGATTATGACCGCTGCAGATCTTCTTAGTAATAATCCGAAACCAACAGAAGAAGAAATCCGCCACGCATTGGAAGGTAATTTCTGTCGCTGCACCGGTTATCAGAATATCGTGAAGTCCATTCAATACGCATCAGAAAAACTTTAAACCCGAATCATCATGAACAAGTACATAGGAAAATCTGTGAAGCGGGTTGAAGACAAACGTTTCATTACCGGAAAAGGAAATTATACGGACGATATTATTTTACCCGGCATGACCTACGCTTCTTTTGTGCGTAGTCCATATAGTCATGCCCGAATCATAAAAGTTGATATCTCCGGTGCCAGGAAGATGCCTGGAGTAGTGGCCATTTTTACAGGTGCTGATGTAGCCGCTTTGAACGGAGTGCCCTGTGGCTGGCAGGTGAACTTTAAAAACGGAGACATCATGAAAGAACCCAAGCACCCACTATTGGTGGCGGACAAAGCCCGCCATGTAGGTGATCCGGTTGCGGTAATCATTGCCGAATCAAGAGAACAGGCTAAAGATGCCGTTGACGCAGTGGTGGTCGAATATGAAAAACTCCCCTGTGTTACAAACCCGGCCGAGGGAGTTAAACCTGGTGCTCCGTTAGTACATGATGATGTGCCTAATAACACCTGCTATGATTGGGAACTGGGCAATCCAAAATCAGAAGTGGATGCCGCCATGGCAAAAGCCGCACATGTAACCAAGCTGGAATTTGTTAATCAACGCCTGGTGCCCAATGCCATGGAACCACGCAGTTATATTGGGTCATTCGATTCTACCAGCGACAAATACACGCTCTACACCAGCACACAAAACCCACACCTCATTCGCTTGCTCATGTGTGCCTTTGTTTTGGGGATACCGGAACACAAAGTAAGAGTGGTTGGCCCTGATGTAGGTGGAGGATTCGGAAGTAAAATATTTCATTATACAGAAGAGGCATTGCTCACCTGGGCATCGAAGGAAATTAATCGCCCCATTAAATGGACATCAGAACGAAGCGAAAGTTTTCTATTGGATGCGCATGGCCGCGACCACGTAACGAAAGCAGCAATGGGCTTCGATAAGGATGGAAAGATTGTTGCGCTGCGTGTAAATACCTTTGCCAACCTGGGCGCTTATCTTTCAACATTTTCAACCTGTGTGCCCACCTATTTGCATGGAACACTTCTTCAGGGATTGTATACCACACCTAAAATCAATGTGGATGTCACGGCAGTATTCACACACACCAATGTAGTTGACGCTTATCGTGGAGCGGGTAGACCCGAAGCAACCTATTTATTGGAACGGCTCATTGATTTAGCGGCATTGGAAATGGGTGTTGATCCGGCTGACCTTCGTTTCAAAAATTTCATCCCTCCCTTTGATGGTATAAAACAACCGGGCTATCAAACTCAGGTTGCCTTGCAATATGATAGTGGAAATTATCAGGGAGTATTGAAGAAAGGGTTGGAGATGCTGGGTTATGAAGACCTTCGTAAAAAACAGAAAGAAGCGGCCAAGACCAACAAACTGATTGGCATCGGTTTCTCAACCTACATCGAAGCTTGTGGCATAGCACCTTCAGCAGTGGTGGGCTCACTTGGCGCACGGGCAGGTCTCTATGAAGTGGGCCAGGTGCGCGTTCAGCCAACAGGTAAGATTAGCGTATTCACCGGCTCGCACTCTCATGGGCAAGGGCATGAAACCACCTTTGCACAAGTGGTGGCCGATACACTGGGCATCAGCATGGATGACGTTGATATTGTTCATGGTGATAGCGATACTGTTGCCTTCGGAATGGGAACTTACGGATCAAGAAGTCTTGCTGTTGGCGGTTCTGCCATTATGAAAAGCCTTGAGAAGATCATTGCAAAAGGAACCAAGATTGCCGCGCACAAACTGGAGGTAAGTCATGAAGACATTGAGTTTGTGGATGGCAAATTTACCGTGAAGGGAACTCAAAAGTCACTAAGCTTTGACGAAGTTGCCTTAACTGCATACGTCCCTCACGTATATCCAAAAGACCTTGAGCCCGGCCTTGACTTCAGTAGTTTTTATGATCCTACCAACTTCACTTATCCTTTCGGATGTCATATTGCCGTGGTTGAAGTAGACAAAGAAACGGGAAAGGTTTCATTGAAACGTTTTATAACCGTGGATGATGTTGGTAATGTGATCAACCCTATGATTGTGGAAGGTCAGATTCATGGAGGTGTAGCGCAGGGCGTTGGACAGGCATTGTTGGAGGGCGCTAAGTTCGATGAAGACGGTCAATTAATTACGGGCTCCTTCATGGATTACTGCATACCCAGGGCCGATGATATGCCGATGATTGAAAGTGCTTCGCAGGTAACTCCGTGCCCACACAATCCATTGGGTGTGAAAGGTGCAGGTGAGGCGGGTACGATCGGCTCAACTCCGGCAGTAGTTAATGCGGTGATTGATTCCTTATGGAGTGTCGGTAAAAAAGTGAAGGATATAGAAATGCCGCTCACTTCCGAAAAAGTGTGGACTGCTCTTCAATAAATCGTTAATTCAAAAATTGTAAATAGATATTTCTATGATACCATCATCATTCACCTATCAAAAGGTCAACTCAGTTGACGATGCCATCAAAGCACTAAGCGGTGACAGTAAATTGCTTTCGGGCGGGCACAGTTTAATTCCCGCTCTGAAACTTCGGCTCAATCAAGTCGACAATCTTGTCGACATTAGTTCCGTTGCTGGACTTAAAGGAATCAAAGAAGACAATGGCTTAATCATTATTGGAGCCGGATCTACCCATGCCGAAATAGCATCGAATAAAATTGTTAAAAGTAAATTCCCAATGCTTTCACAAACAGCGCTTAGCATTGGTGACGTTCAGGTACGTAATAAAGGAACCATTGGCGGAAGTCTGGCGCATGCCGATCCTGCTGCCGATTGGCCTGCTGCTGTATTGGCATCCGATGCCACTATTGTTGCTAAGGGCAAGAAGGGCGAACGGAAAATTAAAGCCACAGAGTTTTTCAATGGCATGTTCAGTACGTCATTGGAAGAAAATGAAATAATTACGGCCATCCATTTTCCCATTCCTTCAGGCAAGTCTGTGTATCTAAAGTTTCCTCAACCTGCTTCGCGGTTTGCTGTTGTCGGCTGTGCAGTGGTTCGAAATGGAGATAAAATCAACATCGCTTTCACCGGAGTTTCATCACATGCTTTCCGCGATGCTGCTGCTGAAAAAGTAGCAGGTAAATTAGATGATGCATCCATTGAAAATGCATCGAAAGCCGCTGCAGAAGGGGTTAAAATTCTAAGCGATCATTTTGCTTCTGAGAAGTACCGAAAACATTTAGCGAAAGTATATCTGAAAAGAGCGCTTAAGGCAGTTGTCTGAGTTATCATAGCTGATAATAATTCTGAAAGATAAGGTTGGTAATACTTTCTCTTTCTTTTTTTATCATGCTCCTGTTAATTGAATTAACACCTACTTTTTTTCCCGCAGATCACGCAGATTTCCGCAGAATAAATCTCATGTCAATTCTGCGTTAATCAGCGATATCAGTGGGAGACAATCATTAACTCAATACAACAGTTAAGTCATGATCTCTACAAGATAGATTTCGGCACAACGCCTCTCATCCACACTTTGAAACGCTTTAGTCTTCCCGCTTCTGAATCAGGATTGAACGTTAATGTTGTTTGCCAGGCATTCTCAGGGCGCAAGTCCACTTCCATGGCATGATATAATTTGGCCGCCACCTTACTGTCATGTATCACGGTAATACATTCTGTATTCAGGTTGGCACTGCGTGGATCTAAATTAAAGGTGCCGATGACAGCAATTTCTTTGTCAATAGCTATTGACTTGGCGTGCAGGCCAAACACCGGGGTGAAATTCATTTCCTTTTGTAAAGCGCCTGTCATAATTTCAAAACGGATGGCTGCGTTCGGTTTAAACTCATAAATTTCCACACCGATGCTTAATAGGTTTTCCCGCTCACGGATATATCCACTGAACGCTTCAAGGTTATCCGTAGAGGATAAACTGTTAGTTAATATTTTTACGGTAACGTCCCGATCAATCGCGTTTTTAAAAAGCTGCTGACTTAGCTCGGTGGTAATCAGATAGGGAGATTGAATGTAAATGGATGACTTCGCATTTCTAATCAGACTGATCAATGAATCTGTAACGACTCCTCCTCCTTCTAATCCATTTGTTCCATCATTTTTACCAGGAGTATCCGAAACGAAAGTCACACTGTCTGTCCATATCAAGTCTCCTGACTCCTGAATTTTCTGAAAAGTAATTGGCATTGATTTTATCTTCTCCCTTACCTGCGGCCAGAAGTTCTGCGGATTACAGGCATATTGATGGAGGTATTCATACTTCACTTTCAGGTTTAATTCAGTTTCGGTTACTTTGGCAAGATCGGCAATGGGTACGCTCAGCGGACTATCCCAAAAAGTATTGAATGAATTCTGAATGTCGTGTGGGGCTTTGCCAATTAATAAAACATCGCGGTCCCTGAAATTGTATTCATGATCATAATCGAAATATTCATCCGCAATATTTCTTCCTCCTGTAATCACCACCTTTCCATCTACAATAAATGTTTTGTTATGCATGCGTTGATTAAATCCTCTGAAGTCAGTGGTGAGTGTAAACAACTTATCCGGCAGACTCTTGCCAATGTTGGCAGTTGGGTTATAAATCTTAATTGACAAATTCGGATGCGCATCTATCGCCAGCAATTCATCGGCATCTGCCTCCACCATAATATCATCCACGATGATCCGAATCTGAACTCCACGGTCAGCGGCTCGTAGCAGATAGTCCGCAGCTATCAATCCGATGTTGTCGGCCGAAAAAATAAAATACTGAATGTCGATAGTTTGCTCCGCTGCTTCTGTTAACCATGCTCGGGAAATCATAGATACATCACCCTCCTCAAGGCTATAAACTCCGGTGTTGGTTTCATTGAGTTCACTCAGCAATGCCAGCTGATCTGATAATCGCACGGAGTTTTCTGGATGTATCCTGGCACAAAAGTCTTCATCGATAGGTGCATACTTAACTTCATCCGATGAACATCCAATGATAAATAGCGCATAAATGCAAGCTGTATATTTCATTACGTCCTTTTTAAAAGTGAACCACTTATCATTCATCCATTATCGGTTAAATAAACAAACTCCATTTCTAGTGTATTTGGCTGCGAGCCTACTTTGTGGGTTCAGCTATGCTTGCCCTTGCCTCCTCAATATGATTCAGAATTTCATCGCGCAGGCTTAGCATTTTTCTTTTATTCTCTGATGGTACGAAATAATAATGCAGTACACGTGCGAAACGTTTGACCTCAGTCCAGTAATACATGGCGACATATCCCGTTACAATGAACAGAACCAACAGCAACACCGAATACCAAAACTCATTACTGATGTAGGTCCTGAACAACCAGAGCTCAAGTGCATAGAAAAACGGGAACGTAATTAAGCCGGCAAACATCTGCACTGGTGCCTTATACTCAATCTCCAGTCTGGATAATTTGAATATCCTCGAAGGAAGAATGTAAGGCAAATAATTATTGGCTAATCCGAAAATGTAAACCGGCAAAAGCAGTATGAATTGCAGACTGTACCCTAAGACAACCCACATTTTGTTTTTTCGAATAAAAGAATCCGTGAAAAATCCAGTAGTCAAATTTTCTAATTTCAGCGAAGTGAAAAACTGTTGGGCTTTCCCCTCCAGGTTATGATACAACACATGATTCTGTTGATAAACATGATGCAGTGCTTTGGAGAGTTGATTTCTCAAAGCAAGTGAACGCTTTGGATTAGCATGCAAATTAGCTTCCGGTTCGTAGTAAGCCGAATAAAATTTATGTGCTTTCACCAGGAAATCTTCCTGCGCTTTTCCGTCTGTATTTGGTATCTCTTTAGCCAGCGCACCACTAATCGCTTCCGTTAATTTCCTTACGCACTCCACCTCATCCGTTTGATAGCCTTCTTTATACCCATCCATCAGCAAAGGCTCCGCTATCGTAACCGAAATCATGCTTCTAAACTGAATTGAATCTGAATAATCCAGTGTAACAGGGAGTATCTTTAAGTTGCTCCTAAAATTCTTTATTGCTTCATAACTGAGCGCGATCCGCGCAGTTCCTGTTTTTATCTCTCTTAATTTAAGTTCGTAATAGCTTTCACCTTCAGGGAAGATGAGTAACATATTCCCTTCGCTCAAATATTGGTGACATTTGTAAAAGGCCGCGTTATTATCGGGCCTTTCTCCCGGAAGCACATCCTTCTTCCTGTAAATCGGAATGACATGAAAATAGTGTAGTACGGATGTCAGCAATTTATTGGAAAAGATTCCCGCATTGCCCACAAAACCAATTCGCTTTTTTGTGATGGATGCAACGATTAACGGGTCCATGAAGGTGTTGGGATGATTGGATACAATAATAACGGGCCCATTTTCAGGGATGTTATTCTTTCCGGTGATGACAATGTCTTTGAAAAAAACGGAAAGAAGAATTTTTACCAGCTGCTTTGAGATGTGATAAATCACGCCACGCCCTTCTTTAGGTTTACGAATTGAAGAATGATAAATCCAGCAATAAAAAATATCGACATAAACACCATACTGTTGCGCATGGAGCCTGTGATCTGATCAATCAATCCATATGAGAAAGATCCTATCACGATGGCCAGTTTTTCAGTAATGTCATAGAAACTGAAAAATGAAGCCGTGTCCTTACTTTCACTTGGGATAAGTTTCGAATACGTGGATCGCGAAAGTGATTGTGTCCCTCCCATGACAAATCCGAGAAAGGCAGCGAGGTAATAAAACGTGATTTTATCCTTCATAAAATATCCGGTTATGCAAATCAATACCCAGATCACCAATGCCAACCCTATTGCAAATCTGTTTCCTCTTAGTGTTGAGATATATGCAAATAAAAAAGCTCCTGCTATTGCCAGCACTTGCAAAATCAGTACAACAAAAATCATTTCATCGGCCTCCATTCCTATTTCCTTATCGCCAAACAAAGGCGCCAGTAGCAGCACCGTTTGAACCCCCATGCTGAACATAAAAAAGGAGGATAGAAAACGGCTCATTACTTACTTCCGCTCACGATTCCAAAAACTTTTTTCATTTCGGTGATGCCTCTGCCCATCGTATTCATTGTGATCGGTTGCCCAACTGATCTATCCTTTAAATAATAAAATGCGATTTGAGAAAATCCCAGCCACCAGATGCCCACGAGGATAAAACCAAACTGGGTAGCCGAACTCCCATCTGAAAAACCAAAAAAATCAAAGTTCATGAATAGCGCCAGGTTCACGCCCAATAAAATAACGCTGCCCGAATAACCCATGGCAAAACCTTTTGCGCTCACTTTATCCATCATATCAATGGTGGCGACTTCGGGCAGGAATCCATTATAAAAAACCAGTGACCCTGCGAATCCAATACTGGCCAGTACAGCACAGGCAATCCCATATTCAATATTTTCTCCTGTGAAAAAGTACAAACCGATGCAGGCCATTGAACCCATATAGGTGAAGAACTGCATGAAACGTTTTTTCATCCCGCCATAATCGGCAATGCCCGAAAGAATTGGTGAAAGCACAACAATAACAAGGAATGAAAATGAGATCGCGTAAGAATACAGCACAGAATTCTTTATCTCTATTCCGAAGAAACGAACCATTTCTCCACCGAATGTCTCTTGTGTTGTGCTTAAATAGTAAATAGGAAATATGGCAGTAGTGACTATTAAATTATAAACGGAATTAGACCAATCATAAGAAGCCCACGCGTTGATCAGTCGTTTATTATTTTTTTCAAGCATGTTAGTGGAGTGAATCTTTTTGTATGCCTCTAAAAGTAATTAAATGAATTCAGATGCTTGTCATTAAGTGAATAATAGACAAGATTCAAACCTCCAGATTGGGAACTCAGTATTGAAATTTTAAGTAAAATCTTTCTCAATGTAAGTGCAGCTGGCTATCTTGAAATAGTCTGACAAAAAATAACCCCATGGAAAAGAAAAACGCTACCATGGCCACGATGACGCCCACCATGGCCCCGGCCCACAAGGAAATTCCCGGCAATCCTTCCGTTGCCAAATCCAGCAAGCAAAAATTAAATGACCGTTCGAATGGCAAACCACTTCGGGTGTTATCTGAAGAGGACTGGAAATTCTGGATATATAACGGCTACATCGTGATTAGGAATGCGGTGCCAAAAGAAAACTGTGAACGACTGGCCAGGCTACTTTGGGAGTTTGAAGAGAAAGATCCGAACGATTCCAGCACCTGGTATGTTCCGCCACGGGCACAGATGGAAATGAAAGAACTAATTAATACAGGCATGGTGGAAATCTATAATCATCAATACCTGTGGGACAACCGTTCCGTTCAAAAAGTGTATGATGCCTTTGTCGATATCTGGGGAACTGAAAAACTGTGGTGCACAATTGACCGTGCTAATCTTAATTTTCCAATTCGTCCGGGCCATGAATATAAAGGTTTTATTCACTGGGATTATGATCCGGAAACCAAACCACAAAATGTGCAAGGGGTATTAGCGATAGCCGATCAAACCGATGAGAACATGGGTGGATTTCAATGTATCCCTGAGTTATACAGAAACTATGATACCTGGAAGTTAACCCAGCCCGCTGATCGCGATTATTTCAAGCCGGATGTGAGTGGCCTTGAAAAAGTAAAAGTAAAAATGGAAGCCGGAGATTTATTGATCTTCAACAGTCTTGAACCACACGGCATTCGTCCTAATAACTCCAACGACAAAGTGCGCATCGCTCAATACATTAGTATGATGCCTGCTGAAGAAGACAATGAAGCATTGTGTCAATGGAGAATCAACTCATGGCAACATCGCATAGCACCTGAAGGATATGCTTTTCCGGGAGATCCACGCAAGTGGGAACAAACCAAATATAAAACTGCAGAGCTCACACCACTCGGAAAGAAATTATTGGGATTGGAAAAGTGGTGAAAGAAATCCATTTAGGAGAAACTATTATTTCAAATCAGCAAAGCACCACTCAACCCAATAGAATTGTCTTCTTGTTTTGTTTGCTCTACCTTAGGTGAGTATAATAAAAACTATGGCTACCACACGCAGAGAATTTCTTAAAATCACTTCCTCTATGCTGGCTGCTTCGGTGGCCACCTCTTCCTTTGGATTTGCTCAAAAGCTTCCACCTCTTGCTTTTTCAACATTAGGTTGCCCCGATTGGACGCTCACACAAATTGCTGACTTCGCAGCACAACATGGTTTTAAAGCTATTGAAGTGCGAGGCCTGCTTCGGCAAATGGATTTGATGAAGGTAAAAGAGTTCAATAAAGAGAATGCGAATTCTACGTTGCGCCTTCTTCAGGATAAGGGATTGTCCATCGTGAATCTTGGGTCTTCGGCTACTCTACATTTTGCTGATCCCACCGAAAGGAAAAAAAATATTGACGAGGGCAAACGCTATATCGACCTTGCCCAACAATTGAAGTGCCCCTACATGCGCGTCTTCCCAAATAATTTTCCAAAGGAGCAGGAGAAAAAACAGACGATGGAGTTAATCTCGCAGGGATTGCTTGAACTGGGTAATCACGCGAAAGGAAGTAATGTTAAGGTGCTGATCGAATCGCATGGCGATCTTGTTCATGTGGAAGATCTTCAGAAGGTGATGAAAGATGCTGAACACCAACAAGTGGGACTAATTTGGGATGTGACAAACATGTGGACGATTACGAAAGAGTCACCCACACTGGCTTATACTACACTCAAGAAATATATTCTTCATACACACCTTAAAGACGCTTCCGTGGAGGATGGTAAAGTTACCTATACACGATTGGCGCAAGGTGAGGTGCCCATCTTTGAAGCCATCGATGCCTTATCAAAAGGGGGCTATAAAGGTTATTACAGTTTTGAGTGGGAAAAAATGTGGCACCCTGAGTTGGAAGCTCCCGAACTTGCCATTGCGGATTATGCTGAAAAAATGAAAAAGCATTTTCAGTAATAAATCCTCGCTCTGTGTCTTCACAGACCGAAATAAAACCCCTAACTAGTTTAGCTTCATAATAGTTGAGGTAGTCAAAGAAGGATTTTTAAACTCAGCCATATCACCTGCTTTTTTTCCGGGTATTGGAAATAACCTTACCGATAGTGCCTTGTTGAAGTATTTCAACGACAACGCTGCCGCATCTCTATAGACTCCTTCCATGGTTTCCGTTGATGTACTTCCGGCAATAGGAATTACATCAAGACCTGTTCCCGACACGGAAGAGAATAACAATAGTTCTTCCACAGTATAAAATTGTTCTGTTGCTCTTTTCGCTAATACTTTATCTTCAATAACCGGTAACATCAATCCTGAATATCCACACGACTTAACATCTAAATTTTTTATCACCTTAGTGATAATCGCACAGGCACTCAATGTGGTAGAACTTCCAAAAGGCTTTTTGGTTAGTGCTTCGATGGCTTCTCCGATACTGGCATCCAGCCCGGGAGCAGGTGAAGTATCAATGCCGTCATATTTCCATTGTGCACTTTGTATTTTATTAGCAATGATTTCGATTGGTTTCATTTCTGTCTCCAATGCTTTCGTAAGATTCGCTTCCGCATTTTCCCAAGTCGATGCGTTGAATACTTTGGTGATCAGGTTAGGATATTCCAACCCTATCGCAAAACTGTTTTCTCCTCTATGAAAAGCAGCCGGAAAGAACGGGATACCTGCCGGACAATTTGCAGAAGCGGTAAACCGAAAATTTGCTTCACCGCCTTTTCCGACTTCGGCCAGAGCCTTACAAATTTCAGCTGCTGTCTTGATGGACTTATCATGGATTCCGTTTTTCTCTGACGAAATAGGAATGCTAAAATTAATATTGGATGTCTCCTGGATAAGTTGTGTAGTCCACTGTGCCAGATCTGGATCATATTGATTACCCGATACCAATTCGCCTATCGCTAAATCCACATTTTTCCTTACAACGATCTTATCCATTCTTTTTAAGTGGGCAATTGTGCTTTCGTTTAACTTTCCGGAGACCAACTCATGAAGATTCTGAGTTGAGATTCTAATTGTCTGCACTTCATAGCCTTTCTCAATAAAGATTTGCTTTGATTTTTCTAAAAATTCAATCGTCTTAATGATAGATGTGGTGTCGGTAATGTCTTTTAATGTTACTCCAGCAGTTATGGTTCGTATTCTGAAATCAAATTTTCTTTGCGCGTTGACGGTACTTACCGATACGATCAGGGATATCAGCAATAAATTAAACTTTCTCATTTTATCAAGTCAGACTTCAATAATAAAATCTAATATTAAATTACACCATCTCTTGTTTCCCGCAGATTTCGCAGATTGACGCTGATCAATTTTATGGGATAATCTGCGAGAATTAGCGTGATCTGCGGGAAATTATTTTTTCACACCATATAATTCACCCTGCTGCTTCAACAAATAATGATGTATCGCCTCCACATCTTCTTCATTCAGTGAATTGCTGAAGTTGGCCATTCCATTTTTAGATAAAATTCCTTTCAATAAAATATCATTAAACACCATATGCTTGGCTTCAGTCAGTTTAGATAGATCTGGATGTTGTGAGAGGTGATTGTCTCCAAAGCTACCATGGCAAATTTG
>JAYVTB010000147.1:0-36707 GCA_043774805.1 Cyclobacteriaceae bacterium | reverse complement strand
AAGCCCACCCGCGCTGATGGTACTAGGGTAAAACCCGGGAGAGTAAGTCGTTGCCTATTTTTTATCTAAAACCCTTCACTAACCGTGAAGGGTTTTTTTGTTTAGCGTAGTTCAAAATTTGAGTTACAAAATCAGTGACGATTTGAACAATAGAAGTTAGCCCACGGCAACTTCTATAACATTATCGGCCAGGTAATTATTGGCCACCTTTTGCAAGGTCTGTTCATTTATATTCAGAATATCAGAAAATAGGTTATTATAGAAATTCTGATTAAGCCCGTAAACATGAATGTTCTTAATTTTATCAATGACTGCAAAGGGATTGGCAATTTCTAACTGTAAGCTTCCGAGTAAATGATTTTTAGCTGTTTTTAATTCTTGAGTGCCAACACGGTTACTACATAATAGCCTAAGCTCATTTCTGATTTCGTTCATTGCTACTTCTTTATTGACATGGTTAACGTCAGCTGCAATTACAAAGAATGCATCATTTTTAAGGTTGTTTATGGAGGAATATATTCCATAAGTGAGTCCCTTATCTTCCCGAATATTTTTCATTAACCGAGAACCAAAGTATCCTCCAAAAATATGATTGAGGAGCACTAGTGCAGGATATTCTTTATGGCTCTTGTTAATGGTTCTTTTCCCAAGGCGAAGAGATGATTGTACACTATCTGGTTTTTCTATGTACTCAGGTGTTTCATTTTGTGATATAGGAAAGGTTGGTAAATCGTGCTTGCTTGATTTACTTGGAATTGCCGATAATTCTGTTCGTAAAAGACTCAATAATGCGTCATCAATCGATCCAACAACGAATGCCTTCGTCAAAGAAAAGTTAGCATGAAAGAAGTTAGACAAATCATGACTGTCAAATTGATTCACATCTGCTTCTTCGGTTGAAGCCCCATAGGGATGATTGTTTCCGAAAAGGTGTTGCCTGATTAGTTTCGAGGCAACGTAACTTGTTTTTTCGTTATTGATTTTCAGGGTTTGATTGTAGATTTCCTTTTGAAGAGCCAATTCGTCTTTTGGAAAAATCGATGAGGTTACTAATTCTAAGAAAAGAGGAAGAAGTTTTGTTATATTATTTGTAAGCGAGAATAAAGACACGCACACAAAGTCAAAACCAGGTGATATTTCTACGGAAGCTCCGTGCTTGTCAAAAAAATCAGCGATCTCAAATGAATTTTTATTGGACGTTCCCTTTTCTAACATTTGTGATGTGAAGTAGGAAACTCCTTTTTTCGACTCAAACCATTTACCTGCACTAAAGACCAATTCAATTTTTATGATGTGCTGAGAAACTCCCCTTAACGCAATCATAGAAACACCGCTATCTAATCGATAAATTTCGGGAGAAGGAAGAGTGAATGAATTTATTTCAGTATGACTGGGTGCAGTCTTCCTGTCAAGCATAAGCCTAATCGGTAACGGATTCGTTTTCTTTTACTTTGCTTTCGAAATTAAGCAGTATGGAAATCCGAAGTGTTTCTGCTAAGGCATTTTCTCGTTTGTTCACCGGCACCATGTATGCCAAATCAACACCAAATTTCTGAGCCTGTGATCTGAATCCAACGCCAGTTGTAAAATATTTTCTATTTCCTTTGGTCTTTGCTTCATTAAAATATCCCAATCGTCCGGCAAATGTTTGGTTGTACCAATATTCCGTTCCCACGGAGATCATAAATTCGTTTATTTCTTCCTTAAAACCCCCGGTAGCGTCCGTGAAGGATCCTAGTATTCCACTAAGAAGCGGCTCCGAACCTGTCCGTGGTGGACTTGGCACCATAAGTTTATTTATGTCCATGGCGAAAGTGAAACTGTTTTTTGGATCTACTTCGATTTTGTAGGCTGCACCCATTCTAAGATTGGTAGGAATAAAATCCCTATTGTTGGCATCAGAGTAAGAAATCTTTGCGCCCAAATTTGTAATTGCTGCACCAAGTGACAGAGTTGAATTATTTGAGACCAATGGCTTAGTATAGTAAATACCAAAATCCACCGCCACCGAATTACCTGGTCTTGCATCAATATTTCCGGTGGTAAGTGCACCCGTCAAATTAGAATGAATGTAGCGTAGCGCGCCACCTATTGCCAATTGTTCAGTAAGCATTCTGGAATAGGTAACATCAAATGCAAATTCTCTTGGATTAAATCGTCCAAGATCATTATTATTGACATCCTTAAATTGTATTTCGCCTAAATCAAAATACTTCATGGAGGCAGCTACAGTTTGTTCGCGACCGATTTTATAAAACCCTGAAAGGTAAAAGACCGACATATCATTGATGATCTTCCCAAGCCAGGGCGTATACGATGCCGACATGCCATAGCCATTTTCTATAAACGCGAGCTTACCTGAATTCCAGTGGCCTGAGTTAGCGTCAGCAGAGGTAGCCACACCAACATCGCCCATACCAGCCGCCCTTGAGTCTGGAGTAATAGTAAGGAAAGGCACAGCCGTTGTAATTACCTTATTGGTGCTATCCTGGCCAACCAAAGTTCCTTGAAGACCTTGTGACTTGCCCAAGATGGTAATCGAAAGTAGTGCTGTGGTTACGAGTATACTTAACCTATTCATAGTCAAATTTCTGGTGGGTAAAGGTAATTAATTCAGGATAATTAGCTTGGTAATTTGCTCATTTTTCGATCCATCCAGTAGTGAACGAACAGAAAGCTTACCTACGTATAAGCCACGGCCTAATTTTGATCCATCCGCTGATTTCCCGTCCCATTCCGCTAATGTAACCCGATATTGGCTCGAGAGAATTTCATATTGTTGATTCACAATAAGCTTACCCGTTACATCATAAATGGTCAGAAAGGCTTCCAGATCTTCTCCCGGTCTGCTGTGTGTGAACTCCAGTGTTGTGTTTTCGTAAAATGGATTTGGATAGTTAATGAACTCTTCAATCTGAATATCCGTACCATCGGTCACTACAAAATCAACGGTTGCCGTTGTTCGGTTGTTGTAAGTGTCAGATGCTGACAGACTGAGTGTATGTTTACCTCTCTCAAGGCCATCCAGCGGATAGGTTAAACTGCCATTTTTATAGTTGTCTGCGGTTGCTTCATAGTAGGTATTTAAAATTACGGCATCGTTTTGATCCACCGTTGCAGAAAGATCATTTCCTACTGGAGCAGATGAAATATTAATGCCGCTGTTATCTGCAAACAGCGCAACAATTTTTGTATTTGGTCCCACTTTTCCACCATTGATAAATGTTGTATCACCCAGAAACACTCTAACTAATGGCGGAGTATTATCTGTGGGTGCATTTTCTTCCAGTCCTCCGATCAGACTATTCAATGAAGCACCACCGGCATATTCTCCGGTTTTGGTCGATGCGAATGCGCTGACTTTTCCGATTACTAAACTTTCAGGCGTGTTTTTAGGCATAATAAATTCCAATTGAAAATCACCTTCAGAAATGGTTGCATTGCCCCTGAAAAGCAAGTTGCTACGCTCTGTAAAATTGAAAGGAGGATTTTCATCTCCTTTGGTTACGTGATCGATTGGCCCATCGTAAAGTGTGATACTTGCCTCTCCGCTAAATAGATTATTATGAACGTTATTTTTTTCAACATGTCCCTTCACAATAACATTTGACAACGCTTTCAATTGAGTAGATCCTGTTGCCGTTTTCATTTCATCGATGATGATTTCATTTTCAGGTAGGGCTAATTTCATGGAAGGATCGGCCAGCAATGAGAAGTTGCGATTGGCAACACCACTTACGCTTTTGTTTTTTGTGTCGCGAAAGATGTTTCCCAAAGTTCTGAACTGGTTATTTTCTTTGGTGAAAAATGATTCATAGAATGCTTTATTCAATGTAAAATTAGTGCTGGAGTTTACAGGTCTTGATGTAGTGACCAGGCCAATAGAACCGCCCTTTTTCTGTAGCAATGTTTTCTCTCCACTGGTGATTTGAAATGGATCATCATGTCGTCCAAATTCGCAAGTGGCGGTAACGAACAGCGGGTATTTTGGAGCTTGTTTCCATTTGCTGATTATCGTTTCGTCTAAAATACGTTCATCCATCCAAACCTGTTCTGAACCATGGCCGGTATAATTCACAATAAGGGCACCTCTTTTAACTTCAAGATCCAGCGCTTTGCTGGCTGCCGGACTAAATTGTCCGCTGGGTTTTTCCACCTGATCAAATGAATCGAGATAAAATTTCTTCGCATTAAAAGCAAGATCATACAACTCGATTGAGTTTGCCAACTGGTCTGCCTGATTTTGGTGAATGTTGAAATCGCCATCATCGGCCACAAAGAGAAATTCACTTTGCCATGAGTCAGCTGCCGTAATTTTCGAATCATATTCAATCAATTTATCTACTACAATGCGAGCCTCCTCTAAATTTTTCAAGGGTAAGCGACCCACACCGATGTCAAGGGTGTGATTTTGTGCTGGGCTTTCCAACCAATCACCTTCTGACTCCTCCAGGAAGCCAAGGTAGTCGTCAGACGAGTAGGTCTCGAGTGGACTAAGTGAGTTTCTGGATTCATAAATAGGAACAAGATTAGTATTACCCAGCACCCTGTTTTTATAATCATAGGATCCACGACCAAATAACAAAACATTCTTTAGTGATGAGGATGGCTGACTATAAAGATCGCGAATGAAATCGCGCATAGCGGTAATGTCTTGCTTGCCACCAGCGTATTCATTGTAAATCTGTTCGGTCGTTACAATACTGGTAGTGATTCCATCGTGAGATTGACGATGAGAAGCCAATCGTTGTGCTTCAGCAAGCAACTCAGGATTTGTAATGATTAATAATTCTGGTGGCGTGAGTTTATGAAGATTTTGGTTGGCCACCTTTGACTCAAAAATCGGTGCTTTTAGATTAGCTGGATTGAATACAATAAACGTGCGTAATGTATTGGTGATGGCAGAGAAGGATATTTTCGATCCGGATAAAGAGTATAATTGATTCACCACAACATCAGGATCAGAAATGTCCCACAACTGTGTGCCTGCGGTAGCGGCTGTGATTTCAAACGTAGAGATATTGTTCAGCATACTTTCCGGAGCACTGAAGATGTTCTGATCTCCATATAATGCCAATTTCCTTTTGAAGGAAAGAAGGAAGAAATCCAGGTAGCCAACGGATATGCCTGGGCTGCCTTTGGTAAACTGATATTTAATATCTTGAAATTGCTTGCCAGGAGCACTTACTGATGCTGCAGAAAAAGTGATGGTGTCTGCTTTTATCCTTCCTTTGATTCCATACGAAGTATTAGGAATGGCATTAATGGGCTGGGTGAGCACTGGAGTATTGTTGAATGAAACCTGAAAGGAAGTGTTAGTGATAGATTGCGCCATTACGTGGGAAACCAACTTGATGTCAGAGTTATCTGCGATGCCGCTAATATCAAATCGAATAGTTGCTTCTGTAGCGGCATCAAACTGTTCTCCAAACCATTGTCTACCCGATTTCAGGACGTTGTATTTCTCTGTTTCATAGAAGGCAAAGTCATGGTAGGTTTGAATCACCGGAAACGTGCCAACTATATTTTCTATGTTAGTAATTCGCTTGCCATCATTGTCACTGACGGTTAAAAAATAAAAGTTCTTGTCCGTGAATAGATTGTTTTCATAATGAAAAACCTGCTTACCCAGATCATAATGATTCTGATCCGGGCCTTTGGCATAGAAGAGAATGTGGTCTGTGTTGTTGAACTTGTCATCCGATTCACCGGAGATAAAAACAGGAATTTCAATGAGATCAGTTTTGCGAAGTTCGCTGTTTAACTGTGGCAGCATCCCATAGCTTCCTGAGTACAGCTTAATTTTTTTTGGATTAATCTGATCTGGATTTACCCCAGATCTTTGCAAAAGATTGTAATCAATTTTCACAACACCATCCTGCGTAACGGAAAATTTAAACCAGTTGCCTGAACTTAAAACAGATGTGCTTTGAGCAAAGCAATGACTGACCAACCCAGCCAGGCATACGATATGTGCTGCTATTATTTTCCAGAATACACTCACTCAGTAATTATTTTTTCTTTCCCTCAAGAATCCTGCTCAGTAACGAAATAAGAATGTATGAAAGTATAATCACAGGCAGGGCCCCCGCTTTCAGTATCACTAACAGGAATACGGATGCAGCGAGAAAAGTAAACCTCAACTTGTTATTGCCCCACGAAAAATCCTTGAATTTTAAGGCAAAGAGTTCAAAAGGGGCCACCAGTAGTAATGAAAAGACAATGGTAATTCCAGTTAGAACCGTTGGTGTTAAAATGATTGCCTTGATTGAGTCCGGCAAGAAAACCAACGAGGTTAAAAATAATGCATTGGCTGGTGTAGGCACTCCGATAAATGAATCGGTTTGCCGGGTATCAACGTTAAATTGAGCCAATCGCAAGGCAGAAAAAACGGCAATCATCAGCGCAATATAAGCCAGCCAGCCAGGTCCTGTGGATGAATCAATCCAATGAAACATGGCCATAGCAGGAAGCACACCGAAACTTACCATATCGGCCAGGGAGTCCAATTCTTTTCCAATGGGTGATGAGACTTTTAAGAGCCGGGCAGCAAAGCCATCAAAAAAATCAAAGACACAGGCAGCCCAGATAAAATAAGCTGGTTCAATAGGATAGTTTCCAAAAACACTAATCAGGCCAAGACATCCGCACAAGAGATTTGCGCTTGTTAGGGCGTTGGGTAAATGTCGTAGCAAGTTCATTGCGAAATATTTAATGCGCAAAATGGATTGGAAATTTTTTCTTCACCTACAGTGGTTGTTCCACCGTGTCCGGGATAGACGATCACGTTGTCGGGAAGTGTAAAGATTTTTTGATGAATACTTTTTATCAGTGTAGCATGATCGCCCCCAGGAAGATCCGTGCGGCCAATACTTTGTTCAAATAAGACATCTCCACTAAAAAGTGAAAAAGACTCCTTGTGATAAAACCCGATGTGACCTGGTGCATGCCCCGGAAGGAAAAGAACTTTAAAAACAATATTGCCAAATGAAACAGTATCCCCCTCAGTTAAATAGCCATCCGGGAGAGCCTCCTGATACAAATTAAATCCATAGGATGGCGCATAGGCCCTTACTGATCTTAACACCGGCTCATCATTTTTGTGAATGAGTAAAGGCACGTTGTATTTTACTTTTACGAAATCATTACCCAGCACATGGTCAATATGGCAATGCGTGTTTAATAAGTATTTAATATTGATTTTTTCGTCCAGGATAAATTGAGCCAAGGTGTCTTTCTCTGATTTTTCGTAGCATCCTGGGTCAATCACGACACCTTCACCAGTTTCGTCATATACGAGGTATGTGTTTTCAGCAAACGGATTGAATGTAAATGTTTGTATTTGAATCATATCAAAGAGTAAAAGTAATTCCTTTTATCAAAACCCGCACAGGCAAGCAAGGATTGTTCGCATTCGGAGTATTAATTTGAAAATGTCTTCTTTCTATATCACGGTATTGTATTTTTGAAGGATTAATTCAGATCGATATTAAATCAGTTGATTTTATAATCGTAGGTCAAGGACTTGCGGGCTCCTCACTGGCTTTGCGCATGATGGATCAACGTAAAACCATTATGGTTTTCGATGAACCTGCTTCTAACCGAAGTTCGGCTATAGCCGCTGGCTTGTTTAATCCCATCACTGGTAAATTAATGACCCGGACATGGATGGCGGAAAAGATTTTTCGTGAGCTGCATATATTTTATACCCGGGCAGAAAAAAAATTGGGGCAACGTTTTTTTTATCCCCAACCAATTTATCGTCCATTTCTTTCTGTTGAGGAACAAAATGAATGGATGGGAAAAAGTACCGATCCTACCTTGCACGAATATATCCAGGAGGTAGTCACGAAAAGTCGCTATGGCCATCAGGTGCATGATCCCTTTGGAGGAATTCTAATAAAGGAATGTGGATACCTGGATGTGCTGGTCTTTCTTCACGAGGCAAGAAACTATTTGCTTTCAGAGCAAGCCTACGCGGCAGATCGGTTTGACGAAACTCAACTCGAAATCGGAACCAATGAGGTTTGCTACAAAAACATTAGCGCGCAGAAAATCATTTTCTGCCAGGGAACAGCCATCCTGCAATCAACGCTGACCAAGGCTGTACCCATTCGTTTGCTGAAGGGTGAAACGCTGGTGATTGAATCGCAAGAAAACCTGGAACTGATTTATAATCGGGGTGTTTATATGGTTCCCATGCACGAAAAAAACCAGTATAAAGTAGGCGCCACCTACGAAACAAAACTTCTCTCGAACCAAATTACTGAGGCGGGTCGGGAGGAGTTGCAACATAAGCTGAAGGAATTGCTAAAAGTGCCGTTCAGGATTATTTCGCAGGATTGGGGTTTCAGGCCCACCACGCCCGACCGCAAGCCTATAATCGGACCGTTACCTGGTTATGAAAATGTTATTATTTTTAATGGTTTGGGTACAAAAGGAGTGAGCTTGGCTCCTTATTTTTCGGGGCACTTTTTGGATTGGATTCAAGGAAAAGTGGAAATTCTTCCAGAAGTCAATATTAATCGGTTTAAATCGTTATTTTCGAAATCCACAGGAGTAGTATGAGAGGATCGTTTCGATTTTTAGGTGTTGCAGCGGGAATATTGCTTTTAGTCAATCAAGGGTTCAGTCAACAAGCGCTTGAAACATTTGGCAAAAACAGAATTCAGTTTAAGCAGTTCGATTGGAAATATCTGAGTTCCGAAAACTTTGATGTGTACTACTATGGCGAACGAAAGATTGTAGCCCGGGAGTCGCTTCAATATTTAGAAACTGAATTTGATCGGATCACCGACCTCATCGGTTTTTTCCCTTATCAAAAAACAAAAGTTTTCCTTTACAACTCTGTCATCGATTTACAACAAAGCAACATGGGGTTGAATGACGCGCAATTTAGTTCGGGCGGGGAAACAGAATTCATCAAGCCTTATGTAGAAGTAGCTCACCCGGGAAACATTGAAGAGTTTAAGGAAGAATTGATCTATAAGTTTTCTGATCTCATGCTTAATGAGATGATGTTTGGAGGAAGTTTGAAAGACATGTTTCAAAATGCCGTTTTACTGAATTTACCAGATTGGTTTGTGAATGGAGCATCACGCTATGTAGCAAAAGGATGGAACGAGGAAATGGATGACTTCGTGAGGCAATTCATAAGAAGCAAGAGAGTGAATAAAGCACTTAAACTCTCCGGAAAAGAGTCGGAATTGATCGGCCAGTCGATCTGGAATTTTATCGTAGAGAAGTATGGCAAAAGCAGTGTTAATAATATTCTAAACTATACGCGCATTATCCGCAATGAGGAAAAGAGTGTGATGATTACGTTGGGCATTCCTTTCAAGCAACTCATGATTGAATGGAAAAATTTTTACAGTACTATGGAGCAGAGTGTGGCCAGAAGCTACATTAGTCCTTCTGACTCCAACAAGTTCAGTCCTTCTCATCGCAAAACCGTTGTGTTCACCACAGTTAAAATCAGTCCGGATGGAAAGAAAATCGCCTATGCCGAAAATGACCGTGGAAAATTTAAGGTGATTGTAAAGTCATTGGAGAACGGAAAAGAATCTGTTATACTCAATGGGGGTAACAAAGTAATCAAACAGAATGTTGATTTCAGAGTTCCCTTACTGAGTTGGGCTGACGCCAATACACTTGGTGTAATCGGCACTAAAAATGGGCAATATGTATTTTGGCTTTATGATCTGTTAACCAAAAGCAAACTCCCGCGCGAACTGGAACGATTCAGCAATATTCGCAATTTCGATTTTTCAGGTAATGGAAGGCTGGCTGTATTGAGTGCCGACTTTGAAGGTCAAAATGATCTCTTTTTGATTAGTAGCCGAAGAGACAGGACGCGCAGATTAACCAATGATTTGTTCGATGACCTTGATCCATCGTTTATTCCCAACTCTAACACCATTGTTTTTAGTTCAAACCGTCCAACGGATTCGCTAGTGAACAAAGTAGTTGATTATGCCAAATCAAATAATCGATATAATCTCTTCCTGTTCAACCTGGACACCACAACCGTTCGGGTAACGAAAGTGACGAACACGGTAGGACGTGACTTTAAAGCGAAAGCGATTGATGCCGATAATGTATACTATTTAAGCGACCAGCGTGGAATCATTAACCTGTTCAAGTTTAACCGGCAATCGGGCATTTATTCACAGATTACAAATTACAATTCAAGCATAAAGGATTATGATCTTGATTTTAGCAATCGCATGCTGGCGATGGTCATGACCAGTAGATTGAGCGAAGATATTTTTGTTCTGAACAATTTTAATTATGATCATCAGATTTTCACCCCTGCTTCAAGGCGCAAGGAAATCATGCAGGCAAAGGTCATAACCGAGAGACGTAAACAGGAGAAGCCGTCAAAAAACATGACCGTGAAGGACTTGATTAATCAGCGCCTCAAAGAAAGACAAGACACCACAACGCTACAGAAAAAAGAAGTTCCAGTAAAGCAAGATACAGTAAAGCGGAAAACGGGAGAGATTAATACCGATGACTATAAATTTGATGAGCCGGTTAAGTTGGATACGTTAAAACCAACCGCTCCCAAAGAGAAACCCATCAATACTGATGATTATGTCTTCGAAGATGAAGTGGTGAAAGCCAAACAGCCGAGCGAAACATTCCTCACCCGCTATATGAAAGCACGCGATGGCAATCGTGTAACGGGACCGTTCCCTTACGATCCTAAATTTAGCTATGAAAATCTGACCACCAATTTCCTGGTGGATCCGTTGCGCGGTTTCAGCATGAGAATTGAAACGCAGATGAATGACATGCTCGAGAATTACCGCATTTTAGGCGGACTGCAGGTGAGTTTGAAAGACTTTAAGAGTGGTGATGTATTTCTTGAGATGCAATATTTGCCACATCGCATTGATTACGGCATTCGATTCGATCGCAAAGTTATTTTTTGGGAAACTCCGCAGGAGCGATCCACCGATGTAGAACTTCAGAAGTATTCGTTTCAGAAAATTGAGTTTGCTGCATCTTACCCGATATCCGTTCGCACCAGAATTTCAGCCAAGCCATTTGTAGGCTTTACTCAATTCACCGATCGTGGATTGAATATCCCACAAAGCGGACCTGAGTTTCGTCCTTCAGAGTATCAGTTTTATTCAGGTGGTAAGGTGGAGTTGGTTTATGACAACTCGGTTTCTACGGGCATGAATATTATTGAAGGAACCCGCGCTAAAGTAATGGCAACTTATAATGCCGCTTTGGGCAACAATCAGAAAAGCTTCGCCCGCATTTCAGTAGACGTGCGTCACTATCAGAAGATTTATAGAGAAATCGTATTTGCACTGAGAGGTTTTGCGGGGTCCTCATTTGGTAACTCCCCTAAAAATTATCTATTGGGTGGTATTGACAACTGGTTCGGTAATAGAATTAATTACGAAGGGCTTCAGAATCCGCTGTTAAATAAAGTTGGAACTTATAATGAAAGCCTGCTCTTCACAGAATTTGCAACCACCCTGCGTGGCTTTGACT
Source organism: Cyclobacteriaceae bacterium (assembly GCA_043774805.1). GTDB lineage: Bacteria > Bacteroidota > Bacteroidia > Cytophagales > Cyclobacteriaceae > ELB16-189. Next base: position 25,196 of record JAYVTB010000147.1, on the reverse strand, counting down.
ATGCCACCTTATATGGCAATAATGTAGCGATGGCAAGTGCTGAGTTAAGGATACCGCTTGTTCGCGCCCTTTCAACAGGACCAATTACTTCTAATTTTTTCAGAAATCTACAATTCACTGCTTTTTATGATATAGGCACCAGCTGGACAGGTCCATTGCCTTTTAACGCAGAAAATAGTGTTCGTAAACGCGTTGTGCCTGAGGTTCAGTCAGGCAGTCCGTTCAGAATAGAAATTGATGAATACTTAAATCCGTGGTTGTATAGTTATGGTTTGGGATTGCGCACCATGATGCTCGGCTATTACATGAAATTTGATTTAGCATGGCCTGTTGAGAACTACACAGTTAAAGATCCACGTCTTTCTGTTACACTCGGTTTTGATTTTTAAATCAGTCGCACCAGGATCTGAAAATCATTAATGTAAAATTGGATACCTTCGCGAGGCGATTGACAAAAGTTATATAATCGTTAATGAACGTATGATAAAATCCATGACGGGCTTTGGTCAAGCCATTGTAAGCACGGGCGATGTAAACATTACCGCTGAAGTTAAGAGCCTGAATTCAAAATTTCTCGACCTCAATCTTCGGCTTGCCAAGCAATTTTCTGATAAAGAAGTGGAGTTACGTAATCTCATTGCCGATAAGTTGGAGAGAGGGAAAGTATCCCTATCTATTGATTACCAGAAAACAGGTCGTGTTGAAATTCGGCAATCCTATAATGAAGCGCTCTTTGTTGCTTATTATAATGAGATAAAGAAACTGGCAGAGAAGGTGAGTATACCTTCCAACGATTACATTTTTCAATTGGCCTTAAATTCGCCAGAGGTAATTCAGGGTAACGGTAAAGAAGAGTTAGACCCTGCCGAATGGGAGCGTGTAAGTCAACTGGTTCAGGAAGCTATTCAGAAGTGTGAGCAATTTCGTGCTGACGAAGGCAAAGTGCTGGAAGAAAAAATTGCTTCTTACATTCATTCAATTGGAGATGGACTGAAGGAGGTAGAGGTGCTCGATCCGAAACGCGTTGAAAAAGTGCGCAGCAAGATTAAAGGAAACATAACAGAATTTTTTGGCAACGAAGGGTTTGATCCTAACCGACTTGAACAAGAGATCATATTTTATATCGAAAAACTAGATATCCATGAAGAGCGTGTACGATTAAAAACGCACCTGGATTACTTTCTAAAAGTGCTTGCTGACAAGCAATCGAATGGGAAGAAACTGGGATTCATTGCACAGGAAATCGGCCGTGAGATTAATACGATTGGCAGCAAGGCCAATGACGCGGAGATGCAAAAACAAGTGGTGATGATGAAGGAAGAACTTGAAAAGATTAAAGAGCAGTTGAATAATGTACTATAAACCCAGATTTAAACCTTTCAAATAAGGACTCATTTAAATTGTCAATTGATCCCCTAATTTTATTTACTTAAAATAAATTCTATTACCAATGAAAAAACTGAATTTCTACCCAGTTCTGGTTTTCCTGATTGCATTAGTAACCATGTCCTGTCAGAAGTCTGAGACCAAGCAGGAAACAGCTGCCGCTGAAGCAGGCCCCAACACGTTAACCGAGGAAGAAAAAGCAGCCGGATGGGAATTGCTTTTTGATGGTTCAACCCTTGATGGGTGGAAGCGCTACAATAGCGACACCATCGGTCCTCTTTGGTCGGTGAAAGATGGTTCAATTGTGTGTGATGGAAGTGGCCTTGGCGAGGGAAGTGGCAAAATGGGAGGTTCATTATTGACCACCAAGACATTCGGCAACTTTGAATTGGTGACAGAATGGAAAATTTCTCCAGGAGGTAACAGCGGAATTCTTTACCACATTGTAGAGGGCCCTCAATACAAACATGATTACGAAACCGGTCCAGAGTACCAGGTAATGGATGATGCCGGGTGGAAAGGCGATGCATTGGCACCGGCACAGAAAGTGGGCAGCAATTACGATATGTTTGAAGCTCCAGCCACGAAGAAAGTCAAGCCGATTGGTGAGTGGAATACCAGTAGAATTGTTTACAATAACGGCCACGTAGAACACTATCTCAACGGAGAAAAGACAGCCGAGTTTGATGAGGGCAGCGAAGAATTCAACCAGCGCTATCAAAAAAGTAAGTGGGTAGGTTATCCTGATTGGAATAAATCAAAAGTTGGTGCGATCTCTTTACAGGATCATGGAGCACCGGTGTACTACCGCTCAATAAAGGTTCGTGCTTTTTAATGGTACATGGCTGTAAGCTTCAGGCTACAGGCTTCAAGCTTGTAGCCTGAAACTGGCAGCTTGAAGCCCTAATCGAAATATTACTTGATTGCTTTCAATAGCGCATTCACAAATCCATCCAGCGAAGAGTTGTCAATCCATCGCACTATCGCTACAATATCATTTTCCCGATCAACGTAAATCATATTCGTGCCATTGCCAATGTGCGCGAATGCAGTGATGGTAGCGCTCGGTAAATATTTTTTGTCTGTGTTTAAAAAGTAATTCATAAATCCGTAACCAATTTGTGCAGGCGTGGGTGTGGTGGACCATTTCAACCATTGCTCGGATATTAGTTGCTTGTCTTTCCACTTTCCATTGCGGAGTGTTAAGTAACCGAATCGCGCCATATCGTATGCACTGATGATCATGCCGCCACCCCAATGACCACCACCACTTACTGATTGTACGATTTGGCCATCCAATATAATGAATGAATTTTCATAGCCATACCAACGCCAGGTTGTTGAGGCATTTATTTCGTCCATGATGTTTTCTTTTAACACTTGTGGCAACGGTTTGCGCCAAACGTTAAGCGTAGCAAGTGCCAGCGCATTCACGCGTGTATCGTTGTACTCGTACGTGGTGCCGGGCACGTTCCTTTTTCTTGTGAGCCATTCAGATGGATCAGCACTGGGTCGATCGGCCCAATCAGGTTTGCCCCACAGCGTTCCTTCCCAATCGCTGGTTTGACGAAGCATATCATTCCAGGTAATGGTTTTGTTGTTAGGAGTATCAAACAGATTTAGCATTTTAGTTTGTCCATACTGATCAGCTTTATTTTCAATTTGGAGTGGTGCATAAATCTGAATGAGGGGCACATAGTGATATACAGTGTCGCTTATGCTTTTTATTAATCCTCGGTCATACGCCAATCCTACTGTAGCAGAAAGAAAACTTTTCGTTACGCTGTGCGTCATGTCTGCACGCATGGGTTCTCCCCATTCCGCAATGACATAACCATTTTTGATAATGATGCCGGTGGGTGCACCACGATCTTTCATGGGCCCGATGGCATCACCGAACGGTTCTTTTCCGAATGTTTGATAATGGTTCTGTTCCATGCTGCGAGGACTTTTAGTTTCGTGTGCAATGGCGAAGTCGATGGCCTCTTTTACTTTGGCAGCATCCATGCCTACTTCTTCCGGTGTTTTGTGTTGCCATTCTTTGCCCGGATAATAATAGGGTTGAGATACCGGCTTTTTCTTTTGCGAAAAACTGTGGGATGTTATACTGATAAGTAGCAATACGAGAAACGAGCGTTTCATGGGATCAATGATTTAGTGAAGAAAGTTAATCATTCGCAGTCGCTCACCACGAAGATGGATGCGGGTAAAAGCATAAAAAAGCCAGTTCTTGGTGAGCTGGCTTCGAAGTGAGATTTTTTTCTTTCTTAAACTCCTGGATTGTCTTTGGCTAATTCGATCATCAACAAATCATACCGGCTCTTTAATGCTGCATCTGCAACCAACGCTTTCTTCACTTTATTAAAAATAGCAGCTCCAACATAATCCTTAGCCAGACTTTGGAACGCCAGATTAATGCGTGCCGTGGCTTCATCTTTTTTTGTTGCTACTTCTTTTGCGAAGGCAATTTCTTCAGGAGTGGCTTTGGCTTCTGTAAGCTTTGCTTCATCCGTGATGATTTTTGAAATCTCGTTATAGCGGGTCGCAGTCATTACCTTACCATTCTTCACCAGGTTAGTGATCATTACCTTTACTTCGGCTGACATCTCATTGATCGAATCCATGGCCGTTGCATACTTTGTTAACTCCTCATCACTAACGGTTGCGTCTTGCGAATAAGCAGAGGACACGGTGAATAAACTCACGACTGCTATTAAAAAAAACTTTGCTCTCATGGCATTTTGGTTTGGTTAAAAAATTACTTAATGCGCATTATAAGCATGATGTTCTTGTTATGCAAGCAACAATTTATATATGGATGAATAATAGGATTGGGTAGCATCACCCGGATCAGGGTTAAGCTGTCCACTATGAGTGCGAACCATTGAGATGATACAAAAAAAGTGGTAGGTAAATCCCACTTAAATTTAATCAAGGAGTTAGTTTTTATAATTCCCTGAAGGTGGTTGCAGCTGCTAGAATGATAAAGCCTGCCAGTAATAGCATATAGTTGTGTTCACTCAGTATCTCCACTTGAGCGAAGTGGCCTATGATTCCCAGGATACCGCATGCCAGGCCGATTATCCATGTGATTTTTTTGGGGGCCGAAGGCGCTGCCATAATTTTTGTAGTAAGGGTGGTTGGTTCAAAAGGAATTAAAAGATAAATCGTTTTTTATGATTTGTGTTTAAACAGGTAAAACACGCCTACCTGAAGGCCGCGGTTATAGGAATTTACCGAACCGGAATCATTGATATTATTTAGTCCGAAATTATATCGTGCATCAACGCCAAAACCCGTGGGGGGATGTATATAGCTTGCGCCTATACCAAAGGCCAGTTCAAAACCTTTATAATTATTTTTAACATCGGTGCTCGTAGCATTGGTTTCTGATTTTGCATTGACCAGAAAACCCAGTTGCGGGCCAGCCTGAAGTCTAAATCCATTATCGTACATATATTGGAATAGAAGAGGCACATTCACATAATTCAGATTCAATTTCGTAGTGGTACCGTCATTGGTAAATTGTGCGCCTTGTGTGGAGAATATTAATTCTGGCTGAAGCGCAAACTGATTGGCCAGGTGAATATGACTAATTAAGCCTAAATGAAAACCAACCTTTGAATTCGTTGCGGCATTGTTATCATTATAGATGCTGTAAACATTTAAACCGCCTTTAATTCCAAAGTTATTGTGTTGTGCGGTTGCGGTGCCCATAATCATCATGGTTGCAATTGCTCCGATTAAGTGAAGTTTCATAGTGTTTTGTTGGTTAAAAATCTCTGATGATTTTCATTAAAATCAAGTTGCAAGATGGAAGTGTTCCGGGTACGGAATGTTATAGAGTAAAACGAATAAGTTACAGAAGTTACTTATCTCAAATGGGTATTGAATATTTTTAATAAAAGGTGTGATTCATCGTTGAAACAGATCCAGGAACTCCTGCTTTTTATTGGGTGAGATTTCGAGTTCCTGATTGTTCTTCATGGTTACATATCCACCTTTTCCTTTTGAATAGCGTACTACAAAATCAGGGTTGATCAGGTAGGAGCGGTGAATGCGAACGAAGCGGTGATCGGTAAGCACATCTTCAAAATATTTAAGTGTGCGGCAAATCATTAACGGCTGGCCCTGATCAAAAAAGAACTTCGTGAAATTATCGGCCGCCTCACAATACAAAATGGTATTGATGTTTACGATTTCAAATCCCTCCATGATGGGTAACATGATCTTTTGATTCGCACCCGGTTTTTTGTTTTCCAGTAGCACGCGCGCATGCTGCATGTAGTTTTTCTCGCTGCGCTCTTTCTTTATCTTTTCTACGGCTTTGACTAACTCATCGATGTCGATGGGTTTTAATAAATAGTAAGCGGCACTTTGATTGAGGGCCTGAATGGCATAATTGTTAAAAGCCGTTACGAAGACCGTTTCAAACGTGATGTCTTCAATTTTGTCGAGCAGATCGAAGCCATTGCCATAGGGCATTTCAATATCCAGAAAGACAATATCAGGCTGATGTTTATTGATTTCCTCTAATCCGGTAGTCACCGATTCACCAAAGCCACACACTGTAACATCAGGACAATATTTTTTCAGGTAGTTGGCCAGAATGTTGCGACTGTCCTTTTCGTCATCGATGATTACTGCCTTCATCAGTGTCCGTTTTTTATCGGTAAAGTAATGGTTACACGTGTGCCTGAATCGGCAGGCAAGTCTTCAATCTGAACTTTGTAGTTCGTGTTGTAAACAGTGTTGAGAATATTAAGTCTCTCCTGAATATTTTTCAAACCGGTAGAATTATGTTTTTTCTGATTCTCGGTTTTTAGTGCTGTTGATTTCTTTCTTCCAATTCCATCATCTGTGATTTCTACTTTCAATCCCTGTTCATCTTTGCCAATATGCACGTCCAGGTTCCCTTTTGAGTCCTTATAACGCAATCCGTGCCACACGGCATTCTCAACGTAAGGCTGAATCAGCATCGGAGGAAGCTCGATGGTTTCTTTATTGAGATCGTCATCTACCCTAATCTGGTAGTCAAACTTATCACGAAAGCGATAGTGTTCCAATTTTACATACAACGAAATGATTTCTTCTTCTTTGTGAAGCGGAATAAAATCTTCCTGCGAGCTCTCCATCACCAGGCGCATCAATCTTGAAAACTCCGAAAGAAATTTATTGGCAGTGCGTTCATCGTTCTGCGAAATAAAGTGATTAACCGAATTCAAAGCATTGAAAATAAAATGAGGATTCATCTGGCTGCGCAGCGACTTGAGTGCTAATAACTGATTGGCTCTCTTGCTTTCCTGTGCATTCTTAAAAATAAAATAAGATGTCACCACAATGATGGCGATGATTGCCAACAATCCATATATGATCAACTGCTGTTGTTGTAAGATGGTTTGTTCTTCCTGCTGCCCTAATGCTACACGATTACTGAGTTCTTCAATTTCTTTTTGCTTCTTAATCAAATCCGCTTTCTCCTGCAGCGTCTGTTCATTTTGTTTTTCCGTGCGCGCCACGGCTTCACTATATTTTTTATAGGTGTTCAATGCCTGGGTGGTGCTTCCGTTTTTTTCATACAAATCGGCCAGGTGGAGGTAGGCGTTGGCTTGTTCTTTCGGATTATTGATCGTGTCAGCAAGGTGTGCAGCCTCTTCCAGTTCGCGAATCGCTTTGGATGTTTCACCTTTGGCCGCCAATGATTTGCTCAACTCAATTTTATCTTTCGATACTTCGTTTAAATTTTTTGACTCAGTATTACTTTCGATCGATTGCTCGCGCAAAGCAATGTCTTCATCAAATCGCTTTTGCTCACGCAATGCTCCTGAAATTTCCTCTTTGGCATTTGCTGATTGAACAGCAATTTCGTTCTCTACATCTTGCTTAGGTGCTGCATTGCCGGCTGCGCGCAAATTGCGTTGTGAGGATTGATAGAAATCATTCGCTTTATCCACATTATTTAATCGTGCGTAAATTTTCGCTTTCTGATTTTGGATTTTTCCTTCCAGCACTTCATTGCGGATCTTGGAAGTGAGTTGTATTTCTTCCACCACTTTTAACGCTTCAGCGTATTTGTTCATTTGATAATACACTTCTGAAATATCGAGTTTGCGTTCGGCCAATTCGGTATTGCTCAACGAAAGTGTTAACGTTTCTTCCAGGTAACGCAATGCCTGCGTGAAGTTCCCCAGCTTCAAATACGTGTTGCCTAATCCGCGTAAAGTACGTTGGTAGTCAGCGGTGCTTTTGTAGTTGCTGAATAGTTTCTGATAAGCGTTTTCATAATTGTCAAGAGCGAGCCCCCATTCCTGTATATTCTCATTGATTTCGCCCAGCAGCAGATAACACCGGGCTTCATTAAAGCTATCACTTTGTGCGAGACTCATACCGAGCGCCTCCTGCACACTGTTCAGAGCTTGGGATGGATTGGACGTTTTTACTTCATTTGCTTCGCGCAGCAATTGTTCGATGCTGCTGAGGGACGACCGGCTCTTCAGACTTTTGTATGATTCCTTTTTCTGTGTGGGTTCCTGCGCATAGCAATTCGCAGCGAGTAGTACGCTGGAGATAATGCATGTAATGAGGAACGTGTGTTTCATTTTTTATTGCTGTGTTAGTCAGTCTTCGAGTACCTCAGACTGACAGGTTACATGTGATCAAGTATACTTGGCTACTGCTTTTTGCCTACTGCCTACTTCTCTTTCCCGGAAAGTTAATACAATAATTTATACGGTTTTTGGATAGGAAAGGCTGGATCAGGCTCCTCACTCAGTCATTCGTACGGTTCACCCAACCACGCAACTCGCTCACTAAGTTCAGGTACCCCTTCGCAGTTTTCCGCGTATACTTTACCTAAAAACAAAACATTATGAACGCAACACTCGCACCCGTAAGTAAGGTTAAGAACCGCGTACTTACACTCCTTTCAGTAATCCTTTTCTGGCATTTGAGCGCCTTCACCATGGTGCCTCCGGTAAAGGACCAAAGCATTCAACTCGCGCTACTGCTTGATACCAGTAACAGCATGGATGGCTTGATTGACCAGGCCAAATCGCAACTGTGGAAAATTGTAAACGAACTCGCAGCCGCCAAATGTACAGATGGAAAAAAGCCCAGCATTAAAATCGCGTTGTATGAATATGGCAACGACAACCTTTCCTCAAGCGAAGGGTACATCCGCCAGGTGAGCGGTCTTACCGATGACCTCGACCTGATTTCTGAAAAACTATTTTCCCTTTCCACCAATGGAGGAAATGAATTTTGCGGTCATGTGATCAACTCATCGATGCGACAATTGGCCTGGAGCACTTCACCGAATGATTTGAAAATGATTTTCATTGCCGGCAACGAACCGTTTACTCAAGGTGGTATCGCTTATCGCACTGCGTGCGGGTTAGCGCGCGAAAAAGGTGTGGTGGTGAATACCATTTTCTGCGGACAGTTTGATGAAGGCATGAATACGAACTGGAAGGATGGTGCCGACATCACCGGTGGATCGTATATGAGCATTGAGCAAAATCGCAAGACAGTTTATATCGCTACGCCCTTTGATGATCGCATCAGCGCGTTGAATGAAAAACTAAACCAAACCTATGTGTATTATGGCGCCAGTGGTGCTTCCAAAAAGGAGATGCAAGCCACGCAGGACAGCAACGCAGGAACTTACGGGCAAGCCAATAAAGTAGAGCGAGCTGTTTCCAAGAGCTCGCATGCCTACAGAAACTCCAGCTGGGACTTGGTAGATGCGGCTAAAGAAAATGAAGAGATCATTGCCAAAGCCAACGATGATGAATTGCCGAAGGAGATGAAAGGCATGAGCGTGCCACAGCGCCAGGTGTATGTGAAAGAAAAAGCTGAAGAGCGCGCTTCGATACAGAGCGAAATACAAAACCTGAATAAAAAACGTCAGGAGTACATTAACACGAACACACCTAAAGATGAAGACGGTGCATCATTAGATGCTGCCATGATCAAGGCTGTGAGGGAAAAAGCAAAACAAATGAACCTGAGCTTTTGAGAATGGAGTGGCGGGTGAAGTGAAAACCCCGGTGAGAGCCGGGGTTTATTTTTGTTAACGAATGAATAATACAATCTTTATTCGAAATCAACGTAGTTATCTTTCGGTCTTCTTTTAAGATGATTATCCATGATAATTCTGGCGCAAGTGTTCCAGCGCAACACAACATCTTCATTGCCAGAAGGGTTTATTTCATCGGCTTTCTCGTAGAAATCCATTGCCTCGAGGTACCACTCATAAGCGTCAAAGGCTGAACCTGGATTGGAAGAATTCATGGCTGTATTGCCTTCTCTCTCGTGTATGATGCCCAGGTAGTACAGTTTCGAGTAAGGATCTTTCAGGCTATTGGCAATATCCACGGCCATTTTAGCTTTGCTTTGCTTCTGCCCGAATTGATCAGTCAGACAAAGCAATAAAATAATCTTTGCTTTCTGATTGTCTGGTTCTGCACTGAGCACATCCAGACAGATACTTTCAGCAACACCAGGCTGGTTGAGCAAACGATAATGTTCTGCGCGCGCTAAGGCGGGCGCAATTGCATCTTTAGAGAGCGGCTTTAAATTAAAAGCGGGACTTTCCTCTGCTTTTTTTAATTCTTGTAAGTTCATAGCGTTTCAATTTGTTTCTTACTACTTACTTTACTGGACTTAGGCATAGATACCTTTGCCCTTGTGAACCTTAGTGCCTTAGAGCCCTTGTGGCTAAAATTCTCAATGATTATTCTGCCACTAAGAACTCACTATGCTTGCGTAAGTCCAGTTACGTCATCTCTTACCAAATATACTTAAAAGCTTCATCAGTGGATCGTAAAACCGATCGGCAACCCGTTCCTTCAATGGAATGATGGCATTGTCGGTAATGGTAATATTTTCAGGGCATACATTGGTGCAGCACTTTGTGATGTTGCATAAACCTATTCCACCCTCATCTTTCAAATCCTTTCGCCTGTCTTCCACATCCAGCGGATGCATTTCAAGTGCTGCTGTGTACACCATGTGCCGTGGTCCGGCAAATTCTTCGTGAAGATGATGTTCGCGAATCACGTGGCACACATCCTGGCACAAAAAACACTCAATGCATTTTCTGAATTCCTGCACGCGATCAATGTCACTCTGGTACATGCGCCACGTGCCATCGGAGGCATCGGGTTGCCGAGGTTTAAATTTTTTAATTTTCTTTTTGATGCGATAATTCCGGGAGACATCTGTAACGAGATCCCTAATCACCGGGAATGCTTTCATCGGCTGAATGGTAATGGACTTATCACGAGGCATATCGTCTAATCGAGTCATGCACATCAACTTGGGATGTCCGTTAATTTCTGCTGAACATGATCCACATTTGCCGGCTTTGCAATTCCATCGCACTGCGAGGTCATTGGCTTGCTCGGCTTGAATCTGATGGACGGCATCCAACACCACCATGCCCTCTGAGATTTCAGCTTCATAATTTTGAAACTGACCTCCGGCATCATTTGTGCGCCATATGCTAAACGTAACTTTCGCCATTACTTCATTTCGTCAATGATTTGTTTCAAGTCTTCACGAACTTCCGCTTTGGGGACTTGCCTGATTTCTATATTTCCCGCACTATCTTTTTTTAAGGTGACATTTACTTTCGAAAACTCACTGCTCTTATCCGGAAAATCTTCGCGGAAATGACCACCGCGACTTTCTTTTCTTTCCTTGGCGGATATCGCTATTGCATTCGCCACGGTGAGCATGTGATTCAACTCTATTGCCGTATGCCATCCCGGATTGTAACCCCGATTGCCCGTGCAGCCCACGCGTGCCGCGCGACTCTCCAACTCTTTCAGTTTTTCAATGGAGGTTATTAAGTCATTTTCGTTGCGCACGATTCCCACAAGGTCCTGCATCATGTCTTGCAGATGATCTTGTAAAGCAAAAGGGTTTTCTCCAGAACTTCCGCGATCGAAGGGAGCAAGCGCCCAGGTGGCTATCTCATTGACCTGATTTTCATCCACAGCTACCTCACCATTTTCTTTCGCATATTTTGCTGCGTACTCACCGGCACGTTTTCCAAATACGAGTAAGTCAGAAAGTGAATTGCCGCCAAGGCGGTTAGCACCATGAAGTCCTGCGGCACATTCGCCTGTTGCAAAGAGGCCGGGGACACTAGTCATCTGTGAGTCAGCATCCACTTTCACACCACCCATAATGTAATGAGTAGTAGGCCCAACTTCCATCGGTTCTTTGGTAATATCAACACCAGCCAGTTCTTTAAACTGGTGATACATGCTGGGCAATTTCCGTTTGATGTGTTCAGATGCGTTCGGAATTTTTTCTTTGATCCAAGCGATGTCAAGAAATACACCACCGTGTGGTGAACCTCTGCCCGCTTTTATTTCACGTCTGATGCAGCGCGCCACATGATCTCGGGTAAGCAATTCCGGTGGACGTTTTGCATTCTTGTCTCCTTGTGTATAACGCCATCCTTCTTCTTCATCGGTAGATGTTTGCCCTTTGTACAGATCAGGAATATCATCAAACATAAATCGTCTTCCGTCTTTGTTACGCAACACGCCACCCTCACCACGAACGCCTTCGGTAATTAATAGTCCGCGTACACTGGGTGGCCACACCATGCCGGTGGGATGAAATTGCACGAACTCCATGTCTATCAATTCGGCCCCTGCATGATAGGCGATAGAAATTCCTCCGCCCGTACAATCCCAGCTGTTGCTGGAGATTTTATAGATACGACCCATGCCGCCCGTGGCGATGATTACTGCTTTGGCCTGAAATACTTTAAAGAGTCCTTTCTCACGATCATAACCAAATGCGCCTACGACCTGATCACCTTTTTTCAACAAACTTACTATCGTATATTCCTGATATACATCAATGCCCTGATGGATGCCATGATCTTGCAGTGTGCGGATCATTTCTAACCCGGTGCGATCACCCACGTGTGCCAGCCTTGGATATTTATGTCCTCCAAAATTTCGTTGCAGAATTCGTCCGTCTTCGGTACGATCGAACACTGCTCCCCACGCTTCCAGTTCGCGCACGCGATCAGGCGCTTCCTTCGCATGTAATTCAGCCATGCGCCAGTTGTTCAGGTACTGACCTCCGCGCATGGTATCGGTGAAGTGAACTTTCCATCCGTCACGGTCATCTACATTGCCTAAAGCAGCGGCCACTCCTCCTTCTGCCATTACGGTATGCGCCTTGCCCAACAGTGAACGACACACTACACCAACGGTTACTCCAGCTGCCGATGCTTCAATAGCAGCACGCAGACCAGCACCACCGGAGCCGATCACCAATACATCATATTTGAAAGTTTCGTACGCCATCAGAAAAATCGAAAGTCAGTCCAGATACCCATAGAACAAAGGCGTACATATACATCGGAGAACATCACCCAAAATAAACTGGCCCATGCCCAATTCATGTGGCGTTTGTTTAAACACGAAGAACAGTTGTATAGTTTTTTTCGCACCGGTGCTTTTGAAAGTTGATCCTTTATCCCTCCAATGAGATGTCGAAACGAATGACATCCGAATGTGTATCCCCCCAATAATGTTGCATTGATGGCTAATACAAAAGTGCCTACTCCCAAGCCAAAAGAAGTTTCTCCGGTGGCTGGGTCAACAAACCACATGGCTTTATAAGCATCATATATCAGTAAGAAAACAAAAATGACCGCGAGGTACATGAAGTAACGATGCACATTTTGCATAATCAGCGGAAAGGAATTTTCTCCACGATAGGTTTTGCGAGGTTCTGTAACCATGCAGGCAATCGGATCGGCCCAGAAAGATTTGTAATACGCTCCGCGATAATAGTAGCAGGTAAACCGCATGCCTCCCGGTGCCCATAAGATGAGCAAGGCCGGAGAGAACGGAAGTATCAGCGGCCACCACGCAGGCTGAGGTCCAAACCAACTGTGGCTTGAACTGCCAAAGATTTCTGGAGAGTAAAATGGTGACAAGTAAGGGCCAACTGTATAATGTTCACCTTGAAAAGCCGCCCAGGTAGCATAACCGATAAAGGAAGATAGCCCTAGGAAAACAAGTAACGGACGTACCCACCAGGAGTCTTTACGAGAGGTATGTCCAAAAGAGAGCGCCAATAGGTAGTAGTTTGATGTATCGATGTTAGTAAAAATAAAACTGAAAAACAACAACCTTGTTGTTGGCCGCGATGATTCAGGGTTTGTTTTTTATAAGAGTGGTGTAATTGTATTAGGCATATCACACATCAGATTAGTGAATGACTGAAATAAATAAATCTACTATGGAATATGGAAAAATTGATTTTGGACTTGGCACATGTTAGATAATAACCGGGGCGATCATGAGGATTCTTCATCTACCGGATTCAAGTAAAAACTCTTCGCCTTGCTGGTGTTCTTCAGCGGCAAATGATTTGATCAAGAGATCAATGAGGTACCAATAGTTTATTTATAACTCAACTGCTGGCATTCTTATTTTGGTGAAATGACTCCATTTTTTTAGTACCAGCATAGTATCTAAATTCATCTAACCAGTTAGCCCGACTTGAAACTAACCCATCGCAGGGACGGGAATAAGACGCATAAAAAAAGGGGCTGATTGCCCCTTTCATAAAATCAATTTTTTTGTTCCTCTTGTTCTTCTTTACCGATCTTCTCGAGAGCCTCTTTTATTCTGCCGCGTTCGGTTCTCACTTCTTCTTCTTTCTTCAATACTTTTTCCCGGCTGCCTTCAAAAACTGTTTTTCTCTCTTCCAGTTTTTTATCAGGTGTTTTTCTTTTTTGTTGTTCCTTCTTAATCCTTTCCAGTTCCTCATCAATTTTATTTTTCGATGAGCCGATTTGTCTTTCCTGTTCGGCAAGTTGCACATCAGAATCTTCGAGATCTTTTTTTACTTTAGCGCGGGCCTCCTGCGAACGAAGCTGACCAAACTCGCGGCCACTAAGGCCACCTTTGTTGTGCCCATACGCATTTCCCTGTCCTTTTTTTTCTTTATCCTCCTTATCTCGCTGGTCATCATCGCGGTCATCTGATTTTCCCTTGCCCTCCTTATCACCTTTGTTTTTATCCTCAGGTTTTCCTCCTTTATCTTCAGGCTTTCTTCCTTTGTCCTGATCATCGGACTTGTCTCCTTTTTCTTCCGGTTTTCCTTTGCCATCCGGTTTTCCCTTGTCTTCAGGCTTGCCACCTTTTGCCTTTTCATTTTGCTCCTTCGCAGCCTTCTTCTCTTTTGCTTTTTCCTGAGCAAGTGAAGAGAAAGAAAAAACAAACACCAGCACAGTGGCCAACGCCATCGTTAGATTTTTCATATCGTTATTTGGTTTCATTTAATAATGAGTCTACTTCGTGCCCAAGTTCATGCACCGATTTATTTAGTTCATCAATGCGAGCCTTGGTTTCCTGAGTGGCTGAGTCTACCATTTGAATTTCCTGTTCTACAGTTAATGCAGGTTTCTCTTCTGCTTTTTTTGAGCCACATGCTGTTAACACAATGCACAGTGTTGCGAGCGATATCAATTGTTTCATATAGTGGAATTTTAGTTTAAGAATTATTTTACGGGCTGCAAAGGTACCTTGAAGCTTATAATATTACCAGCTCAGCAGTGATATGTGTAACAGATTTTTGTTAAATGTGTATTACGCTTCGTTATCAGGCCTTTTGGTATCTGTGCTGAATAGTATTTTGCTCATAAAGGGTGTTAAAATTTTCGAATGAAAACCCCCGCCTTTGCCGGAGTACTTCACGGGCAAATGATTTGATCAAAAGATCAACTGCTGGCAAGAGTATTTTTTTATACCTGGCATCTTCCAATGAGCTTGTTATTATATGACAAGGCAACCGTGAAAAATCATCAACCTTGTTCAATAGCTATTTACTTTTTCATTGTGCATCCAATCGTTCATCACATGGTTTTCCTGTAAATACATTGAACCCAGATTATGCATTAAAAAAATTGCCCCGACATTTATGTCGGGGGAACAAATAAAAACAATCCAAAGGGCTTTAGCCCAAGGATAATTTTGGCTAAAGCCAAATGTTTTTTTTCCCGACCTGAAGCCAGCCTGTTCGGCAGACAGGGTCGGGGCAATTGCATAATCTGGCTTTAAGAAATAAGCACAACGAGACACCGTTGATAAATATTATCACCTCAAATTCCATCACGTTTAATAATTCTCTTCTTTCTTTTCCTTATTTTTATTCAGTTCATTCCCAATCCAATTCATAATAACCTAGCCAACCATCATGAAGAGTAATAAGAAAACACAATCCGCATTATCCCGCAGGGAGTTTATCAAAAACACTGCACTGGCGTCCTCGTTTTTTCTCGTGCCCCGGCATGTATTGGGAGGATTGGGATTCACTGCGCCCAGTGATCAATTGAATTTGGCCGCCATTGGTGCTGGCGGAAAGGGAGCCAGCGATATTCGAAATGCTTCTGTCAATGGACGCGAAAGGGTAGCGGCACTTTGTGATGTAGATTTCTCCGGATCAGCAAAGGCATCTGTTGAGAAATTTCCCAAGGCAAAACTGTATGCTGACTATCGCGAGATGTTGGATAAGGAGAAAGATATTGATGCCGTAACCATATCAACACCTGACCATGTTCACGGTCCGGCTGCGTCCTTCTGTATGCAACGGGGCAAGCATGTGTATGTGCAGAAACCGATGACGCACAATATTCGTGAGGCACGCATGCTTACGGAGATGGCAAGAAAAAATAAAATCGTGACCCAGATGGGAAACCAGGGAGGATCGAACCCGCTATTAGGCATGGTGCAAAAGTGGGTCGACTCAGGTGTGATTGGTAAAATAGCCAAGGTTCAAATCTGGACGAACCGGCCGGTGTGGCCACAAGGCTCTGCCATGTCCGCTGCGGATGAAAGTAAAAAACCCAAAGATCTGAATTGGGATCTCTGGCTGGGACCTGCTGCCTACCGACCCTATATTCCCAACCTGCACCCATTTAGCTGGAGAGGCTGGTGGGATTTTGGAACAGGTGCTCTTGGCGATGTGGGTTGTCACCTGGTAGATATACCTTTCAGAACATTAGGACTTAAGTATCCCACCGATGCAGAATGCAGTGTGGGCTCTGTGTATTCACAGATGTGGACGCCAGATTATAATCCGGAAGGATGTCCCGCTTCTTCGTTTATCACGTTGCATTTTGCGGCAACAGAAAAAAGTAAATCACCTGTTGAAATGACATGGAGTGATGGCGGCATCCGGCCTTCTCATCCTGAAATCATCCCGGCTAATATGGACATCGGAGGAGCGAATAGCAGTAATGGTGTGTTGATCATGGGTGAAAAAGGATTGATCTCCACCAACATTAACGACAGCTCGCCCATGATGCCAAAACTATTTTTGAATGATGGCACAACCGAATTCGGTCCGGAAGGAAAAATAGAAGACGAGCCTGAATATGGTCATCAACGCAAGTGGGTAGATGCATGCAAAGCGGGATTTAATAGTGCCGAACATCGCGGACTCACTTCTTCATTTGATTATGCAGGTCCTATGACAGAAACGGTATTGATGGGAAACCTGGCCATCAGAAGTTATATGCTGAGAAGGGAAAACAGCAAAGGCCAGCAGGATTTCTTTGCCCGCAAAAAATTGTTGTGGGATGGATTGAATATGAAAATAACCAACCTGGAAGAAGCCAATCAATTTGTGGGAAGGGTATATCGTAAAGGGTGGGAAGTGTAATATTGTGGGCATAGGTCTATTGAAAAAAGTTTGATATAAACAAAAAGTGACATGGGAACTATTGAGTTGAAATCGGACTTGCATAAAATTCTGGACAGAATTGAAAACGAGCAATTGCTCCGTACCATTTATGATTTTCTCAAGCAAAGTGAGAACGCGAAAGAAGGACAGATATGGAAAACGCTGACGGAAGAACAAAAGAAGGAAGTCTATTTATCTTACGAGGAATCTCAAGACGATAAAAATCTCATTGATTGGGAAGTTGTTAATAAGGAATAGTAATGTACGTTTTGGTTAACCCAAAAGCCGAACCGGTTTTATTGTGGGATGGATTGAACATGAAAATAACCAACCTGGAAGAAGCCAATCAGTTTGTGGGAAGAGTGTATCGTAAAGGGTGGGAGGTGTAAGTGCAGAAGAGTTTGATATGTGAAATTCAGGCCTTGAACGAAAAATTTGACGTATATCTTAAAAGTATATACCTTTGGGAAAAGGTATAATCATGAAAAATTTATCATTGAAACTTGAAGACGATATTTTTCAGGAGACTGAGAAAATCGTTTTAAAAGTTAAAAAGAACCGAAACAGATATATCAACGAAGCTATCGAGTTTTATAACCGACTTCATAAGCGCAGACTTCTTTCAAATCAGTTGAGTAAGGAATCAAAAATTGTGTCTAAAGACTCGTTAGAAATCCTGGCTGAATTTGAAAAGCTACACGATGAGGATTAAGCAATTTGAAATCTGGATTGCTGACCTTAATCCAAGAATGGGTACAGAAACCGGAAAGATAAGACCCGTGATAATTGTTCAAACGGACTTACTGAATAAGGAGCACCCATCGGCAATTATTTGCCCAATTACGACAAACGTAAAGCCAGACGCTGAGATTCTAAGAGTTCATTTAAAAAAATCCAGGTATGGATTAAAAGAAGACTGTGACATTATGATTGACCAGGTTAGAGCAATAGACAATAAGCGACTCGTTAAAAAAGTCGGCACCGTAACTAGCGACATTGCCGACCAGATTAGAGAAAACCTGAAAATAGTTTTAGACTTAGATTAACGGCACGAAAGGTTGGGGTGCAGAGGTGCAAACAAGATTTATTGTGGGATGTATTGAATATGAAAATAACCAACCTGGAAGAAGCCAATCAATTTGTGGGAAGAGTGTATCGTAAGGGGTGGGAGGTGTAAAAGTAGAAGGGCGGGGAAGTTTAAAAGTGAAACAATAGCCTGAACATAAAACATCATGAAGTGGGTAGAGTGCATAACCCTGGTGTAAGCCAAGGTTATGTTTTTTATAAGCGATTTATAATTATTAAATTGAAGATAACGCAAACATTTGGTATGTTGTATTTAGATGTTGTGGATAAGCCCATCGAACAGTGACCTACAAAATCAGGACAATTGGAAACAGGAAAGTTTAGACCGACCAAGAATAATCCACTTATTCCTGATGGAGCAATCCGTCAAACCTTGAAGTTTAAGAATATTGTTGAATTACTAAATAATGGAATTCGAGTCTACACTCTTTTTGGGGTACCACTCAACGCAAAAGCTATAGGTAGAAGAAAAGACCAAGATGGGTTAAGACGAGTATTAGTTGTATCCAAACAGTTACTTGTTGCACCTGAAATAGAACCATATAAAACGATAAGAGAAATGGGCAAAATTATTGTTAGACCGGCAGCACTTGTTAAACAGGGGCAATTGACATTGTATTCAACATCATTAAAAGTCTCAGACTTATTAATTCCTGATTTCTATAGTGTTGAGACTCTTGACCCAGAAAATCCAAGTGACAAAGGTTATCAGAGATTATTAAATAAAGCAAGAGCTAAAAAACTAGCGGATTATATAGTTGCAGGACAGGAAACTAAGGATGCCTTCTTACCAACAAGTATTTTCATTGCGACTCACAAGGATATAACTTTCAACCCTTCTTCAAATACAATAAGTATCAATATTGATGAAATTGGACCATTCAGTGTGGTTGATGGTCAGCATCGCGTTGAGGGCCTGAAAATGGCTGCAGAAAAGGACAGTCGAGTTTTAGATTTTAAGGTTCCAGTAAATATTGCGATTAACCTTTCCAAAATTGCTCAAATGTGCCACTTTCTAATTGTTAACACTACACAAAAGAGCGTTGAAAGAGGAGTTGAACAGAGAATTTATGCGCGACTGACCAGAGCACTTGAGGTAGAGGATATTCCTAACCTTCCTAAATGGATATCTAATTCAATACAAAAGGGAGAGGATGAAAAGGCTTTACAATATGTTGACTTTTTAAACAACAACAATGAAAGTCCTTGGTACAATAGAATTGAGATGGCTAATGAGGATAACAAAGAGGCAACAGTAAATCAGAAGAGTTTTGTAAAATCCGTTAAGAAATACGTATTGGTTGCTAACAATCCATTAGCTATATATCCAGACGACAAACAGCACAAAATATTTTTAAACTATTGGAAGGCAATTACAAACATTATTGGTACGATAGAGCCTACAGTTTTATTTAAATACAATGGTGTTGAATTGTTCTGTAAATTTTGTGTGCCATTTTTTAATAAAATGATAAACATAGGTGACTTCAAAGTCACCACAATGGAGTCACTTTTAAACCAAACTTTTGACAATATGGAAGGAGATTATGCTGGTGTGGGGCATACAGAGTTTTGGGTAAAGGGTGGAAAGGCGAGTTTTCTAAATGCAGGTGCAATAAATGTAATCAATACTGAACTGGTGAAATCACTTCATAAATCGAATCTTCAACGAGACCTTGAATTATGACAATTGATGAACTTACACCTTTGCCTACAGAAAAAGTTCAATTCAAGTTGAGTTCATTCAAGTCCGTACCGCAAACGACAGGTTGTTATATTCTGGCAACTTTTGACAACTTCATTTTATATATAGGGTTGGCCAAGAATCTAAATGATCGTTTTAGACAACACTTGGACAATCCGGAAAAAACGAAACCAACGATAGAGGGCAAGGCTATTTGGTTTTATTATGTGACGTTTGACCCAAAGAATTTACCAAAGCTTGAGAGGACTTGGTTAAATCAATATACAAATAGATATGGACGACTACCTATTTTAAATAAAGTGAATTCGCCAATAGGTTGAGAATTTGGGCATGAAAGATTAAGATATTATGACAAATGATATGCAAGATGTAGTTTCATTAAAAAAACGAAATTCACCAATACTATCAGCATTCATTCGTGACTTTACTATCTCCTAACACGAAATGCTTTAGAAATCAAGATTGATCTTTAACTTTGATGGTAGTAGATTGTTATCTAAATTCAGCAAACAATGAATCATAAGCAAGAATTACCCCCAATCCCCACATGGAGGGGCATAACGAAGCAGGAAAAAGACATTTTAATGCATGCGCTGGTTTATGGCTTAAAGAAGGAAGTCAATCGTGTCATGTCTCTTTCAAAATCAAAGCGTGATCAACTTTTGAAAAAGCGCCCCAAGTTCTTTTATGTTGTCGATGTTAAACTTGCACCTTCGAAGAAGGAAGCAGCAAAGAGATTTCGGATAAATGCTTATGGTGTAAACCCATTGCGATCTGGACAGAAGTAAGTAGTATGTCCGCCTGCCTTTGCCGGAGTGCTTCAATTGCAATATATCAATATCGCAAAATGAAGTTTAGTTTTGATTTCGATTGACATCCAACTTAAAAATCATGGCAAAAACAATCAATCAACGAATGACCGTGCAATTAGAAGGCGACTTTGTTGTCTTCTTAATTGGAATGAGAATTAACCGGCTTTGGAAAATTCATAAGTGGTGGCCGGTGGCGATGGCCATGCCCAAGATGCTAAAAGAGCTTTCTCAAAAACCAGAAAGCGGATTGCTGGGATTTGAAATGTCGGGTATAACGGCCCCGATAATCGTTCAGTATTGGAAATCATTTGAGCATCTTGAGGCCTATGCAAAAGATCGGGATGGCTTTCATTACCCTGCCTGGAAAGCATTCAATATGAAAATAAAAAGTAATGGTGATGTTGGTATCTGGCATGAAACCTATAAAGTGAAGGCAGGAGAGTACGAATGTGTCTATAACAACATGCCCAAATACGGACTTGGCAAAGTCGGAGATTTAGTTCCTGCAATAGGAAAGAGAGAGTCAGCGGCTGAGAGGATTTCTAAACAGTCATAAATATCAATTATCTTTGATTATAATTAGGATTCAAATGACTGCCATCGAAATTTAATCTGAGCTTCAGAAAATGATTGAGAATGAAACTGAAAAAAATATCAGGCTTAATCCAATACGCAAAGATAAACTAACCACTCGTGCATTAAAATCTGAAGAAGACATTATGAAAGGAAGAGTATTCAGTAAAGACGAGGTGATTAAACACATCAATCACTTGAATTAGATTGATTTATGAGGAGTAAGGAATTTATACTGTCCACACTAAGATCTAATAAACCGAAATTTGAAAAGCTCGGCATTAGAAATATTGGTTTGTTCGGAAGCTATTTAAGAGAGGAGCAGTCAAAGGATAGTGATATTGATATATTACTTGATTTTGAACCGGGCAAAGAGAATTTTGATAACTACATGGATGCTTGTGATCTTTTCGAAGAGCTGTTTAAAAATGAAAAGGTAGAGATAATCACAAAGAATGGCTTAAGTCCTTATATAGGACCGAAGATATTAAGCGAAGTTGTTTATGTCTAAGGAGTCGATTGAATACCTCAAGCACATTAAGGATGAGTGTTCATACATTTTGTCTGTATCAGGAACTGAGTTAACGTGGGATTTATTTTTTAAGGATGAAACCTTAAAGAGAGCTGTTGTGCGAAGTTTGGAGATAATCGGAGAAGCATCAAAGAAAATTTCCGCTGAACATAAAGTAAAATGGAGTTCAATAAGATGGAAGAACATGGCTGGAATGCGAGACCGTCTTATACATGATTACATAGGTATAAATTATTCTATAGTATGGGATGTTATAAAAAACAAAATTCCTGAGCTTAATGAACAAATCTCCAGGGTATTGGAGAATGAATTGTAATGAAGGCCAGGTTGCAATTACTTATAACTCATCACCTTCCCACCCATACTTATTTTTTGCACCATCACTTTTCCCTGCACAATATTGAGCGATACTTTTCCATCCATTAATGATACAGTACCAAAACCTGTTTCCGTAGAAAGGAAGGAAGTGAAGTTGCCGACTTTTGAATCCACAAATAAAGTTTGTGTTACTGCATCAAAGCGCACACCGGTTAATCCTTGTAGTAATCCATAGCTCGCCAGCGCACGGGCATACCAATGACCGCACTCATATTCATTGAAGGGATTGCGCACGCGTCCGTCATAACGATCGCGGCAAGCACGTACGATGTCGAGGCCTTCATTCACGTTGCCCATCAACATCAGGTGAGAGGCTGCCTGGTATTCTATGCCCGTCCACACTTCATCACTGTATACAAATGGTAAAGAAAGTTTTCCGCCCTTCGGCCAGGAGCACAACAACAAACCACCTTCATTGCCTAGCGCAAACGAGGGTCGTTGTGGATTGGCGTGTTCACTTAAATCACTTTTGAAATTATACTTATGAACCGATACTAAATGACTTTTAATTTTAGCTTTATCGAATGGATCTGGAAGTCCGCATACATTCGCCATCCATGCACCAAGCACACCATCCGAGAGGCAGCCATTACCATATTGATATTTTGGTCCTTCTTTCTCCAGCAACGCACGCGCTTCATCAGAGTATTCGCCACCGAATGATTTGGAAGAAGCTTCAATCGGGTTAGGTGCATTTAATCCCGTCACTTGTATTTTCTGAATGAAGTATTCTCCATTATACAATTCTGTTTCAATGAGTGCTTTTCCTTTTTCGTAAAGCTTTTGGTATACGGTTGCTTCTTTATTCTTTTTGAGAAATTGTGCCATCTCGGTCATGGCCATTAATGCTCCGAGATAAAAACTGGTGCACATGCCATCAGGTCCCCAGAACTCAATGTCGTAGGTGTTGTGATGAGGTTCTTCAATCACGCCCTTGTTCTTCGGGTCCCACGTACGTATGCAATAGTCCATACTGTTCTTCACCATCGGGTACATTTTCTTCAGCCATTCGCTATCGCCATGAATGTGCCAGTCGCGATACACTTTTAATATTCCACCGAGTTGTCCATCCGCAGCAGCGTAAAAACCATGATCCACCGGACGAATAGGTAGCGCGGCTCGAAATGTCTGATGACCTACTTTATTCTGGTTTTCACAAAACTCTGTATGACGAAGTGTGCGCTCCATCGCAGGAAAGAGATGAGCCACTGCCTGAGCATAGTTCCACACGTGTGTGCATGAACCGTGGCAGCATCCCCACGTATCGCCACAGCCTTCATACGCCCACAATCTTCCATCATATTCGCGCATAACGGTGGGTGATTTCAATATGGTGAGGTTGGCGGCTACTGCTTCTACTACTTCTGGCGGTAATGTGCTTGAATAAAATGCATCGCGAAATAATTCTGACTTCTTATGTAATGTTGCATATTGTTCTGTCCAGTAGTTTGCTACTTCCTGAACATCTTTAAAGCGGCTGCTATACCACGGCTTGAATTTTCCAGTTGTATAATTCTTGTCCGAAATTTTTTCTCCCAGTTCGCTCGATGAAGCACAACATCCGGAGTTCGCGTCACATAGTTCTTCTGGTTTTGCATCGCCACCATGGCGCAAGTCGGAGAGCGGCACATACCAGGCCATCATTACCTTGATTGTTTTTTCTTCACCACCTCGCAATGAAAACGGAACATAGAGTGAAGCACCGGGTGCACCAGATTCAACGGGATCATGTTTTCTTGTTTCACCTTTGCGGATGCTTTCCCATGCCATCGTGAGGGGATCGAACCAACCACCGCGAAACCAGCAATGATCGACTACAGTTTCAGTATCATCGCTAAAGATGGCGAAGTCACCCTGATCGAAGGGACGTTCAGCAGAAGCCGCTTGTGAAAGTATAAAACCTTTGTTGATGGATTGAATAGAATTCTTCCCCAGCTTTTCTGGTGGTCCTGCATTTTTTGGTTTGACGAAATTCTTACTATGAAATGAAAACACAACGTCAATCGATGATGTGCCTGTGTTTTTAAAACGATACTCCAATGCACCCGCAGGCAAGCCGGAGTTATCCGCATCATTGGGGATGAACGGACTCCAACCTTTTAGTTCAGCAGTTAATGGAAAATTAGGTTCGTCCAATTTGATGGTAGCAAATGGAAAGCGTGAAAGGAAAGAAACATTCTTAAATCGCGGCAAGCCGAAGATGGTGCCGCCTGCTCCGTTGCCAGTATCGGGCTGACCAAAGCTTTTCCATTCGGGAGAGGGGCCTTCCACCACCTTTGCACCGTTCTTCATTCCTTTGATGCAGACTGCGCCAAACATACCCGGCTCATTAAACACATCGGGCCTGCTGTTAATGGACATGTGTGAGATGGCACCACTGCCTTCCAGGCAAAACATACCTGCGCCCATGCCACCAATAGGAAAGGCAACCCGTTTGAGATGATCACCTTCATAAGCGCTATTGTATTTTCGGTCGCTGTTTTTATTGGTTGCAAATTTTTTGTGTGCTGATAAAGATGCAGCCTGAGCAGGATTGTCCAGCAAGGAAGCTGGTAAAATCGCAGCACTTACACCACTTACTCCTAACTTTTTAAGAAACGAACGTCTTCCGGATGGCTTGGTCATAGGTAGATGGGTTGATCAGTTAATTTAGATTAAATTTCTCAAATTGCAGTGAAGAGATATGAAAAGGGTGCATTTCATATTGTCGCAAAGTTTATTTTTTGAAACAATAAGCCCGAAGGGCTGGAATAATTAGTGCGCTGGGCATGCAGTAAAACTCAAGGGTGCGAGGAAGACGTCCTCCAGTCCCGAAGGAGCCGTGATGACCCGTTGCCGTTGCGCGTAAATCGACATATTGGATGCGAGGTGTTCGATAATCTCACATTCGGCGCCCTGCCCTCGCTTAACGCGCTCCGCGCCTTCGAGGCCATGGCGCGGACCGGCCGGGCGACCCTCGCCGCCGAGGAACTGAACGTCACCCACTCGGCGGTCA
>JAYVTB010000146.1:0-48283 GCA_043774805.1 Cyclobacteriaceae bacterium | reverse complement strand
TTTCAGCACGGTGATGATATTGGATGCCACCTTCAAAGGACAAGGAAGGCAAACGATGGAGGAAGTTTGCGTGTATGAAGTGAAGGACGGAAAAATTGTTTCGGAACAATTTTTCTTTTGACCTGATGACCACTATAACAGCAAGAGGTTAGGAAAAGCTAATCTCGTGCTGTTACGTTTGATTTGCAATGAGTGCCTATGTTTTTCGTGCCAATCACTTCTAACTATGTGTTTGGCGATCATGCTCAAACACGATCATTAAATAGTTATGCGGCTTCCCTTTGAAACCGAAGCCATCCTCTATAAATCATCAGCCATCCGGAAATGTTGAAATTATGCGGTGAATAGCCGCTTTCTTTGATACTATTTGATACCCGCGAAAAAAGAAAGTCCTGAGTAACGTGCAACCATGACACCAATAGCATCGTCTTATAGGGGTTATCGCATTTCCCCACTTGAAAAATATTGGCTATGTTAACCAACTACCTGAAAATTGCTTTCCGAAATATTTTCCGAAACAAAACCTTCAGCTTTATCAATATCCTCGGACTGTCCATCGGGCTGATCTCCTTCCTTAGTATCAGTCTTTATGTCGTGGATGAATTTTCGTACGACCGGTTTCATGAAAAAGGAGATCGTATCTATCGGGCCATTATCAATGCGGAGTTTGATGGTCAAAGTAATAAGTGGGGGGCTGTACCCAATAAGTTAGGACCTACTGCTGCACGGGAAATTCCCGAGATCGAAAAGACTACCCGTTTATTCCATCACAACTTTGGTGATATTGGGTTTGTCTCAACAGAAACCGATAAGTTTTCCGAAACCAAACTCTTCTATGCCGACCCGGAGATTTTTGATGTGTTTACCATTCCACTCATCAAAGGAACGCCTGGAAAAGTATTGGATAGACCCGGCACGATGCTGCTTAGTGAGACTTCAGCAAAACGTTATTTTGGCGATGCTGATCCTATAGGTAAAACGCTGCTGGTGGATAACACGCGCAGCTATGAAGTGACAGGCATTTATAAAGATTTTCCACCTAACTCTTTTCTGCAATGCCAGCTGATTGCTGCTTTCTCTACGATTGGATTTGGTAAAGAGGAAAATCAAAATTGGGGCAACGCGAGTTTTGATACCTACATGTTACTGAATAAGGGGGTGACGATGGAATCAGCCAATGAGAAAATTGCTGACTTACTGAATCGGAATATTCCCAAAGACGAACGCTGGTTTACCATCACTTTGCAACCGCTCTTAGACATTCGTTTACACTCAAATGATTTTACAGCGAGTATCGACCGGAAGGAATATGGAGACTATCAGCAAGTAAAAATACTAATGGCTTTGTCATTGGTGATTCTGCTCATTGCAGCGGTGAACTATATGAACCTGACAACCGCCCAGGCACAACGAAGGAATAAAGAAGTGGGAATTTCAAAAACATTGGGCGCCACGTTCGCTGAGTTAAATGCCAGGTTCTACTTCGAAGCTTCTTTGTTTGTACTTCTTTCAATGTTAGTGAGTGTAGTTGTGTTTGTTGGCGCGATCCCCGCCTTCAATTCGGTCAGCGGAAAAATAATCTCATCGGCTTTTCTCCAACAAGGTTGGTTCTGGATTTCGTTTGTTGCGCTGTGGGCGGTGCTTACATTCATTTCAGGATTCTATCCTGCTTTTTACCTTTCCTCTTTTTCTCCCAAATCTGCTTTGCTGAACACTACCCACGCTGGCGGGCAGGTGTATATACGCAAAGGACTTGTTGTCTTTCAGTTTTCCATTTCGGTTATATTAATTATTTGCGCTCTGATGTTTTTAAAGCAAATGAATTTCATTCGCGATAAAAAATTAGGATATCAGCCTGAGCAGGTAATTGCGATAATGGTTTCGGGAGCGAAAGACCGCAGCCAGGTGCTATCCTTGAAAACAGAATTGGAATCGCTGGCCGAAGTGAAACAGGTAGCACAAAGTCAATCTTATCCTGGAATAGGTACCAGTGGCTACACCATTACCCGTGATGGATCGGATAAGGGCGCTTCTATGGCGGCCACTCGTGCTACGCATGAAATTGTAGACGTATTGGGATTGCAATTGCTGGCCGGAAGAACATTGCCTGAAAATAAGGATGAAAAAGACACTACGATTCAGGTGATCATTAACCAATCAACAGCCGATTACTTGCAACTATCAGCCGAAGATGCGGTTGGAAAAATGGTCAAGATTTTCAATGGCCAACCTGCAGAGGTGGTAGGCGTAGTTGAAGATTTCCATTATGCCTCGTTGCACCAGCCCATTGGCCCATACTGCTTTAATAACAGTAGCGATAACCGATATGTATACCTGCTGGTAAAAGTGGATGCAAAAAATTTAACGACTACATTAAAAAGCCTTGAGGCCACGGTAAAGAAAATTATTCCGGCCTCCTTTGAATATACTTTCCTGGATCAACAGATGGCAAGGCTTTATCAATCGGAAGAACGTCTTTCTAATGTGGTGCTTCTTTTTGCAGGCCTCGCCATTTTCATTGCATGCTTGGGATTATATGCTCTTGCTGCTTATACAGCGGAGTATCGCACTAAAGAAATTGGGATTAGAAAAGTACTGGGCGCCTCGGTACCTCAATTGGTTACCATGTTATCCAAAGAATTTATTTTACTGGTCCTGATCGCTTTTGTGATTGGAATTCCCACCGGCTATTACCTGATGAACAATTGGCTGGAAGGTTTTGCCTATCGCACCCATTTCGATGTGATCGTGTTTGTGTTGGCGGGCGTGCTATCAATGGCGATTGCATGGATTACCGTGAGCTTCGAATCATTTAAAGCCGCTGCAAAAAATCCCGTGGATAGTTTAAAGCAATCCTGATATTTAACACGGATTGATGTGAGATAAACCATCTGGTAAGGGAGTGATGACTGGTCGGCCTCGATTATGATAAGAACAATTTTAGCCGATGTATTATCCCCCGGCATGACATCATCATGGCATGCCCAAACATGCAGGTAACAATCCCAAACTTCCGCGTACCTTTACAACCAGCAAAAGGGTACCACGCTATGAACTTCAAACAATGGCTCATCATCAAAGACGATAGCAAACGATCCTACGAAGTGGTGGGGCAGGTCATGATCGATAATGCGTTTTCCAACAAAGTGATTGCGATGCAGCGCGAGGGCATGAGTGTTACAAGCGTGCTCCTTCCTGTTGGCAGCAGCAACCCAAGCAAAGAATCCATTAAGTTTAGTGGCTTCACCAAGGAAGAAGGGTTATATCAGCGCCTGTGCAACGAGCATCGCGCTATCATGATGAAGCACGATGGACATTGGGAGTAATTCCTGATTTCGATCGCTGATTTTTCAAATCAATCTTGATCGCGCACTCTTTTAATGAAGTGTCATCCCGGCCGGGCAAGCCGAATTAGAACTATAGAACACACCTTCAACCCCGAACCGGGATCCCGCGGAAGAGAAATGCAAATAACGCTATGAAATACGGTTGCGTTTCTAAGAGGAATAAAAAAACTCCGCAAGAATTTCATTTTCCTGCGGAGCTAATTAATGGTCTCTTTATTATGAGTTAATCATCATCGTGATCATCCATGTGGTGATCATGATTTTTGTCATGGCCCCACCTCATCAGGCGATAGAAGTTGTATTTTACTTTATAGAAAATATAAGCATTAGCAGGATCCTTCAGGTGTACTACCCCATCATCACTGGTTTTGGCTTTAGACCAATCCACATCCGCAAAAAGTTTATCGATTGAAAATGCAACCAGCAATTTGTCCAATGTTGGGTTGATTTCTAAGCCATGTTTGCGCTTGAGGTGAATTTCGAATTTGCGTTTGATTGCAAATTCTACTTTAAGGGTATCTTCACCCCGAAGTACAATGGCATTAATATAAACGCTGTTACTATCTGGCAGCACGGGACCAAATTCAATTTCCATTTTATGAAAAGTGATCGAATCCGGAGGAAGGTCGGCAGACATATCCGGTGTGCTGGTTCCGGCTAACACATCGACTACAAATTCACCCTCCACGGTCCACTTGTTCTTCGAGTTTTGGCCATTTTGATGGTCGGAATCCTCGTCACCTTCGTGATTCTGATCATCATCATTGTCGTTTTTACACCTTTCTTTTCCAGACTCCTTGCCTTTCAGGGTTATTTCAGTTACACCCAACAAGAAGCTTTTGAATATTACGGTGTCGCCTTCGGTAGCAATCCGCCCACCGGAGATCATGCGCGAGGAAGCCAAGTTTTCGGCAACCATATCTACCTTAAGTTTCTTGAGGCTTGGATCGTTGGATTCACATCCGGCAACGATAATCATAAGTGCGATTAGCGATGCAAATAGGAAGCGGTTTTTCATGACAGAGTCTTAATTTTAAAAAGCCTTTAAATTTATGCAAGAAGACTTCATCAGGCTACCCGTTTACTGCCAGTCGACAATGAATTCGATAAGCATCAGGAAATATTTGTGCATGATAAAGATGTATTGAAGTCGTTACGGCAAAACGCCTTCGCGGCAAAGAAGCATCAGGAAATAAACCGGATGCGATACAACCATGCCGATATACTGAATTAGAAACGCAGGGTTCGTTGTTTTGACGCCTTGCCATATATATGATCCAAATTCATTGTCTATAAATTTGATAACATCATGTGAGATTCACCTTGTATTAGTTAAATTCAAACTATGAGAGGAATTATTCCATTATTCTTTTTGATCCTATCTTTTTATAATTCCATTGGGCAGGAAAAATTTAATAACTGGTTGTTTAGTCGACCCGAGGGATGGTCGCAGAAACAAGAGAATAATATGGTATCACTTACATCGCCAGACCAGCGCTGTGTAATTGTATTGTTACCCCCAAAACCAATGGAAAGTTCGCTTGATCAAAACTTTAAGCAGGGTTGGAATGAACATGTGCAAAAGGGGATGGGCATAAACAGTATTGCGGTTGGTCAATACCAAAAAGCAAATGATGGTTTAGAAAGCATTGCGCAGGGTTGGTCGGGTAAGCAACAAGGAAAGGATTTGCTTATTTATTTTTATACCTATAAAGGAATAAAACAAGCAGAGTACCTGATGATCATGAGTGCAGGTAAAGTGGGTTATGATCAAAACGAGACACAGTTAAATCAGTTTTTAAGTTCATTTCAATTTAGTGATGCTCAAGCATTGCTTCGCACAACTGTCCCCCAGGCTACATCAGTCGTCAGTCCAACAGGCAACCCCATTGTAGGCAAGTGGGTAAATCATGGAAGCATGTCAGGGGCCAGCGGAAGTGTAGCTATTTTTGGAAATACAGAAGGCATCATCAGACAATTAGAATTTCGTGCCGATGGCACTTATCAATTCACCTTATTGGATACCCGACCCGATCAATTTCGGTTGGAAAAGTCATCGGGTAATTACCGGGCATCAGTAAATGAATACAATCTACTTGGCCGTTTACCGATTGAGATCATTAATCCAGTAAGTAGTGTTCAACGTTTAAATCAGGCAGTTCAACGAGTGTCGCTGAAAAGTCCAGAGATGTATTTTAATTACCTGATAACCAAAGACGACCACTTTGTAGTATGGGAAAATAATCAATGGGAATTTTCCTTTGAACGCGTTACAACGTTTGATAACCTTGAGAATAGATTTTTACAGGGAACTTCGCCTCCACCTGTTGTCGCAGGAAGCCATGGCACATTACCAGCTATTGGCAACTTTCGGGGCAAAGCGCCAAGTGGCGTTTACTGGGCGCTTACCACGCAACTGAGGATGGGCTGGAGTATGAACCCGAATGGTACTATGAGCTATGGTAATACGACTGGTAATTCAATTGGAAAAGATCTTTACTTTTTAGTGCTCTATGATGATGGCATTGGATACTGGCATTCCTTTTTGCCAGAACAAGGGCTTCACCAACTGCATCGGCCTTCATTAACCTTCGGGCGGTATAATTATGTCGTGGCAGGAAATTCAGGAAAACTAATGTCAGACAACAAAGACTATCTAATGTCAATGAAAGAGGTTGGCTTGACCCTAGATGGAGATGATTACTACCCACTTCCTAGTGTTGACAACCTCATGTTGGAGGGCAGTTGGTATCGAAGCGATTTTTATCTTGAGATCAAGAAAGGCAGCTACACGTTTGGATATTTAACTTTTACAAAAGAAGGCACATTTAAAGACGAGGGAATGCTGGATACCTGCAGTGATATTAAAGCAGGCCAAGGCACCTATCAGATCAAAGACTATACGCTGATACTCAAATTTACTGATGGGCGAAACGAAAATATTACGTTTTATAGTTTACAGAAACCGGTGAAGGACGAGGCATTTATCGGATCATATTCTATTTCAAGAGTAAGATAAGATTTGCTTGCCTTGATCTATCAATGGTGCACCAGTACTAACATTTCTTCTATCGTTATATAATACGAATGATACAAGTGAATATATTGCCCCATAAAATAATAACCATAGCATGATCAGGTTTCATTTTCTTTTTTCCTTTATCCTCTATTCGTTTATCGGATATTCACAGCAACAACCAACAGACACCTATCTGTTTTTCAATGCAAATGTCATTAATGTGCACGATGGCACGATACAGTCGCACCACGCGGTACGCATTGAGAAGGGTAAGATTCATTCCATCGGTGATTACAAGGCACTGAAAAAAACCGTTCCATCTGCCTTTCATATTGATTGTAAAGGAAAGTTTTTGATTCCGGGCCTCTGGGACATGCACGTCCACATGGAAGGAGCAGAGTTAATACCCGACAATGAATTGTTGCTTCCAGTGTTTCTTGCTTACGGCATCACTACCGTGCGCGACTGTGCAAGTGATCTCGGACTTCGGGTGTTGCAATGGCGTGATGAAATTAATAATGGCCAACGAATAGGTCCAACAATTTATACGGCTGGGCGCAAGCTGGAAGGGAAAAACTCCATCTGGAAAGGCGATCTTGAAATTGAAAACGAAGAAGAACTGCGGGCCATGCTCGATACATTGGATCGCGATCGCGTGGACTTTGTGAAGATTACGGAAAACACATTACAAGGTGATTTATTTTTAAAGAGTGTGAAGGCAGCGCATGCACGCGGCTATCGGGTTTCAGGTCATGTGCCCATAGAGGTTACCATTGAGGAGTTAGTCAATGCCGGATACACGAGTGTAGAGCACGCCAGTTATTTGTTGCGGGTAGGTGGCGATGAGTCAGCAATACAATCTGATTTGCGTTCGGGAAAAATTACTAAAGCCCAGGCCGATGCCCAGTATACCGCTACGTTTGATCAGGCTCGTGCCATTGAGCAGTACAAAAAACTTGGAGCACGTGGATTGTCTGTATGCCCCACACTGATCGGAAGTTATCAACTGACTTACTTAAAAGAAACGGATCACAGCCAGGATGAATTTCTAAAATACCTTACGAACAAATTTGTAAGTAATTATGAGTGGCGCGTTCAACGTATGGCAAATGAAACACCGGCACAATTGCAGCAACGCAAGGAGCGGTTGGAGTTGTTAAAGAAACAATTGCCCATGATGCAAAAGGCCGGCATTCAGCTGATGGCAGGAAGTGACGCTGCTGCACTCAACACCTATGTTTACCCGGCAGAATCATTGTTGCAAGAATTGGAGATATTTCAGAAAGCTGGCCTTACTCCATTGCAAATATTACAATCAGCCACCCTTGCTGGCGCGGGTTATTTTAATATAGAGAATGAGACATCATCCATCGAGCCTGGCAAACGTGCAGATCTCGTGTTGTTGAATGAAAACCCATTAAAAGATGTGAATGCATTGCGAAGTGTGAATAGCGTGATGGTACGTGGAAAGCTTTATGATCGCAAGCAGCTGGATAATTTTCTGGAAGGAGCTCATCAGAAGAAGGTACAACTCGATCAGCAGCGAAAGTGATTTATGGTGCGCAGTAGGTGAGCGAATGGCGCCTGCAACTTCTACCTTTACAATCGCGTCATAGTCTGTAAATAAGCAGCAATGCAACGTGACCCTACCTGAACATGATCATAAACAACCTCACGACCGGCTTTAGAGCTTTGCGAAAGCAAAAATTCTATACGTTTATCAACATTGCAGGTCTTTCCATTGGCATAGCAGCCTGCCTGGTTATTCTCATGTTAGTTGTACACGAATTTAGCTACGACCGGTATCATACAAAAGGCGATCGAATTTTCAGGGTTAATACAGAAATCAAATTTGGCTCAAATCATTTCACCGTAGCAGCTGGCTATCCGGTGATGGCCGAACTCTTCAAGCAGAATTATCCCGAGGTTGAATCAGTGGTTAGATTCACCTATTGGGGAAAAAGATATGTGCGCAAGGTTGACGGAAACGAGAAAACAAAAGAGATTGCTGCCCGGACCGATAGCACCTTCTTCTCAGTCTTTTCTATTCCGGTTTTGGAAGGAGATCCGCGCACAGCCCTCCGTGAACCTAACTCCATCGCCATCAGCCGTAAGATGGCAGGGAAATATTTTCCGGAAGGAAATGCCTTAGGACAAAGCCTGATCCTTGATGATGACGTCAACAGTAAAGTGACAGCGGTGTACGAAGACATTCCCGAGGCAAGTCATTTTCATTTCGATATCCTTCGCTCGATGTCCGGCCTGGAAGAGGCAAAGTCGGTTACGCTGATTGGAGGTAGTGAAGCACACATCTATCTGTTGTTGAATGAAGGAGCGGATGCCAGTGCGTTGGAATCAAAATTTCCTGTCTTCATTGAAAAATACGTGATGCCACAGATTGCCGATGCCGTGGGGGGAGATCCCTCCATTGAAAAATTTCGTGCAGCAGGAAACATCTGGCACTACTCACTCACGAACGTAGCGGATATTCATTTGCACTCTTCCCTGTTAGCTGAATTTGAACCGAATGGAAACATCACTTACGTATATCTCTTTTCAGCCATTGCCATTTTCATTCTGATTATTGCATGCATCAATTTTATGAATTTATCTACAGCACGTTCTGCCAATCGTGCCCGTGAGGTGGGTGTGCGCAAGGTGATGGGATCACATCGTTCGCAGTTGATCATTCAATTTCTGGTAGAATCATTTATGCTTAACGTGATTGGCTTTTTGTTGGCATTGGTGATAGCGTATCTCTTCCTGCCTGTTTTTAACACGTTGGCAGATAAAGAACTGACCTTACCATTCGATGAGTTTTGGTTTTACTGTTTATTGCTCGGGGCATCGTTGCTGGTAGCCATCATGGCCGGACTTTATCCTGCATTTTTTCTTTCGGGCTTCACGCCCGTGGCCGTGTTGAAAGGCAAGTTGGCATTGGGTTTGAAAAGCGGATGGGTGCGAAATGGATTGGTTGTTTTTCAATTTGTAGTGTCCATCTTTCTCATCATTGCAACCATTGCCGTCAATCAGCAACTCAAGTATATGCAAGCCAAGCAACTCGGCTTTGAACGTGATCAACTGGTGGTGGTGAAGGAAGCCTTTCAGTTAGGTAACAACCTTCAACCATTTAAAGAAGAGGTGCTGCGCAATACCTCGATTATGAGCGGAACGATATCAGGGTACTTGCCGATTGGAGGTTGGCGTAACAGCGATACCTACTGGAA
Source organism: Cyclobacteriaceae bacterium (assembly GCA_043774805.1). Lineage (GTDB taxonomy): Bacteria > Bacteroidota > Bacteroidia > Cytophagales > Cyclobacteriaceae > ELB16-189. The sequence continues at coordinate 38,690 of JAYVTB010000146.1, read as the reverse complement.
AGATGGTGTGCTGCCATCTCAAACCAACATTCAGGACATGGTGAACATGCAGGTGTGGCAGATTGATAATGATTACCTCAACACATTTAAAATGAAGCTTAAGCAAGGTCGTGGCTTTTCAAAAGAATTCCTGTCGGATTCCACGGCAATTGTCCTTAATGAAACGGCAGTGGCGCGCTTCAAAATTGAAGGTGACCCTATCGGGAAAAAGGTAAGTCACTTTGGCGAACAACGACCCGATGGTTCCCCTGATCCAACCAAGATTCAATCCTGGACGATCATCGGTGTGGTAGAGGATTTTCATTATGAATCGCTGCGTAGTAACATAGGGCCTTTGGGATTTTTATTGCGAAAAAGTGACGGGAGCATAACCTTCCGGTTTGAAGCTGCCAGTGCTTCGAGTGTCATTGAAACGTTGGAACAAACCTGGAAGAAACTTTCACCGGATAGTCCATTTCAATACTCATTTCTGGAGGAAGATTTTGAGAGAATGTATTCCACTGAGCAGCGCCTTGGAAAAATATTCGCCTTGTTTGCTATGTTAGCGATATTCATTGCTTGCCTGGGTTTGTTTGCACTCACGGCATTCACCACAGAACAACGCACCAAAGAAATCGGCATCCGTAAAGCATTGGGTGCGTCAATCAATAACATTGTCTTGTTATTATCAAGAGACTTCAGCCGGCTGATTCTGATTGCCTTCGTGCTGGCCATTCCATTGGCATGGTACTCGGTAGATCAGTGGTTAGATGGTTATGCGTATAGAACCTCCATTGGAGTTTTGGTGTACCTGACCGCAGGAAGTCTTACGCTTTTTATTGCAGGAGCAACCATGAGCTACCAATCGATCAAAGCCGCGAAGGGCAATCCCATCGAAAGTTTAAGGACAGAATAGGAGTGAGTACTGGATTTATTTATCCGGCATGACAAACCAAAGAATCAGGTAAACGAGTGCTCCTGAGCCAAAGAAAACAAATCCCAGCAGAAAAATAATCCGCATGACGGTGGGGTCGATATCAAAATAATTGGCGAGCCCGCTGCATACACCAAACAGTTTCTTTTCTCCTTTTACTAATCGCTTTGCCATAACGGGTGTGGTTTAAGAAATAAAAATACAAAACGTATTCTTTCATTTTGATAGATGGGTGCGATTATTAAATAAATTATCCCATTCAGATAAAGGTGCTTTCGGCTGAAGGTTTTTAACAATAATTTCAGGTGAACCAGGTATTAGTGTTGTCTGGTTCATCGGCAGGGAGACTTGAACGCGTAAGCGGTTATTGCTAACCCATAAGCTTTCCCAGCAAAACATTGGCTTTACTGGCGGTAGAGCAATTGTGTTTGTTGTGCAAGCGATTGCAACGTCATAAACAAAAGTAGTACGGTAAATTTCATAACGAATAAATCAGATATACAAGATGCACAGCAAGTTTGCTTTTCTACTTTCACTTTAGATGTGTAATTTTGAGGCCATTCAAACGTTCTTTACACATGCTTAACAGACGCACCCTCCGGATCAAAATCATGCAAACTCTTTTTGCCTTTGATCAATGCAAGGAAGCCAACCATACCCTCGCCTTCGATTTAATCGATGAGCGATTTACTCCCGACTTAAACTCGATGGAGGTGCAGGACAAAGAACTCCTGAAAAGTCAAAAAAAAGCTGCTACCCAGTATTTTGAAAAAATCTTTAAAGGACAAACTCCTGCTATCGAAGATGATGAAACGGTAATCAAGGTAGCAGAAGAAGCGTTGCGCACCTATCAGCAGCAGGTAAAGAAGGACCAGGACTTTCTCGCCAAAAACATGTTGCTGGAAATCGAAAAGCTTACCAACCTTTATCATAGTGTACTCAGCCTGTTATTGGAATTTGCTGAATTGGCCGCAGGCGAAAAGAAAGTAAATCATTCCAACTTTGTAAACCATCCCTGGATATCAGCTATTTCAATCAATGCCGAGTTGAAAAAGCAGTTGCTTCGAACCGATTCAGGATGGCAGAAGAATAAAGACAAAGTGAGGAGGTGGTTTCGGGATATCATTAAAGATGACCAAACCTATCTTGAATTTATTGCCGACAAAAGAGAGGACGAAGAAAGACAAAAAGAGTTGATACGTCATGTAGTGCGCAAATTGATACTGGGCGCAGGGCCGATCAATGATTTTTTTGAAGAGAATGATATTCGTTGGGCGGAGGATAAAGTGATTGTGCGTAGCCTGGTAGATAAAACCATTAAATCATTTGCTGATGGCAAAATTGAAATCCAAAAACTTTCTCTGGATTGGGAAGACGATAGGAACTTTGTTGAAAGGCTTTTCAAAAACACAGTGGAACTGGATCAAAAGTATAAGCAACTGATAGCCAAAAACACAAAAAACTGGGAAGTCGACCGTCTTGCACTCACGGACCGCGTAATCATTGAAATGGCCATGTCGGAAATGATCCATTTTCCAAACATTCCGGTTAAAGTTACAATCAATGAATACATCGAGCTGACCAAAGATTACAGCACGCCAAAAAGCAGGCAGTTTATCAATGGCATTCTGGATGTGATTTCTAAAAGCATGAAAGAGACGGGCGACATCAAGAAAAGCGGCCGGGGATTGATCGATAATAAATAGTCGTTTACGATTGTATCGTGAATTCTTAACGCATATTTAAAGCGGACTACGGTGGTCACCTATTATATTTAGATTCTGAAATTATATCTTTGTGTTCCATTAAACTCTAGAGACATGAGCAAAAAAGGAAGTAACGCATTAATGGCATTTCTTGCCGGGGCAGCAGCCGGAGCTATTTTGGGAATATTGTATGCTCCTGACAAAGGCACCAACACGCGCGAAAAGCTTTCTTTTCAGTTGGACAAGTATAAAAAAATACTGGAAGAATTTTTGGCCGATGTAGTATCAGGCAAAGAAACCCCGCTTACTACAGAGGCTAAGTCGCAAGGCCAAAAGGTGGTATCGGAAGCAAAGGATAAAGCACAGCGCCTGCTGGATGATGTGGACGAACTCCTCGAGCAAATTCGTGGGAACAAGAACAGTTAATGAATTGTTAATCACGACACGAAATTGAATAATAGTAGGGTTACTAATTAGTTTTGATGCCGGGCTCCGAATGGACTAAACTCAAATGAAATCCTGACCAATGGTAATGAACTAAGCAAATATGATTGGTATAGAGATTTGAAACGACCAAAAAAATAAAAATTAACATATGAAAATTGTAATCAAATTAATGAGTGTAATGGTCCTGGCCATTATTATAATGAGTTGTAAGGACCGCGCTTCAGAAAAGCGAATTGCCGAATTAGAGAGTCGCCTTGCCCAAATAGAAGGAAACAAGAATGCCGCTAGCACGACTACGCCAACTATAACACCTGAAGCAGCACCTGAGCAAAAACCGGAGAGACCATTACCGGTATTAACGTTTGAAACAACGGATCACGACTTTGGTACCATTAACGAAGGACAAAAAGTGAGCTATACGTATAAAGTTAAAAACACCGGAGAGGCTCCATTGATCATTCAAAGTGCACAACCATCCTGTGGTTGCACCGTGCCTACCTGGACAAAAGAACCAATTCCAGTGGGCCAGTCAGGCTTTGTTACTGCTGAATTTGATAGCAACGGAAAGCCTGGGATAGCAAACAAAACGATCACCGTTACCTCCAACACATGGCCTAAAGTGACCACCATTCGCTTCAAAGCAATGGTAAATCCGAAAAGCGGAGCAGCGGGTCCGGTAAAGTAAGAGCACAATAACAAAGGATCTGCCAATCATCCCAAATCCTTAATCGGGTTTGGGATGATTGTTTTATTAGAATAACTTGCAGCCCAAATTTTTAACTATGAACGCGATATTATTACAAGGACAGGCCGGTAGCTCAATGACAATGCAGTTGGTATTCATGGGAGCTATCATTGCTGTATTTTACTTCTTCATGATTCGCCCGCAGCAAAAGAAAGCAAAGGACCAGAAGAAATTTGTCGATGAAATTAAACGCGGAGACTATGTGGTTACCATTGGTGGTATGCACGGGCGCATTGCAGATATAGAAGACGATACATTTATCATTGAAGTAGAGCGTGGTGGAAGAATTAAGTTTTCAAAATCTTCTGTTTCCATGGACTCTACGAAAGCTACTGCCGGTAAGAAACCAGCCTAAGCTTTTATCATCATAGCCCGGGTAATTGCGGGCAATTATAGTAGGGTATGAACTTCGTTCGGGTCATCATAAATCTTTTTCAATTCAACCGGACAAACTGGAAGGCGGTCATTTTATGTTTAATGGCTGCTGCTATCTTTTGGTTATTTAATGCTTTCAATAAGAGTCATTCATCGACCATTCGCTTTCCGCTTCATTTTGATTATGATGGTCAGCGTTATGTGGCCGTAAGTCCCCTGCCGCATCAGATCAACATTAATGTAACCGGAAGCGGCTGGGAACTGTTTCGTAAAACGTGGGGAGTAAAATTGCCAGACCTTGTTATTCCGCTGGACCGCCCTCTGGAAATAAAGAAGATTCCGGCCAGTGCACTGACTACTTTATTGATGCCTCAACTAGGAAGTTTGCATATCAATTACATCACCACGGACACCTTACACATACGATTGGAAGAAAAAGTAACAAAGACCTTCAGGCTTTCAGCAAACGTGAGTAAGATAAAATTTAAGGAGGGCTATGGCCTTACTGGAGATGCACGGGTGTTACCCGATTCTGTTGTCATTGATGGCCCGAAAAGTATTTTTAACGCTATTCCAGATACGATTGCATTAATGGTGAATGCTGCGGGTATCAGTAAATCTTTTAGGGATGAGTTGGAAGTGCCACTGTTTAACAGTGTGGCTATAAATCGCAATCCTCCGGTTGTAACGGTCTTTATTGAAGCCGGTCCGGTGGAGGCCATGGAAGTCTCTATCAAAGTGGAGTGGATTCATCCACCCAAAACGGTAAAAGCCATTGCCGATAGTGTAAAAGCAGTCATTCAAATTCCCGTTGATCAAAAAGTAGATTTTAAAGCTAAGTTGTCTGAAATGACAGCTCGGATTGATTTTAGAAGTGCGGATAAAAATGTGCATGCATTATACCCTAAAGTAATGGGTCTTCCCAGCTATGCACGGGTGATTTCAATCGATTCATTGAGTTATAAAATCGATTAACGCAATTATAACGATTCATGCACCAACCTGTTCAAATTGGAATTACCGGTGGTATTGGATCAGGCAAAAGTCTGATATGCCAGATCTTTCATGTATTGGGTGTGCCTGTGTATGATGCCGATAGCCGAGCGAAAAAATTAATGACCACTGACGGAATACTGATCGATCAGATCAAAAAAGAATTCGGATCATTGTCGTACGATGAGCAAGGTGTGCTTAACCGCGAGTGGCTTGGTAAAACAGTTTTTAATCAACCTGACAAGTTAACGAAGTTGAATTCGTTAGTTCACCCCCGGGTGGCGTGGGATTATAGCCAATGGATACAGGAACAAAGCGGGGCAAAATATTGCCTTAAAGAAGCAGCCCTGTTATTTGAGGCAGGATCGTATCAATTGTTGGATAAAATAATTGCCGTGACGGCCCCGGATGAGTTGAGAATAAAAAGAGTGTTGCAACGAGACGCTCATCGAAGCATGGCAGACGTGGAACGCATTATAAAAAATCAAATGCCACAAGAGGAAAAAATTAAAAGAGCAGATTTCATAATTGAAAATGATGAATCTGAGTTGATTATCCCTCACGTGTTGAAATTACATGGATGGTTCAACTCAATAAAGTAGTAACGTTTCTATAAAGTCAAAATCAGTTTTTAACCTACCAATGAAAAAGACACTTATTACCGTTGCTGTCGTGGCGGTTGTTATATTTCTCCTCGCATTGCCTAAGATGAATTTATTTAAAGGTGATTCGGCACAACTTGCGGCAGGACAAGGTAAGGGAGGGGGCAAAGGCGGTAAGCTTTCCGTGAATGCAGTCGTTCTTAAAGCAGCTCCCCTGGATAGCAAGTTGAACGTAACAGGTTCCGTTTTACCCAATGAGTCGCTCGAACTAAAAAGTGAAGTATCAGGAAAAATTATTTCTATTCAGTTTCGCGAAGGCAAGCAGGTGAGCAAAGGTGATTTGTTGATTCAGATGAACGATGATGAAATTGAAGCACAGCTGGAAAAACAGAAGTACAATCGCAAGCTGAATGAAGACAATGAATTTCGCCAGCGTAAACTGTTAGAGAAAGATGCCATCAGCCAGGAAGAATATGACAATGCATTGAACAGATTAAATACCACCGTTGCTGACATTCGCCTGTTGGAAACACAGCTGGCAAAGACCAGGATACAAGCCCCTTTCGATGGAGTGATTGGCTTGCGCTTTGTGAGTGAGGGCGCTTACATTTCACCTAACACGGTGATTGCCACTTTATATAATATATCACCTGCCAAAATTGATTTTGCCGTGCCAGGCCGCTATAGTACGCAAGTAGCTCCGGGTAAGAAAATAAGGTTCACCGTTGAGGGGGATTTACAGGTACATGAAGGCCAGGTGTATGCCATTGAACCGCGTATTGATCCTGCAACCCGCACATTGAAAATTCGGGCGATAGCGGAGAACAGAAGAGGAAATTTATTGCCGGGTCAGTTTGTTAAGGTGGAATTGATTCTGGAATCAATTAGCAATGCGATCATGGTTCCCACGGAGGCGGTGATCCCTGAGCAGGCAGGAAAAAAAGTATTCATCATGGATAGGGGAAAGGCAAAAGAAGTATTTATAGAAACCGGTATCCGCACGGCTAATTTATTGGAAGTATTGTCGGGATTGAAGCCGAGCGATACAGTCCTTACCACAGGCATTTTGCAATTGCGGCAGGGAATGGATGTAGAGATTTCGAAGTTAGATTAATTGAAGTTGAGGACTAAAAAAATATAGCCATGGCAAGTTTATCCATAACCAGTATCAATCGACCGGTGCTAGCCGTTGTAATGTCTTTAGTCATTATCCTTTTTGGGATTATTGGTTTCTCCTTTTTAGGCGTGCGCGAATTTCCCAGCGTTGATCCTCCGGTGGTGACCGTATCATCAACCTATGTGGGCGCGAACTCTGATGTAATTGAATCGCAGATTACCGAGCCATTGGAAGAAGCGGTAAACGGTGTGCCCGGAGTACGTACCATCTTTTCCGTAAGTCGCGAAGGAAGAAGTAATATCACCGTAGAATTTGAATTAGGTGTTGATCTGGAAACAGCCGCCAATGATGTGCGCGATAAAGTATCGGGTGCATTGAATCGTCTGCCACCCGATGTAGATCCTCCCCGTGTTGAAAAGGCAGATGCCGACTCTAGCCCCATTATTTTCTTAACGATACAAAGTGACAAGAGAGATCTTCTCGAAACATCCAACATTGCTGAACTCTACTTTAAGGAACGCATTCAAACGATTCCCGGGGTAAGTTCAGTGGGTATCTGGGGCCAGCGCAGATATTCTATGCGCTTATGGATGGATCCGATTAAACTGGCTTCGCTCAAACTGGCTCCATCTGATATCCTTCAGGCCGTGAACCGCGAAAATGTGGAACTTCCTTCAGGCCGCGTGGAAGGCCAGAATACTGAACTCACCGTGCGCACCATGGGCCGGCTTACTTCAGAAGAAGATTTCAACAATCTTATCATTAAAGAGGATGGTGATAACATCGTTCGCTTTAGCGATGTGGGTTACGCAAAGCTGGGAGCAGAAAATGATCGAACCATTCTAAGAAGAGATGGAGTTCCAGGATGTGCAGTAGCTATTGTTGCTCAACCTGGTGCCAATAACATTGAGATTTCAGAACGCCTTAAAGTTAAATTAGCCCAGATACAACGCGATCTTCCACCGGATGTTACGTATCAGATGAGCTTTGACTCAACAGAATACATCCGTGCTTCGATATCTGAAGTGGAAGAAACCATTGTCATCGCTTTCTGCCTGGTGTTGGCGATTATCTTTTTGTTCCTCCGCGACTGGCGCACTACGTTAATTCCAATTGCCACTATTCCTATCTCGTTGATCGGAGCCTTCTTTGTTATGTATTTGCTCGGCTTTACCATCAATGTGCTTACGTTGTTAGGTATTGTGCTTGCCATCGGTCTTGTCGTGGACGATGCCATTGTGGTACTGGAAAACATCTATGTAAAAATTGAAGAAGGAGAAGATCCCATGGAGGCAGCAAAGAAAGGATCAACTGAAATTTACTTTGCGGTTATTTCTACCACCGTTTCCGTGGTAGCCGTGTTCTTGCCGGTAATTTTCCTTCAAGGTCTTACCGGGCGACTGTTCCGCGAGTTTGGGTTGGTCGTTGCCAGCTCCGTTGCTATTTCCGCTTTTGTATCATTAACACTCACCCCTATGATGAGTGCCAAGATTTTAAAACGCAGGGCTGTACAGCCATGGCTATACCGTGTAACGGAGCCGTTCTTCAATAAACTTACAGAAGTATATAGTAATTCACTCCATAATTTCATGAAGCGCAGGTGGCTGGCATTTGTTGTTATTGCCGTTGCAGTTGGATTGATCTATTTATTGGGCACCACGTTGCCTTCTGAGCTTGCACCGATGGAAGATCGTAGCGAATTCCGTCTTCAGGCTCAGGCTCAGGAAGGAGCTACTTATGAGTATATGGATAAATATGTGTTGGAACTCACGAATTTAGTCACCGATGAAATTCCGGAAAAGGCAGGGCTTGTTAGTGTAACCGCTCCGGGAATGGGTGGAGCCGGAGGTGTTAATACGGGTATGGTAAGAGTAATTCTGAAAAACCCTAGTGAACGCAATCGTACTCAACAACAGATTGTGGATGATATCACCGCCAAAGCCAAAAAATATACTGGAGTAAGAACGTTTGTAACACAAGCTCAAACAATAGGTGATCGAAGAGGAGGGTTCCCTCTTCAGTTCGTGATCCAGGCTGGTGAGATTGAGAAGTTAAAAGAGGTGCTTCCCGAGTTTATGGCCAAGGCCGGTGCCAGTCCTAAGTTTGCTTTCGTTGATCTGGACTTGAAATTTAATAAGCCTGAAATCAACATTACCATTGATCGTGATAAAGCACGCAACCTGGGCGTGAATGTGCTGGACATTGCTCAAACATTACAACTTGGTTTGAGCGGATCACGCTTTGGTAACTTTATCATGGATGGAAAACAATATCAGATTATCGGGCAGGTGGAAAGAGCTGATCGCAATGAGCCATTGGATTTGAAAACACTCTATGTGAAAAACAAACGGGGAGAATTAATTCAGATGGATAACCTCGTTACGTTTGAAGAACTGAGTAGTCCGCCACAACTGTATCGCTTCAATCGTTACTCCTCAGCTAAAGTAAGTGCACAATTGGCCAATGGTGTAGCGCTCGGTGAAGGAATAAAAGAAATGGAGCGCATTGCTGATGAAGTGTTGGATGAATCCTATACCACCAGCCTGGATGGAGCATCTCGCGAATTTTCTGAAAGCTCATCCAGTATTTACGTAGCCTTCCTGATTGCATTGGCGATTATCTATTTGATTTTGGCAGGTCAGTTTGAAAGCTTTAAAGATCCATTGATCATTATGTTTACAGTGCCTTTGGCGTTGGCAGGAGCGTTGATCTCTTTGTGGTATTTCAATCAGACATTAAATATTTTCAGCCAGATAGGAATCATTATGTTGATTGGCCTGGTGACTAAGAATGGAATTTTGATTGTGGAGTTTGCCAACCAACGGAAGGAACAAGGTAAGAAGTTGCTAGAGGCAGTTACTGAAGCAGCCGAGTCGCGCTTCCGTCCTATTCTCATGACCAGTCTTTCTACTATTCTTGGAATTTTACCAATCGCCCTGGCACTTGGAGCAGGATCTGAAAGTCGTGTTTCAATGGGTATTGCGGTAATCGGAGGAATGGCATTTGCCACCATATTAACCTTGTATGTAATTCCGGCTATTTATTCTTATGTCAGCAGCAAAGACGCCAACATTTCCACCCATTAAGTTCAATCTCTTTTTATCTATGAATCGATTTTTTGCGGCTATACTTTTTATTGGTATCACATCATTCACCTATGGGCAGGACACTCTAAGCCTGGCACGGGCTATTCAAATTGGTTTGCAGAATAATTTTGATGTTCAGATTGGTAAGTTGAGTGTGGAGATCGCAAAGAATAACAATAATTGGGGGCAGGCAGGATTATTACCGTCTATTAACCTTATAGCGGGCCAACCCAATAGTGTTGTTCAACGAAAGCCGGCTAACCCCTTTGCGGTAGCAGGTAAAAACATTTCGGATAACCTTACCGGCCAGCTGGATGTTCAGTTCACCTTATTTGATGGATTCTTTGTGCGCATATCCAAACAGCGCCTTGAAAAGATTGAGGAACTGAGCAGCGGAAATGCACGCTTCTTAATGGAGAATACCGTACAGGGTATCATCCTGGGTTATTATAGCGTGTTATTGCAACGTGAACAATTGCAGGTATTGATTAAGAATAAAGAGTTTTCAAAAGAGCGATATAACTATGTAAAACTGCGCAAGGAATTGGGCGGTGCAATTACCTTCGATGTGTTGCAAGAACAAAATAATTATCTCACCGACTCGGCCAGTGTATTGCAACAGGAGATTTTCCAGAAGAACGCGCTGCGTGATTTGAATCTGTTACTCAACGAGAACATCAACAAGACGTATTCCTTCACAGATCAGATTCCCTTCGTGAATGAAGAATATCGGTATGAAGATTTACGCGATAAGATGATGAGTTCAAACACCAACTTGCATAATCAATATCTTAGTCAGGAACTCTTTCGCAATGCTACACGAATAGCAGAATCAAATTACTCGCCTATCGTAACATTGAATATGGGAGCCACAGGAAGTTTGGATCGATTAAATGCCAACTTCCGAACGCCAACGGGCAATACAATTGAAAATACGGTAGGTTACGTGAATCGAAATACAAGTTTTCCAGTGTATAATACGGTAAGTGAAACGGCCTTAAAGCCCCTCACCCAAACTGGTAACAGTTATGGTGCCTACGCTAATTTTGCATTGCGCTTCACGCTCTTCAATGGAGGGCAAATAAGACGTGCGGTGGAGAATGCAAAATTCCAGGAGCGAATCGTCCAACTGGGCACGGATCAACTCAAATTATCATTGGAAAATGATTTATTGGCAAGCTTCGATTTATACAACCTTCGCAGACAATTGGTGCAGATTGCTCAGGTGCGTCTTCAGGCGGCAGAACTAAATCTGCAACTGGGTAATGAACGATATAAAAACGGAGCACTCAGCGCGATTGACTTGCGCATTGTTCAGGACAACTACCAGCGTGCGGCTCTCGAAAACTATCTTGCCATCTACGCCAGCATCTCCAGCCGTGTGGATCTGGTTCGCCTTACGGGTGGATTGGTAGATAATCGATAATCCAGTACTTTATTATTTAGCATTCGCTGCTGCGTTAGTTTAATCTGCTTCTTTTTACATCTTCGATAGTTGAGATACCAAGGAGTTTGTATGCGCCAGCTTTTTCAAGGATTATTTTTTTAGAAACGAAGTAATAACAATTAACTTAAAGCTTTTGAAACCCTGCGAAGGAGAAGCAATTCAAATTAAGCATTATTGAATCATGGAAAAACAAAATGAATTAGCATTCTACGGTGGAAGCAAGACCATTGATAAACAATTTCCCTGGCCCATTTTTGATGAGACAGAAGTGAATGCGGTGGCCGATATTGTAAGGAGCGGAGCATGGGCAAACCCAAACTGTGATGGACTGGTAGCAGAATTTGAGAAGGATTTTGCTGCCTATTGTGGTTCCAGGTATGCCATCACCTGCGTCAATGGATCGGTGGCGATACGCCTCGCATTGATGGCAGCAGGTGTTAAGCCAGGCGATGAAGTAATCATTCCTCCTTATTCTTTTATTGCCACGGCATCCGTAGTAGTGGAAGCTAACTGTGTTCCTGTTTTTGTTGACATAGATCCAGACACCTATAATCTCAATCCAACAGAAGTGGAGAAAGCAATTACTCCACGAACAAAGGCAATTATACCGGTGCATTTTGCCGGGCAGGCTTGTGACATGGATGCGTTAATGAGCATCGCGCAAAAACATAATTTGGTAGTAATTGAAGATGCCTGTCACGCACATGGTGGAGAATATAAAGGCAAGAAACTGGGAAGCATAGGTCACGCTGGATGTTTCAGTTTTCAATCTTCAAAAAATCTAAATAGTGGTGAAGGAGGTATTGTGGTAACAGATGATGAGCAATTGGCCAATATGATTGCTTCATTGCGCAATGTTGGGCGCGTAAAAGGAGGGCAATGGTATGAACATCATAACCTGGGCTGCAACTACCGGATGACGCAATTACAAATAGCCATTCTATCGGTACAACTGAAGCGTCTGCAGTCGCAAACACAAACAAGGAACGAAAATGGGTTATATCTCAGCGCTTTACTTAAGTCCATTAAGGGCGTTTCTCCGCTTACACGAGGGCATGGGGAAACACTTCATACGTATCATATCTATATTTTTAAGTATGATAAGGCGCACTTCAATAATCTCTCGAAGAAGGAATTTGCGCAACTGCTCGCTGCCGAAGGTGTTCCTTCCTTCATGGGATATCCAGAGCCCTTGTATAAACAGCCCGTATTTCAAAAGAAGAACTTCATGTGTTATGCCTTGCCCCCCGAAGTCGATTATACCAGGGTATGTTGTCCAGTAACTGAAAAGGCGTGTTATGAAGATGCTGTGTGGATTTTGCAGCACGCGATGTTGGGTACGCGGGAAGACATGGAAAAATTTGCTGAAGCGATACATAAAATTCAACGCTTGGTTACAATTTAGTGGATGATAAGGAATCAATTACAATGAAGCATTTGCAAGACTTGCTCCTTTTGGGTAACCCCAAACTCTATGAAGTTTCTGAGCCAGTATTGAAATCAGAACTTCCGTTGGTAAAAGATTGGGTGGCCGATCTGCACATCGTAATGCAGGAGGTTCGGGCTAAATATAATTTTGGTCGCGCCATAGCGGCTCCACAGCTGGGCATCATGAAGCGTGTTATTTACATGAACATCAACAAGCCGGTGGTTTTCATTAATCCTGAGTTTACTTACTTGAGTGACGAGCTGTTTGAAGTGTGGGATGATTGCATGTGTTTCCCGAATCTTTTTGTGAAAGTGATGCGGCACAGAGAACTCACGATTAAATTCCTCGATGAGAATTGGAACCCTTGTGAGTGGAACATGAAAGGGGATCTATCCGAACTGTTGCAACACGAATACGATCACCTCGATGGCATTCTCTGCACCATGCGAGCCATTGATGACAAATCTTTTAAGTGGCGAAGCTGATTTATTCTGATGTCGTTGCTTGTTTCTTCTCACCAATGATGGTGCTCTTTAGCGGATCACAGACTTAAATCTACTTGTGCGGAATTCACCTCAGGTCTCATTACCCAAAAGTTATTGAAGCCCTCTCCTACCTGAATGGTTAGTAATCCATTGGCAAGCATTTCAAGAATGGCAAGGAAATTAAAGATCAGGGAGATTCTGGTGCGGGACTGCTCGAAGAGTTCAGTAAAGGCAACACGTGGTCTTACTGTAACTTCATTCAGGATATATTCTTTCTGCCCCTCAACCGTGTAGGGATATTGAATAATCTGGTGAACAGGTTTGTTCTTTTCTTCTTCAGCGCGTTTTAACACTTTTTCAAATACCGTAAGCAATTTGAATAGGTCAACATCCTGGAGTTCTGCTTCTACGTTGGTCGATTCTGCCAGCGTGCGAAGTTCTTTCATCAGGTTGCCGCGCTTCTCTTTCATCAACTCAGTTTCTTCCAGCTTATGAAATTGTTCTACCACTGACTTGTATTTTTTATACTCCATCAGGTGTTTTATCAACTCTTCACGCGGATCCATTTCATTGCCTTGTTCATCAAGTTGTGGACGCGGCAATAAAAGTTTGGATTTAATCCGCATCAGCGTAGCGGCTACTAAAATGAATTCGCTGGCGATTTCAATATTTAATTTTTCAAGTCGCCTAATGTATTCAAGAAAATCGTTAGTGATTTTAGAAATCGGAATGTCGTTGATTTCTAATTCATCGCGCTCAATGAAGAATAATAGAAGGTCAAAGGGACCTTCAAACAAAGGGAGCCGTATTTCAAAACTTTCCTGTTCCATAGTGATAATTGGAGGGCAAAAATAAACAGGATTTGAGGATTTTCGGGCTTTTAATTTGAGCTTCGGTGGACAAATTCATGGTGTTTGCAGAATTGCCTAAATTTGCCCTTGTTGAGCCAAAAGAAATCATTCAAAACACTTATCTTTTGAAGTTGTTTAATGGTTATACCATGGCAAACTCAGAAAGCGCATGCTGATCACACCCGGAAAATTGCTGGCACAGATAAACAGCCCTGATGACCTTAAAAAGTTAGATCAGGCTCAATTGGTTCAGCTATGTAGCGAACTCCGTCATTTCATTATTGATAATGTATCAGTGTATGGTGGCCATTTTGGTGCGAGCTTAGGTGTGGTAGAGTTAACAGTAGCTCTTCATTATGTATTTAACACGCCTACCGATCAGTTGATTTGGGATGTTGGTCATCAGGCCTATGGACACAAGATTCTTACCGGAAGGAGAGATGATTTTCATACCAATCGTTTTTATGAAGGCATATCAGGTTTTCCGAAGAGAAGCGAAAGTAAATATGATGCTTTTGGGGTTGGGCACTCATCCACTTCTGTTTCGGCTGCGTTGGGTATGGCTACGGCTTCGAAATATCTGGGCGATGAAGACAAACAACATATTGCTGTCATTGGAGATGGAGCATTAACTGGCGGAATGGCTTTCGAAGCATTAAATCATGCCGGTGTATCTGATACCAATTTGCTGATCATCCTCAATGACAACTGCATGTCGATTGATCCCAATGTAGGAGCACTCAAAGATTATCTTACGGACATCACCACCTCGAAGACATATAATCGCTTGAAGGATGATGTTTGGAATTTGCTTGGCAAACTCTCTCACTTTGGAAAAAACGCTCAGGAAATTGTATCTAAACTTGAGAATGGCATTAAATCAACCTTGTTGAGCCAAAGCAACCTGTTTGAATCCCTTAACCTTCGTTACTTCGGTCCGGTAGACGGTCATGATGTTGATCACCTGGTGGCTGTGTTACGCGATTTGAAAGACATCAAGGGCCCAAAAATCCTGCATTGTGTTACGGTCAAGGGCAAGGGCTATGGTCCTGCTGAAAATGGTAACGCAACCACCTGGCATGCGCCAGGCACTTTTGATAAGATTTCAGGTGAGATCTATAAGAAGGTGCATGAAACTCCGCAGGCGCCAAAGTATCAGGATGTATTTGGTCATACATTGGTAGAGTTGGCGAAACAAAATGATAAAATCATTGGAATAACACCGGCAATGCCTTCAGGATCTTCCATGAATATCATGATGAAGGAAATGCCCAATCGCGCATTTGATGTTGGCATTGCTGAGCAACATGCCGTTACCTTTTCTGCAGGACTTGCTACACAAGGATTGGTGCCGTTTTGTAATATCTATAGCTCCTTCATGCAACGTGCCTACGATCAGGTGATACATGACGTTTGTATTCAAAACCTTCCGGTAAACTTTTGCCTTGATCGTGCTGGTTTTGCAGGCGCAGATGGACCTACCCATCATGGTGCTTATGATATTGCCTATTTTAGGTGCATACCTAACATGATTGTAGCCGCACCAATGAATGAAAGCGAGTTACGCAACTTGATGTTTACCGCTCAACTTCCCCGCAAGGAAAAAGCATTCTCAATCCGATACCCAAGGGGGCAAGGGGTAATGCCTCAGTGGCGTACATCTTTTCAGGAGATTGAAATAGGGAAAGGAAGAAAAATCAAAGACGGGGAAGGAATAGCGATTTTAACTTTTGGGCATATTGGCAACTATGCCGTAGAGGCTTGTGAGTTGCTTCAGGGACTAGGAATTTATCCTGCCCACTATGATTTACGGTTTGCTAAGCCATTGGATGAAGAAATGCTTCATGAAGTATTTGCCTCCTTTAAAAAGGTAATCACGGTGGAAGATGGTTGTATACAAGGAGGTATTGGCAGTGCTGTGCTTGAGTTTATGGCTGACCATAACTATTCGGCAGAAGTGAAAAGACTGGGAATTCCGGATGAAATTATTGAACACGGAGAGCAAATTGACCTTCACCGCGATTGTGGATTTGACCCGCAGGGAATTGTTAAGGCGGTTAAGTCAATGCACATTTTAGCCAAAGTTGAAGTCTGACAATGAATGTTTTCTTTCGTGAACAAGGCCAGGGCACACCCATCATACTGATTCATGGCTTTTGCGAAACTCACGAGATATGGAATGGTTTTGATACAAAATTATCGATCTATGGAAGAGTAATTTCAATTGATATCCCGGGCTTTGGCAACAGCCCCCTTGTATCCGTGCCTTTCACTATTGATGCCATAGCAGAAATCCTTTTGACATGGCTTAAAGAAAGAGATTTTAAAGATATCATTCTGGTAGGCCATTCATTGGGGGGGTATATAGCCCTTGCTATGGCGGTGTTAGACCCACATTATTGCAAGAAACTGGTATTGTTCCATTCCTCTATTTATGCTGATACAGATGAAAAGAAAGCCAATCGCTACAAGGTCATTGAATTTGTGAATAAAAATGGCGTGGAGCCATTCCTTCAGACTTTTGTCCCATCCTTATTTTATAATAAGAATCATCCAGAAATAGAAAGAGTAAGATCCATTTGCTCAAAAACCCCTTCATTAACCTTGATTGAATACACGAGAGCCATGAGAGATAGGCGCTCAAGAGAGGATTTCTTTAAAACCTACACGGGACAGTCGGTGATTCTTGCTGGGGAAAAGGACGAAATTATTCCCATTGAAGTTTCCAGAAAAATGGCTTCAACAGGTTTAAAATCAATTTTTTTATCACTTCCTGATACCGGCCACCTGGGAATGATTGAGGCAGAAGCCAAAATTCTTGAAAAAATTAGTATAGTTATTTCCAGTTGATTGGGACATCTCTATGTCCAAAATTTGAAATTCTAATCAAGACATTCTAAATTGAGCGTAATTGTATATATTTGAAAATAGGAAAAAACTATTTGAGAGTAGCTTACCATTAATTGAAATCCTGAATTAAACTGAAAAAAAAGTCATGAATGATTTAGAATTGGCAGTTGATCCCCACAAGTACGATGCCTGGAACTCTTTAGCGCTTAATCTCGCCTTTGTATTTTGGGCACTAGGCTTTCTTGTTGTTTTGGGTTATTTTATCAAGCTTTCCTCAGTAAGTGGCAACAAAAACAAGTACGATTATATTAACCGCCATGAGATCAAGGCACTTTGGATAGCCTCCATTATTTTGATCATTGGCGCTTGTTTTTTCGTGAATGCCAATGTGGTGGAATTAACCACGCTTTGGGTGTTTGTCCGCATTTTTACCACCGCTATGATGGGCATTCTGGTAGCCCTCATTACTCAGAATTTGCTTAAATTCTATTATCCATTCTTTATTGAAAAACGCCTTAAGGTACTTCGTTATAAGCCAAGGATTTCCCCTAAAACGGGCAAGCCAATGAAACTTCTGAGTGAAGATGAGGAGGATGCTCATCTGGACGAGGGCATGATTGCTGAAGAAAATGTATTCTCGGTGGATTATGACGTTTGGCTGGACGAAGAAACAGGCTATAAGCAAATTGAAAAATATTCCGGTCACCTGCATGCAATTCAGTGTCCGGAGTGTAATTATCAAACTTTCAAGGTAATGCGCGAGGAGATAATCAAAGCTCCAACGTATACCGAGGAAGGCGAATTGATGAAACATTATCAGTGTTCGTATTGTGGTTACAAAGCCAGAAAGACAGTTGTTTTGAAACAGCAGGTTAAAGTGGAAGAATCATCTTCAGCTGCAACAGCCTAACTGATAAAATATAAAAGGAAACCCCGCGTTGACAAAGTCAAGGCGGGGTTTTTGTTTTCAGGAATGGTCGGGCAATTTAATCTGATCATAATAGAATTTCATTCGCGAGTGACGTGTGTCCAGCGGAGAGATTCTATCAATGCAAGAATTTTTATGGTCGACAAAAACTTCGAAGTATTCATTACCGAGCAAGTATAAATTTATCTTATAGCGATAGTATCGAATGGCCATAACAAAAGTAGCGTGCTCGTAAAGCACACTGATTCTTTTCTCTAGTGGATAGTCTTTTAATTCGTCCCACTTCATCATTCAATAAATTTAAAAAAATGAAACGATCACTCGCTCACGAATAGTGATATAATTATATTCTAAAGAAATCCAGTATTAAATAGCTTGAGAAGATGGAATAAAAAAAGCCCTATGAAAGGGCTGTAATTTTTACCAGGGTGAGTGATGGGGCTCGAACCCACGACCCTCAGAATCACAATCTGATGTTCTAACCAACTGAACTACACCCACCGTTTTATGGACTGCAAATGTAGGAACGCGTTTTCAAATCACAAAGTTAACTCCGCAAGAATTGGATCCTTTCGCCCGTTTTGCCCTCATTTATTTTTCCATTGCTGTAGGCTAAGTGGCCCGAAATCCATGTATTCAAAACTTTGCTATGAAACATTTGCCCCTCAAATGGCGACCAGCCACATTTAGCCAGAATATTGCCTTTATTAACCTGCCAGGGCAGATTGCTGTTTACCATCACCAGGTCGGCATAATATCCTTCACGAATAAAGCCCCTCTTTTCAATCTCAAATAGAATGGCAGGATTGTGACTCATCTTCTGTACCATTTTCTCGATTGAAATTTTATTCTGATGAACTAACTCCATCATGGCTACGAGGCTATGTTGAATTAATGGTCCACCGGAAGGAGCTTGAAAATATTTATTTGCTTTTTCTTCTAATGTATGCGGAGCGTGGTCAGTGGCAATCACGTCAATGCGATCATCGAGTAACGCATTCAAAATACCTTTTTGATCGTGTTCTGTTTTGATGGCAGGATTCCATTTTATAAGCATGCCTAAGCGATCATAGTCATGATCATTGAACCAAAGATGATGCACACATGCCTCAGCCGTAATTTTTTTCTTTTCAAGAGGAATGCCGTTATCAAAAAGGTGCGTCTCTCTTTCGGTAGAGATATGAAGGATGTGAAGTTTAGTGCCATGTTTTTTGGCAAGCTCAACGGCAAAGGATGAAGATTTAAAACAGGCTTCTTCACTGCGGATGTGCGAATGATACGTCACACTCATGTCATCACCATATCGTTCCTTAAATTCAGCAGTATTTTTCCGAATCGTTGGTTCGTGCTCGCAATGGGTGGCGATGAGAGAAGGGAATCGGGAAAAAATACTCTCCAACGTTTTTGGATCATCGACCAGAAGATTGCCCGTAGAAGAGCCCATAAATATTTTAAGGCCGCACACCTCCTTCAAATTGGTCTTGAGTATTTCTTCAAGATTGTCGTTGGATGCGCCAATGTAAAAAGAGTAATTTGCCAGTGATGTGCGTGCAGCAATTTGATATTTGTCTTCGAGCAGTGCTTGGGTAAATACCGGAGGAGATGTATTAGGCATTTCCATGAAAGTAGTAACACCACCGGCAACAGCAGCCCTTGATTCTGTAAAGATGTTGCCTTTATGGGTCAGCCCTGGTTCGCGAAAATGTACCTGATCGTCAATGACACCTGGCAGGAGGAAATTTCCCTGCGCATCAATCGTGTGTGTGGCTGGTGTATTTATACTTGAATCAATTTTATCAATGAATTGGCCTTTTATCAGCACATCCCCTTCTAAGACCTTCCCTTCATTGACTATTTTTGCATTCGTGATTAGGGTAGAGTTCATTACCTTGTAAGATTACGTTTGTAAATATAAATATAAATGGCGAGCGCACTTTCGTGGAATGATTTTAAGCTAAACAAGCAACTGTTAGATGCAATCGCAGAGGCGGGATTTCAACAGCCTACAGAAATTCAGCAGAAATGTATTCCCCTTATTTCCGGTGGCCAGCAGATCATAGGCATTGCACAAACTGGTACGGGCAAGACAGCTGCTTATCTGCTGCCTTTAATGATGAAACTCCGTTATGTGCAGGGGAATGATGTAAGGGCGCTTATATTGGTTCCCACAAAGGAGCTTGTTGTGCAGGTAGCCGCACAAGCAACTGTTCTTGCTAAATACACCGATTTGCGAATAGTAGCGATTTATGGCGGAGTAGGACCTAAAACACAAATCGAAGAAATCAATAAAGGAATTGATTTGTTAATTGCCACACCGGGCCGCTTTCTTGAATTGTATCAACGCAACGAAATTCCTGTAAAGCAAATTAAAACACTGATACTCGATGAAGGTGATCGCATGATGGACATGGGCTTCATGCCTCAGCTTCGCAGGATCTTTGAAGTTATTCCATCCAAAAGACAAAACCTGTTGTTCTCCGCCACTTTCCCTGAAAAGATGGATCGACTGGTGAATGAGTTTATTGAGTTTCCTGTTCGTGTGGAGGTGACGCCCCAAGCCACCGTGGCAACAAAAGTTAACCAGGAATTATATTACGTTCCCAACTTCATCACCAAGATTAATTTTCTGGAATTCCTGTTTACGCACCATGATGATTTTAACAGGGTGATGATTTTTACGCGCACTAAAGAAGCCGCTAATAATATTTTTAATTTTCTCGATCGAAGAAAGCTAGGACCGGTAAAAGTAGTGCACTCCAACAAGGGTCAGAATAGTCGCATTAATGCGATGAACGAATTCAAAGAAGGGAAGTTGAGAGTATTGGTCTCCACGGATGTGGCATCGCGCGGAATAGATGTCATCAACGTTACGCATGTGATCAATTTTGATGTACCGATTGTGTATGAAGATTATGTGCATCGCACAGGAAGAACAGGCCGTGCTTTTCAGGAAGGCACCGCCATCACCCTTGCCACGGATTCAGAGAAGTATCACATCGATAAGATTGAAAAAATTATTCGAGAGAAAATTCCGGTGAAGACGATGCCTTTGGCAGTCGAAGTTGCAGACACTACTTTCCATGAATCACATGACATGGCCCGCGAAATAGACAGGCAGAAGCGCTATCAGGATCCTGAATTCAAAGGAGCATTTCATGAAAAGAAGACAAAGAAAAAGAATTAGCTATACGCTGCAAGCTTTGAGCTACGAGTGAATTGGCTCGTAACTCAAAGCTAATAGCTCGAGGCTTTTATCATCCGTTCATGGATATCAAGAATTCTTCATTGTTACGTGTTCCTTTCATACGGCTTTGCAAGAATTCCATGGCTTCTACGGAATTCATATCAGCCATGAACTTGCGCAGAATCCAAACGCGTTGAAGCTCTTCTTCTTTCATCAGCAAGTCTTCACGTCTTGTGCCGGACGCAGGAACATCAATGGAAGGATACATTCTTCTGTTTGAGAGTTTACGATCCAACTGCAATTCCATGTTGCCGGTACCCTTGAATTCTTCAAAGATCACTTCATCCATTTTCGAACCGGTATCAATCAATGCGGTGGCGATGATCGTCAATGAACCACCATTTTCAATTTTGCGGGCAGCGCCAAAGAAGCGCTTAGGTTTATGCAAAGCATTGGCATCCACACCACCGGAAAGTATTTTACCGGAAGAAGGAACCACCGTGTTATAAGCACGTGCTAAACGGGTAATAGAATCCAGCAGGATCACCACATCATGACCACACTCTGTCATGCGCTTTGCTTTTTCCAATACAATGCTGGCCACTTTTACATGGCGTTCCGCCTGTTCATCGAAAGTCGAGGCAACGACTTCAGCTCTTACGCTGCGCGCCATGTCGGTAACCTCTTCAGGACGTTCATCGATCAACAACACGATCAGATAAACTTCAGGGTGATTCTCGGCAATGGCGTTGGCAATATTTTTCAACAACACAGTTTTACCGGTTTTTGGCTGGGCGACAATCATGCCACGCTGACCTTTTCCGATAGGAGCGAAAAGATCAAGAATACGGGTTGACAGATTATCGTGAGTGGTGCTGAGTTTGAGTTTCTGTTCAGGGAAAAGAGGAGTGAGATATTCAAAAGCAACACGATCACGGATTTCTTCGGTAGTCTTGCCATTGATACTATCTACTTTCAGCAGCGCAAAATACTTTTCTCCTTCTTTCGGAGGCCTGATCTGTCCTTTCACAGTATCGCCTACCTTAAGACCAAATAGTTTTATCTGAGATGGAGATACATAAATATCATCGGGACTGGCCAGGTAGTTATAATCGGAGGAGCGGAGGAAGCCATAGCCATCCTGCATAATTTCAAGCACACCCTCGTTAGCGACCACGCCATCAAAATCGCGGATGAGGTTTTCTTTTCGGGGTTGTTGATTTTGATGAGGTCTTTCTTCGCGCACTTCTTTGCGCATCACCTCTGTTACCGGAGTACTTTCCTGAACTTCATCCAAGGTGGATATCTCCTGCTTTTCTTCATTATTAGTACTTTGGGTCAACCCCTCATTACTGATTTCCTTTTCTTCCACTTCTTCTGCTTCTTCTTCCACTTCTTCCACTTTTGGAGGGATGACCACTTCAGGGGCAACATTTTCTCTTCTGCGTGGGCGCATTTTTCGTTCAGGTTGTTCTCCAGAATTAGCATTATTCTTCTTAACAGCAGCCGGTGGCTCTGGATCAGCAGAAACTGCCTGCAAATCAAGAATTTTATAGACGAGGTCTTGCTTGGCAAGTTTCTTGGCGTTTTTTACGCCCATGCCTTCTGCGATTTCTTTTAATTCAGAAAGTAGCCTGACATTCAGGTCATCAATTGTGTGCATGTGAGTTTAAAAAAAGATTAGTGTATAAAGGAAAATTTATTGTGTTATGCTACGCTGATAGACAGCAAAAGTCAAAAAACATTTAAGATTAAGTCGAAAGAGATCGTAAGTACAGGGTTTTTATATCGTTGATGGCCTGATCGGCCTGCGATGACAGTGCAAGTATACTTCAAAATTGATTATTATCAAATCATGTGAAAAAATATTGGCTAATTTTGGCCCCTTAAATACCGAGTATGTTAACACTTCAGATTTTACGTGAGCAGACCAATGCCGTAGTGGATGGTTTGAAAAAAAGGAACTTTAAAGACGCTGAATTGCTGGTAGGACAGATAATCGAAAATGATAAGCAACGCAGAGAGACACAAAACACGCTCGACACCATTAAGTCAAAATCGAATGCCGATTCAAAGAAAATCGGAGAGCTAATGAAGTCCGGTAAAGCACAAGAGGCGACTACACTTCGTGCATCTGTGGCAGCAGATAAGGATAAAGTAAAAGCACTGGAGGAAAGTCTGGCTGATTTCGAAAAGAAACAACAGGAGATTCTCTATAAAATACCAAATGTTCCTGCAGAGATCGTACCCACAGGCAAAAGTGCTGAGGATAACATTACCGTTCATCAACATGGAAGTATTCCAACTTTGGCAGCAGATGCGATTCCCCATTGGGAGCTGATCAAAAAATATGACATCATTGATTTTGATTTAGGTATCAAAATCGCTGGTGCGGGATTTCCCGTATATAAAGGAAAAGGAGCCAGGCTTCAGCGTGCATTGATCAACTTCTTTTTGAATGAAGCGGACAAAGCAGGCTATACAGAGATTCAACCACCGATTGTTGTGAATGAAGCCAGTGGTTATGGTACGGGTCAACTTCCCGACAAGGAAGGACAAATGTATTTTGTTAACGAAGATGGTTTATACCTGATACCAACTGCGGAGGTGCCGATTACCAACTTATACCGCGATGTTATTTTGAATGAAGATGAATTGCCCATAAAAAATGTGGGTTACACTCCTTGCTTTCGCAGAGAGGCAGGAAGCTGGGGTGCCCATGTGCGCGGTCTTAACCGACTTCATCAATTTGATAAAGTTGAAATAGTGCAGGTGACCAAAGCGGAGGATTCATACCGTACGCTAGATGAGATGTGTTTGCATGTGCAAGGACTCTTAGAAAAGCTGGAGTTGCCTTATCGCAAGTTGCTGTTATGCGGAGGAGATATGGGCTTTAACTCTGCACTGACGTATGATATTGAGGTATATTCTGCTGGGCAGCAACGCTGGCTGGAGGTGAGTTCGGTAAGTAACTTTGAAACCTTTCAAGCCAACCGGTTGAAACTGCGTCATAAAAACAAAGAAGGCAAAATGCAGTTGCTACATACATTGAATGGCAGTGCCCTGGCGCTTCCACGTATTGTGGCGGCATTATTGGAAAACAATCAAACACCGGATGGAATTAGAATACCTAACGTGTTGGTGCCTTATACGGGATTTGAAATCATAAACTAATTTCAATCCATATGCTCAGAGCAACGCTGACTAGACTAGAAGGGTCAGCGTTTTTTTATTGCAAAATAGTCAGGCATTCTTAGTTCAAACTGGAAAATAAGAAATAAAACAGCCATTACGAGTAATTCTACGAGAGCAGTTTTGGCAATAGCATTATTTTCAGTGCTGTGCCATTTGCTATAGATTCCGTAAAGGGCCCACATCAATACCAATAAAAAGGAAGGCTCGCGAAAGCGTCTTGAAATAAAAATGCCCAACGCACTGGCTATGCTTATCATCGTAATGGTCCATTTTTCAGGTGTTAAAATTCCTCCCTCCCACGAAAGCGAAACCAATAGCGCAGACACGTTAGCAATTGTTGCGACACAAATCCAGGACAAATAAAATACAAATGGTAGTTTAATAAATATTTTTTCTGGGATGGAAGAGATCTCAACGGATTGGATCAACAGGAATATTTTAACCAGTGAAAATAGAAGGACCGCCATGATCAGAACGGAAGCATAAATAAACAGGTGATGCCAGGCAAGAATCCAGGAAATGTTAGCCAATGAAGAGAGTAAAAACCAAAGAGATAACTCGGTAAAATAGGGCCGGGATAAAATTTTCCATTGAACAATCGCAAAACCAATCAACAGCAGATAGATCACACTCCAGATTGAGAATGTGAATCCGGCCGGTGTAAACAAACTGGGGTAGAGCGCTGAAACCTCACCCGTATTCATATCATTAATCGGAAGAATATTGGCCAGGGCATTTACAGTAAGTACGATAGTCAATGCAATGATATTGAGTCTGGCCAGTAATGTTGAGTTCATTTCCTTCTTAAGTTGTTAATTCGTAAAGTTAAATATTCATAGTTGAAAATCAGTAAATCAATCTGGTCAAAATGTGACTTGGTTAGCACAGACAGACCTGTTAATATTGTTATCTAAAATTTTCTACGCATGAAAAATCCATTATTCATAAGTACCATATTATTTATTCTAACAATCATGTCCTGTTCTAATCCACCCAAGCTAGAAGTGATTTCTAAATATCCCATCTCCACCAAGGTGGATACTGTTGATACTTACTTCGGAGAAGCAGTGCCTGATCCCTATCGCTGGATGGAAAATGATACAACAAAGCAAGTGGCGGATTGGGTGAAGGACCAGAACAGCGTTACGTTTGGCTTCCTTGAAAAAATTCCTTACCGGGATCAAATAAAAAAGAGATTGGAGGCGCTTAACAATTATGAAAAGGTTGGTTCTCCCTTCAAGCGTGGAGAATACATCTATTTCTATAAGAACGAAGGATTGCAAAATCATTCTGTTCTATACCGAAAAAAAGGCGAACAGGGAGCAACAGAAGCATTTCTTGACCCCAATGCATTTTCAAAAGATGGTACAACCCGTTTGGCGGGAGTGTCCTTTTCAAAGGATGGGTCAAGAGTTGCGTTTCAGATTTCCAAAGGTGGTGCCGATTGGACAGACGCTATCGTGATGAATGCGAGTGACAAGACTATTTTAGAAGATACAATCAGAAATATTAAGTTCAGTGGCATTTCATGGCGGGGCAATGATGGATTTTATTTTAGTACCTATGAAAAGCCGAAAGGGAGCCAACTCACAGCAAAAACACAAAGCCATAAGTTGTATTATCACAAAGTTGCCACGCCACGCAGCGAAGACAAACTTATTTTTGGTAATGATAAAGACCCGCGCAGGTATGTAGGTGGTGGTCTTACTGAAGATGAACGCTTTTTGGTGATATCCGCAGCCACAAGTACTACCGGTAACGAACTTTACATCCAGGATCTTCATGATCCGAAAGGAAAGTTAATTGCGGTCGTGAATAATTTTGACAATCAAAACAATATCATTGGTAATGAGGGTACACGATTATTGATTCAAACTAATCTGAATGCTCCCAATAACCGCGTTGTGGAAGTGGATTTTTCTAAACCAACTTCTGAAAACTGGAAAGATGTAATCCCGGAAGCAGAAAATGTTTTAAGTGCCAACACGGGCGGTGGTTATCTCTTTGCTGATTACACGGTGGATGTAAAGACACAAGTGAAACAATTTGACCTGAAGGGAAAGTTGATTCGTGAAGTTACCTTACCCGGCATTGGATCTGCCAGTGGTTTTGGTGCCGAAGAAGAAGATAAAGAATTGTACTATTCATTCACTTCGTTCACTTACCCAACTACAATCTATAAGTATGATATCGTTTCTGGCGTATCTACGTTATACTATCAGCCAAAGGTTGATTTCAATCCGGAAGAGTTTGAAACAAAGCAAGTTTTCTATACGAGTAAAGACGGAACAAAAGTGCCTATGTTTATTGTGCACAAAAAGGGCATCGAGTTGAATGGAAAAAATCCAACCTGGCTCTATGCCTATGGCGGTTTTAATGTTAGTCTTACTCCAGGCTTTAGCCCTTCACGCATTGCCTGGCTTGAAAACGGTGGTATATATGCACAACCCAACTTACGCGGTGGAGGTGAGTATGGTGAGAAGTGGCACCTTGCCGGCACTAAGATGAATAAACAAAATGTGTTTGATGACTTTATTTCGGCCGCTGAATACCTGATCGCGGAGAAATATACATCGAGTAATTACCTCGCGATCTCAGGAGGATCCAACGGAGGCTTGCTGGTTGGAGCCACCATGGCGCAGCGACCTGAGTTGATGAAAGTTGCTTTACCTGCTGTTGGGGTAATGGATATGTTGCGATATCACAAATTCACAGCCGGAGCAGGATGGGCCTACGATTATGGCACTGCCGATGATTCGAAAGAAATATTTGAGTATTTGAAGAGATATTCACCGGTGCATGCGTTGAAAGATAACACCACCTATCCGGCTACACTGGTAACCACCGCTGATCATGATGATCGCGTAGTGCCTGCGCATTCGTTTAAGTTTGCGGCAACATTGCAGGAAAAAAATGTAGGATCAAACCCGGTTCTCATCCGTATCGATACCAAATCCGGGCATGGAGCTTCTAATTTGTCGAAGGCAATAGAATCAATTGCTGATCAGTATGCATTCACTTGGTACAACATGGGCATCGTGCCTCCACTGGCCAAGAAAGACATGTGATATGCAAATTGAAAAAAAACTAAAACAGAAAGCCAGATCACTTCTGGCTTTCTGTTTTTTTATGCGTGTTATTTAATGCTGGTGAATAATCTATCCCATCTTATTTTATGGAGTAGATCAGCCTCTTTGTCTATCGATAGCCAGGTAAACAAAGGTTTTCCCAAAATATGATCTTCAGGAACCAATCCCCAATAACGGGAATCCAGTGAGTTATCCCGATTATCGCCCATCATGAAATAGTAGTCTTGTTGAAACTCATAGTTATGAATCATTTTACCATCAATCAATAACTGATTATTCTCGATTCTCACCTCATGATGACCTTCATATTTCTCAATGAACTCACCATACAGATTAAGGGTGGAATCATTCACAACCATGCTCATTCCTTTTTCAGGAATAGTAAGAGGACCGTAATTTCTGTCACTCCAACGATCGTTCATCATAGAGGGGTATAACCGAGTGCCGGCCCCTTCGTTGATAGTTTCTTCAACGGATGAAATAGACGGGTTTGATCTTATCATTTTTACCTGCTCTTCTGTGAGCAGCATTCTGTACACCGCCTCATTATTCGAAGATTGTCCAAGAAACCAAAAGTCATCGCTATCAAGACCGAGGTTCATTAGGGTTCGATCATGCAATTGATCTTTTGCGGTAACCATATAGCTGTATTTCAATCCAACTGGATTAGGCATAGCCACTTCATTGATATAGATCTGCTTATTTCTTATTGCAATCCGGTCGCCAGCGATAGCCACACAACGCTTAACGAGATACGTTTTCAAATCTATCGGTCTTTCCGTTGGGTCGAGCAAGTTTTTGGGTACATTGAATACAACGGGTTCGCCTCTTTCAACTTTTCGCAAGCCGGGTAATCGGTAGGAAGGAATTTGAATCCAGGTCAGGTAGGATGGAATTTCTGTACCCCAGATTTTTTGATGAGTCAACGGTATTTGTAGTGGGGTGCGAGGTGTTCTGCTGCCATAGTGAATTTTACTTACAAAAAGATAATCGCCCACTAACATTGAATTTTCCATAGAAGGTGTTGGAATTACAAAGGCCTCGGCCAGCGACCACCTGAAAAGCGTAGCCACAATCACAGCAAACACAATGGCATCGCGCCATTCCTGAATCTTTGTCTTATGCTTTGCGGATTTGATTTCAGTGGATTTCATAACAGATGGTTTGTCCACCTAAACGAATACCACAAAAGAAAGTTTAGTGACTAATTTTGCTCTTGCTTAATCTTTAAGGCTACATTTTTACCAGCGATTTCGGTTAATTCTTCTATTGAAGCTTCCTTGATCTTCTTTACTGACTTAAAATGAGCTAATAACTTATCCGCAGTTTTCTTTCCAATGCCTGGAATATTTTCAATCTCCGTAACGAAGGTAGATTGACTTCTCTTCTGTCGGTGAAAAGTAATAGCAAACCGGTGGGCTTCATCGCGTATGCGTTGTATCAGTAATAAAGCCGGAGATTTTTTGCTGATCAACAACGGCAATGGATCTTCAGGATAGTAGATCTCTTCAAGTCTTTTGGCAATGCCGATGATGGGTATTTTTCCGTAAAGCCCAAGTTCCTGCAACGCCTCACAGGCACTACTTAGTTGACCTTTTCCTCCGTCTACAATAATTAACTGCGGATACTCACTTTCTTCTTCCATGATTCGCTTGTAGCGCCTTCCCACAATTTCTTTCATCGAAGCAAAATCATCAGGTCCTATTACTGTTTTAATATTGAAATGACGATATCCTTTTTTATCAGCTTTGCCATCCACAAACCTAACCATGGATGCCACCGGTGAAGTGCCTTGAAAATTAGAGTTGTCAAAGCATTCAATGATTTTCGGATAGTTCAGCAGGCGAAGATTTTCCTGCATGATGTGTAATACTTTATTCTTCTTCGATTTCTGCTCCTCTTTATTAATCTCTTTCTCCTTCTTCAGGTACAAGGCGTTCTTGAGGGATAAGTCAACCAGTTTCTTTTTGTCACCAATCTGCGGAATTACGTTCTCGAACTCATCTGATTTTACGGTAAGAGGGAGATTGGTATACACCTCAGGATTATTGCTACGATACGTGCTGCGCAATTCCTGAACCACCAGACTTAAAATATCTTCGTCAGTTTCGTCCAGTTTCTTTTTGACTTCTACATTTTTTGAAAAGATAATGGCGCCTTCTTTGACCTGCAGGTAGTTGACAAAGGCATTTGTTTCAGAACTAGTAATCGTGATGACATCAATGTCGGTGAGTTTTCGATTTACTACCAGTGACTTGGTCTGGAATCTTTCGAGCAATTCAAGTTTGTGTTTGTAAAGTGCTGCTTTCTCATACTCTAATTCTTGCGAGGCCCTTTGCATACGGCTGATAAATTCATTCTCCACCACACTTAAATCACCTTTCAGAATATTTCGTGCCTGGGCAATGTCCTCTAGATATTCTTGCTCTTGCTGCAGTCCTTCACAGGGGCCTTTGCAATTGCCAATATGATATTCCAGGCAAACTTTGAATTTCCTTTGTTCAACATTTTCCCGCGAAAGCAAAAGAGAACAAGTACGAATGGAGTAAAGTTGACGCACCAGTTCTAACACGGCTTTCATTGAAACCACACTGGTATACGGCCCAAAGTACTCACCTTGTTTAGGAATATATTTGCGAGTGTAGATGATACGCGGAAATCGCTCTTTTAAAATGCAGAGGTAAGGAAATGTTTTATCATCCTTCAGCAGGATGTTGTACTTAGGTTGATTTTGTTTGATGAAATTATTTTCAAGAAGCAGTGCATCAAACTCTGAGTTGGTGATCGTGAATTCAATCTTTGAGATTTCAGAAACCAGTTTTTCCGTTTTTCGATTGTACTGCGACTGCTTGTTGAAATAACTAGAAACCCTCTTCTTCAGGCTTTTTGCTTTGCCCACATAAATCAATACTCCATCGCGGTTATAATAGCGATAAATGCCGGGCGAATCCGGTACAGAAGAAATAGTGTCTTTAAGTTTATCTGGATGCAAAACGAATCTGAGAATTTACGATGTACAATTTACAATCGGAACGTGGATTTGAGTTTTGACAGAAGTAAAAATCGTAATTTATGCGCCTAATTTTTAAACTCCCAGGCTTCTTCATCACGTAATTGCAATGAATCCGGCAGATTGTGTTTGCTACAATCAAGAGTCATATCCAACCCGCTGGACGGACGCTTAAATTGACCTTTGGTGATTCCACTGGCTTGATCGTTATAAAGCTTCACCATGTATTTTGCCCAAATGGGTCGTGCTGATTGACCACCCTGTCCAAAGGTCCATGACGGAAAGTGGATAGCACGCTCATCACCACCTACCCATGCGCCTGAAACGAGATCATGAGTAAGGCCCATATACCATCCATCAGAGGCATTGTTGGTCGTACCTGTTTTGCCACCGATTTCATTATCGATGCGAAGCTCACGAGGCAAACCAAGCGATGTTCCTCCCTCTTCCTCAGTTCCACCACGCAACATATAAATCATTTTATAGGCAGTTTGTTCGTTGATTGCTTCGCGTGTTTTAGGATTGAAACTTTCCAACACATTACCATTTTTGTCTTCAATCCGCGTAAGGAATATTGGCTCCGTGCGAATACCGCCATTAACAAATGTGCAGTATGCACCCACCATTTCAAATAATGAGACATCACTGGTGCCGAGGCAAAGTGAAGGCACAGCATCCAGCTGACTTTCAATTCCACAGCGATGGGCGAACTCCACTACGTTATCTTCTTTAAGCGCCTGCATCATCTGTGCGGTGATTGAGTTTAATGATTGAGCCATGGCCTGACGAATGGTAAATGTTTTCCCGCTACCCCGTGTTCCGTCTGCATTAGGTGGATACCACGCTGGTTGTCCTGGAATATTAAACTGAGGCGAAATGTCTTTCATGGGATGACAGGGTGAATAACCGTTCTCCATGGCAAGTCCATATACAAAGGGTTTAAAGGTTGATCCTGCCTGGCGCTTGGCCTGCATGACGTGATCAAACTTAAAATATTTATGATTTACTCCACCCACCCATGCTTTGATGTGACCGCTGTAAGGGTCCATGGATAAAAATCCAGCCTGTAAAAACCGTTTATAGTAATTCACAGAGTCCATGCTGCTGAAGAGCGTGTCACGTTCTCCTTTCCAGGTGAAAATCTTCATCTCCTTTTTCAGATTGAGCATTATTTTTAGGGAGTCCGAATTCTCGCCATAGCGCTCTGCATAAATTTTATAAGCATCGGATTGTTTAATTCGCCTCTGAATAAAGTCTTTTATTTCCCTGCCATCATCATCTACCCATGGGTTGCGATTTCTTTTCTCCCATTCGTCATAAAATTTTTGCTGATAGGGCCCCATGTGTTCTGTCATGGATTCTTCTGCATATTTCTGCAGGCGACTATCCAGCGTGGTATGAATCTTTAATCCGGAATTGTATAAATCAATACCCCGGTTTTTACAGTATTGCAGCATGTAATTGCCAAGCACAGTGCGGAAGTAGGTAGCTAACCCTTCATTTTGATTTTGAAAATTATAGTTTAGCTCAATGGGCAATGCCTTGATGGAATCATATTGCTCACGTGTTTTGATTTTGTAGCCCTGCTTATATATTTTATAGAGCACTTCATTTCGCTTGCGCAAGGAAGATTCGGGGTTACGGTTGGGATCAAATAATGTAACCGCCTGCAGCATGCCTACCAGAACAGCTGACTCCTGAATGTTGAGACTATCGGGTCCTTTATTAAAATAAGTTTCAGCGGCCACTTTAATGCCGAACGTGTTGCTACTAAACGTTGCCGTATTCAAGTACATCGCAATGATTTCATCTTTGGTGAAATTCTCTTCCAGTTTAATGGAGATGATCCACTCTTTGGTTTTTTGAATTACACGTCTTGGATATTTTCCAAGTTTGGCGAGCCATCCATCCAGGCTTCGATCAGGATTCATCGTGTAGAGATTCTTCGCTAGCTGTTGTGTGATGGTACTTCCACCTCCCTGTGGATTTAAGGTCATCAGACCAAAGAGTACTCGCATGTAGGCGCGAAAATCCAATCCTGAATGGTTGTAAAAACGATGATCCTCGGAAATCACCAGTGTATTTACCAGGTCTTCCGAAAGTTCATCAAATAGCACCTGGCTACGGTTATAGCCACGGAAATATCTCCCCAATGAAACACCATCGGCAGAAATGATTTCCGATGAAAGATCATTTTCCGGGTTCTCTACTTCAAGGAGGCTGGGCATCTCTCCATACATGCCGAATAAGTTTACACTTACGGAAAAAATGTAAAGTGGAAATCCCAGCATGAAACAGAGGAAAGCAATCCACACATATTTAATTGTCTTGGGGATCCAGGGCTTCTGAATGCGTAGAAGACTATTGATTTTGCTTTTGATAGTTTCGATCAAAGAAGGTGAGGTACTCATCCAACGCTTTGGTTCGGTAAAAAATTTGAAAATTATCTCTCGTAATTACAAAGCTATAGAATTTATAATTGGAAAGCGGCTTTGCATTGGCAATCTGGGCGAGGAATTTGTCGAAATAACTGAGGGCCGATTTCCGGTTGGGAAATTCTGTTACCAGGGTAATTGTTTTCTCATCGTTCAAGATCAGGTTACTGGTATTCAGTTTCAATTCATTCCATTGACCATCATTGTAATTTTCTAGGGTTGTTGATACCGGGTTAGTAATTCGATCGGCAGTACTATAAACAATAATAAAATTATGAGGGCCATCTAATTGAGTGCCAAACTGTATACCCTTGGCGCGTTCCAATTTTTCGAGCAACGTTTTTGATGAAGCTAATAATTGTTCCGCATAAGGCTTCAAGGTGCCATCCGGATATTTCTTCAGGTATTCACCTAACTCGAACTGGTACCGTGTAACATCTTCTGTCTTTCCAGTGATAAGAATTTTAAGAAGTTCTACTTGCGGAGTGAAACTAGTTACCCCCACAGCAAGGGCCTGATTTACCTTTTCAGATGCGGCCCTCAAATTGTTGGATTGATATAAAGCATAAGCATCTTTATAAATCAGTTTTTGTTTTTCAGCAGCCACGCTGGTTTCCCTGAGATAATCTGGATTAATCAGAATTCTGGTGAACGTAGAATTGGGATGATTTTCTTTCAGCAATTGTGCATATCGATCGGCCTGTTCCTTGTCACTTTCTCTAGCAATAAGATAAAGTTTGTACAACACTTCCGGTTCATATTCTGATTTAGGAAAACGTCCAAGAAGTCGTTGATAAGATTGCAGCGCATTCTCTTTTTCGTTTAGTTGAAAATAATAGAGATCGCCCAGTTTGAAATACCCTTCTTCAATTTTAGCCAAGGCGGCTTTCTTTTGATCTTCTGTGCGGGGCACTTGTGCGATCAACTTTCCGACTTCATCTACTTTAACTGCTTCCACCTTAGTGTCAGGTTGGTTGGCTTGTGCAATGTCGGTTTGAGTAGTGGCAGTCTTTATTTCACTTATGACAGAAGTTTTATTTGATCTGCGCCAGTTGTCTTCCAGCAGTCTTGAGCCCCAGATTCGCTGAAATTCAGATTGGCCCAGAGAAACTGCCGAAGGATTTCCAAAATACCAATCGGAGGTGGCCGTAGATTCCTGGTTGAAGAAGGCACTGCTTTGGCCGCTGCTACCCGATGAAGTGCTACTTCTCTTTCTTTTTTTTCTTGAAGTATCTTCAGGTAATTTTCTGCTGGCTACAATGGAGTCGAGTTTGGTGCGAAGGGTAAGAGAATCAAATGTGGAGAGATAGAGTAAGCTGTCACTCCAGTTGATTGCCTCTGTGTACTTGGCAAACTCACCCAAAACCTCTTGCCGTTTTTTTATGACTTCGTAGTTCTCCACATCTTTTGGTAATGTGGATATGGCACTATCATAATATAGTTTGGCAAGGCTGTATTTCTTTAAGGAATCAAATTCAAGTTCGCCTATCCGAAGGTAGGCGCTTCCTTGAATTCGTTTATTGGTGCCGGCATGGGCAGATAACTTAAAATTATCGATGGCTTTTGAAAGATTGTTTTGCTTTCGCTCAAACTCACCGAGTTCATAATATATTTTGTCTTTAAACTCCTGGTTCTTTAAGTCTGCAAGCATTTTCACAAACTGGGCACGCAGTTGCTTGATGTCTTTTTTGTCGTCCAGGCGAGCCACCTGAGCCATGTTAAGGCGCGCATAAAAATCAATTTCATACTCCGGGCTGGTGTTGATGCATTTGCGATAATAGTTATAGGCTTCCGAGTCGAAGCCCAGCTTTTGATAGACCTGGCCGATGATAAAATAAATTCTGCCTATACGGTCTTTTTTCTGCAACAGCGAATCTGCCTGTGTGAGATTGCGCACCATGTAATCATAATTATTACGCACCTGATAGTAGTAGGCTTTTTCAAGATAGAGCTGCTTTTGATTTGTCTTATTCAGTTTTTCTTTTTCCAGGAATCGAAAAGTTTCTTCAGCACGATCAAAATCATTTTGTTCCGTAAAGGTGCGCAACAAGTGCACGAGGGCTTCATGTCGAGTGTCAGCATCGGTGCTCTTGGTGTTTACATACTTAAACGTTTGAATGGCATTTGGATAATCACAATCGAATAAACGAGCACGCCCCACCAGTACATAATTTTCATGTACCCAGCGACTATTAGGATGTCGTTGAATGGATAATGAAGCCATCTTGATAATTTCTTCGGTGTCTTTCGAATAACTTTTTGCGAGTGTGGTATCCAACTTGGGAAAAAGTCTTAAAATCTGGTTAGGGTCATCATCCAGGCTTTTTAAAATAGTCCTTTCGACTTCCAGTGTTTTTTCGTTGGCATAATAATATCCGTTGAAGTGAGCAGTTGTATTATGATAAATATTGCTGGTGATATTATTTTGATTGACAGAGCAACCAACTGTTAGTAAAGCTAACAGGACCACGCCAGAACGAAATACATCGGTATGAAAGCGAAATGTCACTGATTACAATTTTCCATCTACAAACGTAAAAAACAGATATTCAATATTATAATCAATCAGAATATCTAATTTTGCAAAAAAATATTCATTTGAAACCCAAAAAAACCATATCAGAACGCCTTACCACCAAATACCAGTTGGTTATTCGCAATGAAGAGAACCTGGCGGAGAAATCCAATGTTGGTTTTACGTATGCCAAGTTAATGGTTATTTCTGCTTCCTTGTTTTTGATTCTTTTCATAGGAAGTCTTTTTCTATCCAAGACGCTGCTGGCAAAATGGTTTGATCCAAAGCATGCTCAAATGGAGGCCAATAAAAAATTATATGAGTTAGCCCTTAAGGTTGACTCGCTGGCGATAGAAGTGAATCAGAAAGATATGTTCATTCAGAACTTTCAACGCATTTTAAGTGGAGATACTTCCAGCGGATTTACTGATCCGGCACAGGTGTTAGGAGAAGATGGCAAACCCGCCAAGGCAATTGGGAATTTAGATCTCGCATCATCGGATTCATTGTTCCGTAAAGAATTTGAGAAGAGTGAATTTTCTGTTGTTTCTCTTACCGAATCAAAAAACCGTGAGCTTGGGGAGGCATTTTTCTTCACGCCAATTACTGGTTTTATATCAGATCATTATGACGTTAAGAAGGGACACTTTGGTATAGACATAGTGGCTAAAACCAATGAACCCGTAAAATGCACAGCAGATGGAATGGTAATCATGGCTTCCTGGACACAGGATTCGGGCCATGTGATTGCCGTGCAGCACCGGGGCAATCTGGTTTCCATCTATAAGCACAATGCCGGTTTATTAAAAAAAGTTGGTAATTTTATCAATGCTGGTGAAATTATCTCTATAGTTGGCAATAGTGGAGAGATGACTGATGGCCCGCATTTGCATTTTGAAATGTGGTACAATGGCAACTCGCTGAATCCGGAAGATTTTGTTACGTTTTAAAAAACACAAGACATGTTAACATCAAAAGAACAAAAGAGAGTTGCCGAGGAGATCAGCAATTCAAGCAATGTGATCGGAAAAGGAACCGCGTTGGAAGGGAACATTGAAACCTACGGTAATATTCGCATTGAGGGCAAAGTAATCGGAAGCATTAAGTCCAAATCGAAGATTGCGTTGGGCCATTCTAGTTATGTTGAAGGAAATATCATTGCGCAAAATGCTGATATTGAAGGCGAGGTAAAAGGCAAATTGGAGATATCAGAACTATTGGTTTTGAAGGCAACGGCAAAAATTCACGGTGATATTATCACTGGTAAATTAGTGGTTGAACCCGGTGCTGTTTTCAACGGAACCTGTAAAATGGGAGCCATCATAAAAGACATTAAAATAGGAGAAAATGGCATGCATGCTCTTCGCCCCGAAGAGGCACGTGTGAATTAATTGTATTGATAATAACCATGAAGCCACGGGTTCTTTGAATTTGTGGCTTCATTTTTTAAATGGAAGACGATCAAAAAAAGCCAGTCAACAACTTCCTCAAGTATAGCGGCCTGGGAATACAGATGATGTTATCTATTGGCATTGCCGCTTGGTTGGGCTTGAAACTGGATCAGTATCTGCAATTAAAATTCCCTGCATTCTTGCTCACCTTTGTATTTGTGACTTTTGGAGGGATGATGTACCAACTTTACCGATCTTTAAATAAGGACTAACCTTGCTGCGCTTTCTTATTAGTGTTGGGATGATCATACTGTTGTTGGGATTAACAACGCTTTATGGTTCACACCAGGCATGGTGGGGCCTACCTACCTTTTGGATTGAGATTTTGTTTTTTACCGTCTTCATGACCATCGTGATCTTTTACTATCTTAATAGACTCCGCAACAGCCAGCCTGAAGCGTTTACTCAGTTCTATCTGCTTTCCATCGTACTTAAGATGATGGGTGGACTTGCGCTCATCTTTTTCATTGTTTGGGACGACCCTTCTGGGACCACTGGAAATGCTACCCTTTTTATTATCAGCTATCTGATCCTCACCTTTTTGGAAGTGTACTTTTTACTTAGCCGTTCGGGTAAGTAAAGTTGGAAAGAACGGTCCAAAATTCCCGCAAATCATTTTTTTCGGAAAGTATAATTGATACTTTTGCAGTCCAAATAAAAGCCTTTGTCCTTACTATAATGAAAAAGCCCTTTTTTGCAGTCCAATCATCTTTTTTGACCCTCTTTTTCATTGTTTTTATAAGCTTTATTAGTCCCGTTTTTGCCATCGAAGAGGAAGGCCATGAGCCCGAGCCTTTCAATGCCAGTGAGGTAATTCTGCACCACGTTTTGGATGATCATCAGTGGCACATTGCCGATTGGTTGGTGATACCCCTTCCTGTTATTGTTTATACTGAAGAAAAAGGTCTTGACATATTCTCTTCCAACCGTTTTTATGACCATCACAATGTGGTAGAGTATAATGGCTACAAACTGGAGCACAGTCACATTTATCTGGCTGATTCAGGAAAGGCTGTATTTGATCTTTCGATCACTAAGAACGTGGCCATGCTGTTAATTAATGCCACACTTCTTTTATTAGTATTTACATCCGTAGCTAAGGGATTCTCAAAAAATAAAGGAAATGCTCCTAAAGGGGTTCAATCCTTCTTCGAACCCATTATCCTTTTTGTGCGTGATGAGATTGTTAAGCCAAACATTGAGCATCATTACGAAAAATTCTTGCCTTACATGCTTACCCTGTTCTTCTTCATCCTGTTTGGTAATTTATTAGGATTGTTACCAGGCGCTGGTAACCTTACGGGAAATATTGCGGTGACTATGACATTGGCTGTTATCACATTCTTGATGACTAATGTTAACGGAAATAAGGGATATTGGGGTCACATATTCTGGACACCTGGTGTACCGCTTCCATTGCGCATTGTTATTCTGCCAGTAGAGATCATAGGAATTTTCACAAAGCCATTCTCATTGATGATACGTTTGTTTGTGGCAATCACGGCCGGTCACATCGTCTTGTTAAGTTTGATCTGCTTGACCTTTATTTTTGGAAGTATATACGTTGGATTCGCGTCTTCATTAATCGTATTGTTTATTAACCTTATCGAGTTGTTGGTTGCAGGTATACAGGCTTATGTATTCACGATGTTCTCATCAATGTACATCGGTATGGCCGTAGCTGACCACGGACACGATCATTAAAAATATTAAAGAAATCCACACTGAGGTTTCAGTCTGGTGTTGTTTAACTTAAATAAATAAAACTATGTTGTTCGCACTTTTATTGGACATTAGCTATGCAATTATGGGCGCTGGTATCGGTGCTGGTCTGGCT
>JAYVTB010000145.1:0-21595 GCA_043774805.1 Cyclobacteriaceae bacterium | reverse complement strand
ATTGGCTAAAGGACGTACTCATCAAAATCCCGCAACACCCGGTAAACAAAATTGAATTATTGATCCCTAACAAGATGTAGTTCATCGTAGGCTTACGTTGTAAGGATGATCCGTATCCTTGATAAAGAAGTGTCCTGAGTATTCATTAAAAGCATATTCAACCTTTCGTTGCGTGGGGCTTTCATCATAGGCCGATAACGTAAGGCGATTACGATGAGGGAGTTCCCAGATATTTTTGTTTGTGGTCGGATAGTCTTTGATGTGCTCTACATTGCGGCCACGATCAAGCAATAATACTTTTATTCCTTTTTCACAAAGTTCCTTGGCGGCCCATCCTCCACTGATCCCTGATCCCACCACAATAGCATCATAGGTCATTTTCTCTTTTGCATCGCCTTGTAAATTCATAGGAGTTGATTTAGAAAATCTAATTTAAGAATTGAGCCTTCGCGAACAAGGATGATTTAAACAAACGGCAACTCAGTAATTTTACTAAACCTTATGGGTAGAATGATATTTGTGCGCCAGAAAAGAAATAGGAAGTCCTATACATACCATCAGCACAGAAATCCCAATGAGTACTCCGTTCACTGTCATGGATAATGCAGAAACGCGACTAAACGGTAATACGACCAGGTTCATCATCAGCCACACAAAGAGACCGTAGGCGATGCCGGATATAAACCAGTTCTTCAAAAGAATGGGGATTCGCACGCCAACCACAAAAAAAAGAATTGTCCATCCCATAGCAATCAGGTAATGAAATAGTATGCCGGTCAGTCCCATTAACACTCCTCCAGAAAGTGCCTCTTGACCGAAAACTCCGCTGGCAACGAATCGATATACCGCCAATGGATTTTTGCCGGTGCGAATAACATACAACAGTGCAGCCGCTAACCCATCCATGGTTCCGGCCAACAATCCAGCTCGTACTATCGCATTGATATTCTCTCGTTTTAGCATATGCGGATGTGATAATTACTCTAAAGGCAAATGACCTTTTTTCAAATCCCGGTCATCGTCATTAATACTATTTCTGATCAGTAACTCTTATAAAACTCCGTGATTTTAGTAGTAATCTGATCGAATAACGGTTTGGTGAACTCTGCAAATAAATCCTGATTTGTTGGAGGCGGTAGTTCTTTTTGAGTCGCCAATTTTGTCTGATCAGATGAAAGTGCGCGGCTATCACCATTGTACGTCAACCATTCTGAAATCCAGACTGATTCACTGGGCATGCGCTGTTCACTGATTACCGCTTTCGTTTTTGCGTCAATGATTCTGAAATTAAGAACTCCACGCGAAGCGATTGTCTTCTTAAAATGATGCACCGTGGCTTTTACCTTTCCATAGACTTTGGTCGTGTCCACGATTGCATTTTCTTCAGCAAATAAATACCAGAGGCGATCGTTCGATGCCGAAGCAATCATGATCGGCACACTGTTTTCTATGGTCAGACTTGCCATACCTCCACTTCCATCTTTTCCTTTGCTTTTATTCTCGGTCTTGCAATCCCCCACCACATCGCCATGCGACATATGCGCTTTTAAAGCCGAAAGCCCAATGGTAAGTGTTTTACGCTCACTTTGATTGCCTGGAGGCTGGTGACAAATGATTACCTGTGCTTCTTTACTATCACCAGCATCATCATCCTTTTTCTCAGGTTTTGACTCCGTATTTTGATTGTTCTTGTCACTGGTCTGCGTGTTAGTAGTTGAAGATTGAGTAGAAGAAGTGTTTGTATTATTAGCTGGAGTTGTGGTTTGAGTAGTAGTGTTAGTATTATTTGTGCTATTGTTACTAATAGTCGTGTTAGAATTATTAGTGTTATTGTTAGTACTCGTGGTGTTTGTACTAGTAGTGTTAACAGTGTTAGTATTGGTATTTGTCGTTGTTTGAGGATTCGATGTTTGCGTATTGGTATTAGTTGTCGTGTTTGAATTAGCATCCGACCCAGTCTTAGATGTCGTTTCTGCTGTCTTGGTGGTCGTGTTTCCTGTACCTCCTGCAGTCGTCCCAACAGTTACAGCAGGAACAATTTTAGGTGCTTCTGTTTGTGTCTGCTGGAATGTTCCTTTTGTGTCCGTGTATAAATAGGCAACGAGAACGCTGTCGTGTTCCACTTGCGATTCTTTCTCATTCACATACACCTGGCCGATGGAGAATTCTTCAAAACTTAATTGCACAATATGATCTGGTGTGATTTTTTGTGCTGCCACATCAGCTGCCTTATAAAATTTGATAAACTCATTGGTTTTAATTGACTTCAGGTATTCATTGAGTTTGCTATCAAAGTAATGCGCATCCAAAGCATAATTCTTCGCCACTACCGGTATGGGGTCAACCGCTACCTTCACCGTAGCAGCCCAACGGGCATCTTCAATTTTTTGAACAACATCTTTATAACCGGGTGTAAAATTGTTAGCATCTATAAAAAGGTAATACGCTTTTTTTGCGTTGCTGCGATCCCCAGCACCTAACGCCATGATGCCTGCGTTATAACTTTCCTCTGCCGCTTTTTGTCGGGCCTCCGACAGCTTCGCCTGATAATTGGAAGGATTGGGAACAACCCGAAGTGCACCAGGAGAGCGCTGAATTTCATCATACATGGATTGCAACGTGGTGTAGTGCTGAACAACTTCTTTCCATTTGAATTCAACATTCGATGCAATAGCCGCATTAGCCTTATCCTCATAATATCGTACAGCCATCGGATAAGCTGAGCGAAGTGTTTCCGAGGATTTTTTATTGTCAGTATTACGCCTGAGGCGGTTCACCGAAGTGATAACCGCATCATAATAATTGCCGTGTTCATAGGCTGATTTACCAGATGAACAGGAACTCCAGATGATAACAACTAAAACAAAAAGCAACAGATGGGTGGCTTTTGATAACTTCATAGGGGAAAATTTATATGAAAGTAATTTTTTTTGGTGTCAATGACAATTCTTTTGAAGTGCCAATATAGGCATCGTGCCATGATTTAGCACTCCGTAATAATACCTACTGGCTATAGAGATCGATAATTCATGATTTCATTTATAAAAATAAGAAAACCGCTTTCATCCATTAATTTCCGTTTTGAAGAAAGGCGAGTAAGTCGGCCATGTCCTGTGTAGTCATATTTCCTTCCAGTCCTTCCATCATCAATGACGTACCGAGAGAAGTTAAGTTTTTGATGTCTGCTTTGTACACCGTCACTTTCTCGCCTCTCATTTTCTTGATGGTGATGAATTCATCGGTTTCATTATCTACAATACCAATATGCACTTCATCTGCTTTCGTGGTGAGTCGATGATTAATATACTGGGTGTTTACGGCTGCATTCGGATCGAGTATATCGTGCATCAATGATTCCTTGCTCTTACGGTTAATCTCTGTTAACACAGGCCCAACCTCCTGGCCGATGGAACCATATTTATGGCAAGTGCTGCACATGGTTTGAAACACGGTAGCACCTTTAGTGGCTGATCCGTTCAAGGTAAGTGCTTCCTTCATTTTATCAATTGCTTCCTTGCGTGTAGTAACTCCGGAATCCGTAAACAGGGCAGACGCCCTTCGCTTGGTGTCTTCGTTGTCGGTCCACCATAAGAGTTGTCTCCTCCGTTCGAGGTCAAAATTCATCTCACCAATATTAATAATCCCTTTCTCCAAACCGGTGAGCAACGCATCATGATAGATCTTTCTGTAAATAAGCAAGTCACTTGCCTGCCGTCTTACCTGCGGGCCAAGTCCAATCCAGCGATCCACCAACTTAGTTCCGAGTGAAGGTTCGGAAGGCTCTGCCAATTGTTTCAAAGCTGCTTCCTGTATATTAAGCGGCTGCGTGTTGTCTAAACATTGAAACAAAACCTCCGACTTATCTTTATAAGGTAAGAGCGCCAGCAAGGACAGCTGCTGAAACCGGATGCTATCGGGAAGCGACCGATCTGCTAATTTCTTAATAGCATCTTTACTGTAGGTTAAAAATTCTGAAGAAGGCGGCAATGAAAGTTTCTTTCTCAGTGAAGTCAATGAAGCTATCAACTCAATATCACTTCCTTTCTCAAGTTGTTGCAGCGAGGGAAGGGCTGCATTATCTTTCATTGCTGAATGAATACCCTTTGTTAATTGGTCTATGACCAACCGCTTGCTGCTATTCGTTAATGAGGTCGCTGCCAGTGAAGACAATACCACGTTTATACTCTGAATATCATTTCCTGAAATTCCCGCCAAAGACTGAAGCAAACTCACGTGCACCTGGTTATTTCCCGAAGACGTCAATTGTTTAAACAAATCGGACGGGGCATTCTTTACAGCCAAGGTAACGGCTACTACGTTCCAATCATCCATTGGCTTAGATCCAGACTGAACCATAGCATCTAAAATTCCGGATTCGTTCTTTATAAAATTTTCATTCGCCAACGTGCTCAGTGATAATGCCGCCTGCATGCGCACGCGTTGCTGATCATCATTGGTTAAGGATAACACCTTCTTCAGCACTTCTTCATCGGTGTTAAGAAACTTTTCAGACATCATCAATACATTTTCGCGAATACCAGGTGATGAATCACCCAATGCCGCAAGCAGCTGATCAATAGAAAGCTCTTCCTTTGCCGACAAAATCCACAGAGCATGGAGCCGGGCTAGTTCTGATTCCGATTTCAATAAGGGAACGATACTTTTAATTTCATCGTCACTCGATATTTTCTCCATCAGCAAGCGATGCGCAGTTTTGCGCACCCATTGATTGGGACTGCTTAAACCAGCGATCATTCCTTCTGTTGACTTCCATTGTTCGGCATTGAATGGATTTATCTTTGAATTCTCTTTTTGAATTTTATAAACTCTTCCTTTATCTTTTCCAGCATTTAGATCCATCTCTTCTTCAATATCATCTGGAATCCATTCCGGATGCTCAATCACCCTGCGATACATATCCACGACATAAATTAATCCGTCAGGTCCGGTAGTTAAATTTACCGGGCGAAACGAACGGTCTGTGCTTGCCAGGAATTCTTTCTTCGCCAACATACGGGTCGCGCTGAAGGATGCACCGTTGGGTTTTATCTTATCAACATGAATGAGATTA
Organism: Cyclobacteriaceae bacterium; assembly: GCA_043774805.1. Classification (GTDB taxonomy): domain Bacteria; phylum Bacteroidota; class Bacteroidia; order Cytophagales; family Cyclobacteriaceae; genus ELB16-189. The sequence continues at coordinate 16,524 of JAYVTB010000145.1, read as the reverse complement.
AGAACGACATCGGCCACCCAGACTGTATTTTCATATTCTTTACCAAGAGCACCGCTGCCATACCAGATGATGCCACACGAACCTGAGAAGTAGCCGGATTGCTCTGGATGATTTACCCGCGACACCTGCTCTCCAATTGGATAGATGCGTGCCAGGCCATTCTCCTCATGATCTGAAATATTCGATAAACTATGAGGTTTTAAAAGACTTGCACTCTGTTGATATCGACCTGGAAAAATGAGTTCAGAAACATGTTGCGTATTATGTGTCTCGTATAAATGTCCCCATTCATTCATTCCCAAACTAAATCCACCAGATGACCTCCCTGCTTTCTCCATCACTTTGGTTTCCAGGTTGAACCGGATGTCCTGTCCGCGTATATCTATTCTGGTTGTTGTGTCGCCCCACCAATATGGTTTGCCTGAATTACCGCCATTGGCTGCATAGATCCAATTATCTAAACCATATGTCAATCCATTAAAATTATGCTGAAGGTTGCCAGTGGCAAAGCCACTCATCAGGGTATCATACACATCCGCTTTATAATCTGCGTTAGTATCCTTAACAAAAAGCAAATAAGGTGGTGCTGCCACCAGGACTCCTTTATTATAGGGAAGAATAGAAGATGCTAATTGTAGATTTTCCGCAAAGAGAAATTGCTTGTCATAAAGTCCGTCTTCATTTTCATCTTTCAATAAGATGATCTTGCTTTGAGAGTCTTCGAATGGATAGCCAGGCATTTCAAGAACCAGCGCATCTCCATCTTCATTAAATTCCAGATCAACCGGATCTTTAATCAAGGGTTCGCTCGCCACTAAGGTAAGCGTAAAGCCAGGCTGGATCTGAAATCCTTGTGGAGCTTTTTTCTTCGGATTACATGAAATAATTAAACCCGAAACTGTGAGGAGCAAGATCGGTAGAGAAAATTTGTTGTTCATCTGAATCAGTTAAAGACAATTATTAGGTAGTTAGATTTACACCACTTTGGAACCTGTCAATTTGAGGCACTCGAAAACTGACGAGTCATTTCCTTGATTTGTTTTTGCGCCTCCAGCTAGTAGCTAAATTTATCAATTAATATCAAAATTAAATCAGCTGTGATACACACGTGATGCTTTAATTTTACCAGTGGTAATTTCAAGCACTTCGCCAACACGCAAATCTTCCTCTCCCTTCACGTGCCTGATATATTCCATGAAAACACGGTCTTCATTTGCTGTCAATGATATCAATTCATAATTCAAGGTAGGCAACCGTTCGAATGAATCGCGCCACCAGGCACGTAACGCATCTTTGCCTTTGATTAACCCATTCGTTTCCGGTTGTCTGATTTTCAACTTCGGACTGTAATGAACGGCATCATCATGATACAATTCGAGAAGCAGCTCCAGGTTATGTGTGTTGAATGCCTCAAACCAGGCGATGGCGATGGCACGGTTGGCTGAATTCATTTTCAAATTTACCAATCTCCATGGTTAATCCTTATCACTTTGGCTCATGAGTAAGATTCGATATCTTTCAACAGATTAATCCCCGATCAAATGAAATATTGGATCCCAGTTCTATTTGTCCTTTTGATTAGCTGTGCGGAAAAGAAAAATGAAATTGCTTTACCCGTTGAATCCGTGCAACGCTATTCCATACCTGTGTTTGAGGACTCATCATCCTTTAACAACATGGGGGAAGCATTTCCAGTCATTGAAAAAATTTACCAGGACTATGCCGATAAGAATCATTTTCCTTCCATCAGCTTCGGGGTTATTGCCGGTGGACAATTGGTGTACGCTGGCAGTGTTGGTACTTCAAACATCGCTACAAAAACTCCGACAACCACTAAAACATTATTTCGGATTGCCTCCATGAGCAAAAGTTTTACGGCCATGAGCATACTTAAACTTCGCGATGAAGGAAAATTAAGTTTGACTGATCCCGTTTCGAAATACATTTCTGAAATGAATAAAGCAGGAGCCCTAACGAAAGATGCACCTGCCATCACGATACAAAATCTTCTGACGATGTCAGCGGGATTCCCTGAAGACAATCCATGGGGTGATCGTCAACTTGATGCTACGGATGAAGAACTCCTGAAGCAGGTAAGTGAAGGAATTTCATTTTCCAATGTTCCTGGTGTTACGTTTGAATACAGCAACCTGGGCTTTGCCTTACTCGGAAAAATCATTACGAACGTCTCAGGCATGCCTTATCAGAAATATATTACAGAGAATATCATGAAGCCCATTGGAATGAACAACTCCAAATGGGAATATGACGAAGTACCCAAGGAACAACTGGCGTTGGGATATCAATGGATTGATGACTCCTGGAAGGAAATTCCGTTGCTTCACGATGGGTCATATGGTGCGATGGGCGGATTGATCTGTTCCATCGAAGACTTTAGTAAATATGTCGCCTTGCATCTGGCGGCATGGCCTCCGCGCAATGAAGCAGACAACGGACCCGTGCGCAGAAGTTCCATTCGTGAAATGCATCAACCTTGGCGATTCAATGCTTTGTTTGCCGATGCAAAAACAAGGAGCGGAGAACTTTGCCCTACAACTACAGGATATGGTTACGGACTCGGTTGGAGGAAAGATTGCAAAGGCAATGTGCGGATTTCACACAGCGGTGGATTGCCAGGCTTTGGCAGTGAATGGCGCATCTATCCGGCTTATGGAGTTGGAATAGTATCGTTCAGTAATCATACTTACGGATCTCCTGGCGCAGCCAACGCGATAGCTTTGGATACCCTGATCGCCATGGCGGGATTGAAGCCAAGGGTTCTTCCGGCTTCACAGATATTGAATCAGCGCAAAGATGAAATCGTAAAACTCTTACCCCAATGGCAAGAGGAGCACACAAAAATATTTGCAGCGAATTTCTTTCCTGATGAATCACTGGAAAGAAGAAGATCAACAACACAAAAGATATTCAGTGAGGCCGGTGAAATCAAAAACATAACCGAACTCAAACCGGAAAATCAATTGAGAGGGAGTTTTATCCTGGAGGGAGAAAAAAAGAATGTTCTGATTTTCTTTACGCTCACGCCAGAGAAAGAAGCACTCATTCAGCAATTGGATGTTGAACTAGTTAATAAATAAAGCTGTGCTTCCTCCGTGCTCTCTGTGGTTAGATGCATTTTAACCACAGAGAACACGGAGAATTCACAGAGGTAAGGAGAGAATGATTAGTTTTATATTTGCATCCGATTAAACTAAGAAAGCCATGATCAATCGTTATGCCGGTGAGATTCACATCAACCCAATACGCATCTTAAGAAATGATGACTTCAATAATGACGGTCACATCAAAGACATTGAAGCCACACTGAAGGAAACCATTGAACTAACTCAAAATATTGTTGACCGCTTGCAAAAGTTAAAATCATGGCTTGAAAAAGGAAATGCCGCAGGCAACGTGCAATTTCATTTTGCCGATGGCGGATACATCAGCATAAAAGGACTGCCCGATGATCAGTTAAAACAACTTGCTTCCAAAGGATGGATCGAACTATTCGATCATGCCACCGACCGCATTTGGGTAAAAAAACATGGGATTTTATTTGGTTTGATTTGGGAAGGAGGAAAGGCAGTAAAAGTCTGATTTCTGCACTATTCTATTTGTAAGGTGATTCTCCCTCAGATTCAGAATCTAGTCTCACTCAATATTAGTTCAGGGCCATATTCGAATATACTTCCTTTCATTTACTACTAACCAAATCACCTAGTACTTTCGTCCCGTCATTATTTAAATAAACAGTTCGAGTTATTTCCTGCTCAGTATTATTGAGCGTGGGATTATTTATTGTATAAACACAAAGATATTCAACCGCTAAAACATTATTCTCTAAATCTTTGTATCTCTTTAAGTACTTGTACCTAATCCCAGCCTTACCATCTGGATACTTCTCATAATAAGGCCTTAAATGATTCATAAGAGTATCAAGATTATATCCCTCATCATATTCATTTTTAAACGAATTGTATATTGTTAACAAACTGTCTTTTCCTAAACTTTCTCGAACCTTACTAAATGACATTAGTCTAAAATTCATATCAGTTTTAATTCCATTTTTAGTTTGAAAATAATCAGCCAACAATTGATCATCTACAGATGATCTATCTGAATCATTAACAGGCTTTTTTTCATTACAGCCTATTAATAAAAGGGAGAAAAAAACAATAGTTAAAAACTCTTTCATATTAATTTATTTTGAAATATAAATCAAACTAGATTCAATTGAACTAAATTAGAAAAAGAAATAAAGAATCGGAAAAATTATTACACGTATATAATCAAAATGAGTTCGAGGCGAGAGTGGTTTCAACGCACAAATAATTATTGTCGGCTTTTAATTAAAAATAGTTACAACTTGTTTTCTAGGTCGGAATGAATTGTCAACAGTTATGCCTCAAGTACCATTTACATAATAAATTCATCAATGTCAATTAGTACTTCTCCGATAGTCTTAATGTTGTTGTTAATCTGCCCAGTTGCAATGTCAATAAAACCACGATGAGTTACACAGTAATAATCATGTTCTGGATTGTCACGTTTCTCTCTTAAATGATTATCCAGTTTAGTAATATAGTCCCTATAGATAGCGTCAACGGAGTATTTTTTAAGAAATCGAAGAGTTTTATAGATGTTGACAATCTTAGTTATTCTCAAACCGAAGATTTTAAACAAGTCCGTTTTGGATACTGATTCATAGATGTCAGTGTGTAAATCCTCAAATGATTCGTATGAATGTTTTTTGGTGTCTCTTTTTTGAAATTTGTCTAACAGAGTTTCATAAGCTGTTTTCAATTTAACTATAACCTCTCTTTGGCTTTTAAGGTCTGCTATCAAAAGATTCTTCTTCGTCTTGAGTTCAATTTCAGTTCTAATCCAATTAATCAGAATTATTAATCCTTGAGCGATTAATGCCCCAATTAGTGCTGTGAACAAAGTTCTCTCCCAGTCAAAGGCAGTAACCTCGGCTCGTGTACTGTCCGTCAGTTGAATAGCTGTCGTTTTCACAGTATCAATTGATTGAACAACTCGATTTGATAAAGTGTCGGTTTCCAAGTCTGTTTCAATTTATAAATTGCACTCCATAGTCATTACATCTAAATTGCAAGCAACATACATTCTTAAGGTATATGTCCTATGTTCATATTGTTTATTACCAATCTTAAACCAATCGTTTCAGGTAAATATACTTAAATAGTTGCTGCGTTCGTACCGATGACCTGCCGTTGCAACACTGACTTTAAGTTTTCTTTATCCAATGAAATCTAAGTCATCACTCAAGGACATCACCCTTTTCCTCATTATTAAATTTATTTAACATCTCGCAGGAGGTTTTTGATACGTATTACTAATCTATTGCTTTGTTGCTTCAATTTCAATTCCTATATTTAATGGATTCTACCTTTCCCACCGTGAGCACAACTAACTATTGTAAGTCTTTACATAACCGTGTTTGCAGGAATGCTCTTTGTATTTTTATAGTATTGGCAATGATGAGTTGTGATCCATCCTTGCCAAATCAAGTAAAAGAAGCCTATGCTTCCTTGCCTCAAAAAGTAGATTATAATTTTCACATTAAGCCAATATTAGCCGATCGTTGCTACGCCTGTCATGGACCTGACGAACATGCGAGAAAAGGAAATTTGCGACTTGATGTTGAAGCGGATGCTTTTGCAAAACTTGCCAGCGGAAACTTTGCCTTTGTAAAAGGAAGCGTTGGGAAAAGTGAAGTCTTTCATCGCATTGTCAGTGACAATCCAGAATATCAAATGCCACCGCCAGATTCTAAAATGTCTCTTTCTGCGATAGAGGTTGCGCTAATTACCAAATGGATTGAGCAGGGATCGGAATGGAAACCACATTGGTCTTTTTTAAAAGTAGAAAAACCCACGGTTCCTGAAACACAAATGGATTGGAAAGCCAGCAATCCTATTGACCACTTCATTCAATCCGAACTAGTTGCCAGAGGCTTATCACCCAATCCCATTGCGGATAAGGAAAGGCTCTTGCGAAGAGTGACACTTGACCTGACAGGTTTACCACCTGCCATTGAAGAGATCGATGATTTCTTAAAAGATCAATCACCCACCGCCTATGAAAAAGTGGTGGACCGCCTGCTACAAACACAAGCACATGCCGAACGGCTCGCCATGGAATGGCTGGATGTTGCCCGTTACGCAGATTCGCACGGAGTGTCCTTTGATGGCTATCGCGACATGTGGCCTTATCGGGATTGGGTGATAGAATCATTCAAAAAGAATATGCCACTGAATGAATTTATCACCAAGCAAGTGGCCGGTGATTTATTGCCCAAAGCAATGAAAGAAGATAAACTCGCAACTGCTTTTTATCGCCTCAATCCGATGGAAGCTTCAATGGGATCCATTGGAGAAGAGTATCGAGTCGAGTATGTAGCAGAAAGGACGGCCACCACAGGCAAAGCATTTCTGGGCTTAACCATCGGCTGTGCCCGATGCCATGATCATAAGTTTGATCCGATCACACAAAAGAATTTTTACCAGCTATCAGCATTTTTCAATAATGTGGATGAACTGGGGCTAGGGCCGACCGATCTTAACAGGCCTCCTACTATGGTGCTGTTTGAAGATCGGCAGCAAGAGCGTATCGAATCGCTCGATCAACTTATTAATAAGAATATGGCACTGCTTAGTGAAGCAGACGTAGCGCTTATCGAAAATTATGTGAGCAGTCTCGGCTCAGCGAAAATTGAAAATGAGATTGGGTATTACCCATTTGAAAAAATGGAAAAAATCAAACGCAAAAAAAAGGTAACGAAATTCTTTGAAGAAGATAAGACAAAGGCAGAGAAAGAAAAGGAGAAGAAAGCACAAGAGAAGGATAAAAAGAAAAAAGAAATTGAGTACGAAGAAGTATTTCTTTTAGACGGCACAAGAAAAGCCGAGACTACCCTTGGGGTAACGATGGCTGAAGGAAAGCGTGGCAAAGGACTGATGTTTGATGATGACTATGATTATGTCAGTCTCAATAAGGTAGGCTTTATCGAACACTATGAACCCATCAGCGCAAGTAGCTGGATTAACCCAAGGCAAACTGAGAAAGCGCACATACAAACTATCATGGGCAATAGTACCACTTATTCCGGCTTTTATCGAGGGTGGGAATTTGCACTTGACACTACGAACCATCTGACGTTGCGCTTCATTCACCGGCTCCCCGATGATTTTCTCGAGGTGACGACAGAAAAAACCATTCCCTTTAGTCAATGGACACAAGTCGGATTTACCTATAATGGAAGTCAGAAAGCAGCTGGGGTTTCGATTTATATCAATGGAAAAAAAGAAGTCACCCGAATACTTTCGGACCGACTCACACGCACGATAAAACCAATCCACCGATATACGGCAAAGCAGGATACGCTTCCAGTCCGTCTCGCGAAAAGCCATCGTATTTCAGAAGGCGACCCGGGCATCTTTACTGGTTCGATGGATGAAGTTCGGTTGTTCGATCGTGAACTGACACAACTTGAAATGGCACGCTTAGGTGAATATGAAATGAACCCAGTACCGGTTGCTATCGCTACACAGCATCAGCGGGCAAAGAGTAAGGCAGCCATTGCGATTGAGAGCAAGCTCATGAATCTGCGCAAAGCGAAAGCTGCAATCATGGATAAAACGACTGAAGTAATGGTGATGGAAGATCTACCAGTTGCTCGTAAAACCTACGTACTGGGCAGAGGGGTTTATAATGTGCATGCGGAAGAAGTGGAATGTGGTACACCTGAAAATGTTTTGCGCTTTCCTTCGGAGTATCCAAAAAACAGACTCGGACTTGCCCAATGGCTTGTCAACAAAGAGAACCCACTCACATCAAGAGTTACTATTAACCGATACTGGCAAATGATTTTTGGTACCGGTATCGTGAAAACAACAGATGACTTTGGTATACAGGGACAACTCCCCTCGCATCCGGAATTATTAGACTGGCTGGCAGCTGAATTTATGGAAAGTGGATGGGATCTTCGTAGCATGCTTAAGTTGATGGTGATGTCTTCCACCTATCAACAATCCTCCCTTGCTGACACTGAAAAATATGAGGCTGATCCTGATAATCGCTACTATGCCCGAAGCAGCAGTTATCGCTGGCAGGCGGAGATCATCAGGGATAATGCACTTGCGGCAAGCGGCATTCTTACAAAAAAAATTGGTGGACGGAGTGTGAAGCCGTATCAACCGGATGGGTTATGGGAAGAGTTGGGATATTTTTCATTTAAGTTGTATAAATATAAACAGGATACAGGAGCTAACCTGCACAGGAGGAGTCTGTATACCTTTGTAAGGAGATTTTCACCTGCACCATTTTTGATCAACTTCGATGCTGGCAACCGAGAGATTTGCACGACCAGGAGAGTGAACACAAACACTCCATTGCAAGCACTTAACTTACTCAACGATCCGCAATTTGTTGAAGCTTCACGATGTCTTTCGGAAAGAATGCTGCGGGAGAAGAATGGACTTGATGATCAGATCACTTATGGCTTTCGACTTTCCACCGGTGTTACTCCGGACAAGGAATTATTGACTACCCTGAAAGAGCATTATCAAAGTGCATACAGTCACTTCCAACAACATCCGAACCTGGCTGATTCGTTACTTGCTGTAGGGAAAATTCCGCGCGACATGCACCTCGACAAAATCCAGACTGCTGCACTGGCCATTGTGGCCAATAGCATCTTTAATTATGACGAAACCTATATGAAAAGATAGCTATGGAACACCACCATCACACACCATTAACGCGAAGGGAATTTTTAACCAAAACTTCTCTTGGACTTGGCGCTGTATCACTGGCTTCACTGCTAAATCCAACCTCTTTATTTGCGCTTGGAAATAACGTTGGTCCTCATTTTGTTCCTAAAGCAAAGAGGATTATTTATTTATACATGGCAGGTGCTCCATCTCAGCTGGATTTATTTGATTACAAGCCATTGCTGGTAAAAATGAACGGCAAGGACTTACCCGCGAGCGTACTCGGAGATCGTATCACAGAAACGGCAGCGTCACAAAACTCGCTTCGCATTGTAGGAACACGTACTAATTTCAAACAGCACGGAAATAACGGAATGTGGATGAGTGACTTAATGCCACACTTGTCAAAGGTTACAGACGAGCTATGCAAAGTGCAATCCATGCATACAGAGTCCGTGCAACATGAACCTGCCCAGATGTTTACAAACACGGGTTCAGAACTACCGGGCCGTCCTTCGTTTGGATCTTGGATCAGTTATGGATTAGGATCCGACAATGAAAACCTACCGGCATTTATTGTCTTGAAAACAGAAGGTCTCGAAGGTGGATTTGCCCCACTCTTCTCAAGTGCATTTTTACCAGCTGAACATCAGGGTGTACGTTTTCGTGGTGGTAAAGATCCCGTGCTTTATCTTTCAAATCCTCCTGGCGTTACTGAACAAGCTCGCAGAGAGCAACTCGATTTCATACAAAAAATGCAATCTGGCGCCCATGAGTTTTGGGATGATCCCAGCATCAAGGCTAAGATGGCGCAATATGAAATGGCATTCCGCATGCAGACTTCCGTACCCGAAGTTGTTAATACGAAAGGAGAACCCGATTATATTTATAAGCAGTATGGCCCCGATAGTAAGAAGCCTGGAACCTTTGCCAGCAATTGCCTGCTTGCACGCAGACTGGCTGAACGTGGAGTAAAATTTATTCAGGTATACCATGGAGGCTGGGATCATCATAACGATTTACCCAAACAGATTACTAAACGTGCCAAAGAAACTGACCAGCCCACTGCGGCACTGATCATGGACCTCAAGCACAGAGGTTTACTGGAAGATACGTTAGTGATCTGGGGTGGTGAATTTGGCCGCACCAGTTTTTCTGAAGGTCAGCTTACCGCAGATAATTTTGGCCGGGATCATCACCCCGATGCCTACACCATGTTGCTTGCAGGCGCTGGAGTTAAGAAAGGGTTAACCTATGGCAAGACGGATGACTTTGGATATCATGTAACAGAAAATCCGGTGCATGTCCATGACCTCAATGCCACCCTGCTCCATCTTATGGGAATCGATCATGAACGCCTTACCTACAAATATCAGGGACGCAGATTCCGATTAACGGATGTTCATGGATCCGTTGTAAAAGGTGTTCTCAGTTAGACTTTATTTTTTCAACATGATTTGTACGGGAATACATTTCTTGTTGCCCGCATAGTCCACCGCACAAATTTGCCATTGGTCATTTTCTGTTTTATCACGAACCGTTGTCCTCCATAAATTTTCACCATACCATTGCAAAGGAAATGGCTGACCGTTGATAAGCAACTCGACCGACTGCCAGTCGTGCGGCATATTGGGGCTCTTATTGTCATGGACTCTGGCTTTTAAAGTAAATACCCCTGAAGATATTTCCTCCAACTGATAGTTTGAGATAACAGGAAGTGCTTCATCGGCTTTTATCTGAGAACCTATAAATATTCTTTCTTCAATGATCTCCTCTCCTTCTCCTTGCCCCATGATGATATCCATTTTTTTGTCATTATTGATATCACCCAATACCATAGAAAGCGTGTGAGGAGTTGGATCTCCATCCATGATGGGTTGTTGCAATTTGAATTTCCCATTGCCATCATTCACGAGCAACCGATCTTCTCCTGTAAGGGAACTCAATAAAAAGTCGGGATCACCATCTGAATCATAATCCAGAAAAACAATGTTATTATCATCTTCACCAATATTATCGTTCACGGGCCATAGCATGACTGTAGCATCATTAAATCTTTTCCCGCTGTCGTTAAGAAAAAGATGTTCTCTCCTCGACCATGATTGGTTTACAATTTCACCATCATTTACTGTAACTAAGTCCAGCAACCCATCGCGGTTTACATCCATCGGTTCAAATTCATAATTATTGGTATAGGCAGGAAGCATCCGTTTATTTTGAAAAAAACCTTTTCCATCATTTATAAACATCCTGCTCGCGCCACAGCGCTTACATGAAACAGCAATGTCGAGATCATAATCATTATCGACATCGATAAACTCTAAATCCCATGAAAACTGAATGAGCACATCGGGCATTTGTAAAGTGGTTACATCCGTAAAAAAACCTTTCCCATCATTCATCCATAGTCTTGTGCGCCCACCACCATTTTCCATATTGGAGCCGGGACCCCAGTCTGCCAGCACCATGTCAAGGTCACCATCGTCATCTACATCGCCAAATTCAAGATCACCAATGCTCGCTTTTGTAACTGGCAGTTGAGAAGCCGTCACATTTTTATAAGTGCCCTTGCCAACGCCAATATATAACTGGCTTTGCGTTTCGAAAGTTGTTCCAATAACAATATCAGGAAGTTGATCTTGATTAAGATCGCGTACTTTAATTACACGCGCGTAGAATTTATCGTTGCCGAATATTTCAGTGGTTATCTCTTTAAATAGTGAGTCTGCACCTTGGTTGATAAATATCCGGCTTGGCTCCAGAGTTCCAGGCTCAGAATAGTCACCTCCATTGGCAAATATTAAATCCAGCCGGTTGTCTCCATCGATATCTGCTACCTCCACACGGTTGGTCCACTCTCCGGTAGCAGGAAGATATTTTTCTGTTTGATCTACCCATAGATATCCGCTTTCCTTGCTCTCTTTCATTTCCATTCCGGAATCTTTATTGCAGGCTGTAAAGGCAACAATGAATATGACTAATAGGAAATTGAATTTTAATCTCTTAATGTGCCTGATCATGTTGCTGTTAGATAAGATAGTTTGAATGTAAATCTTCCTAACTACAATTTAATTGTTAACTTGATCAATCCAATTCGCTCCAATGAGTATTCTTTTGCAATCTGATGTTGGTTTATTTTTCGGTCGCTTCCATCCATTACTTGTCCACCTACCCATTGGCTTTTTGTTGCTGGCCGCAATATTGTTTTCACTCTCACTTTTCAAAAGATACACCTTTCTTCTTGGAGCCTTGCCGATTGTTCTTTTGCTAGGAGCGATAAGTTCAATAGCTGCCGCAGTCCTGGGACTACTATTATCTACCGAAGGTGGTTATCCGGAAAGCACCCTCGCCTGGCATCAGTGGATGGGCATTTCAGTTACCGCTATCTCTATTGCAAGCTGGTTATGGCTGAGCGGTTTCACACTCAAGAGACTTCAAGCGAAAGACGATCAATCGGAGCATTCCAGGGAGGCCATTCAGCAGCGCATGATAAACAACAGGCGAAACGTTGGACTGGTTATGGCTGCTTTGCTTGTGCTGATTTCAATAACCGGACACCTCGGTGGAAATCTCACCCATGGCAATCAATATCTTTTTGCCTATGCTCCCACATTTATTCAAGCATTAGTTAAAGAAGATGAGAATTCAACAAAGGATAAATTCGTCTTTCCCGCTGATCCAGATTCTGTACTGTTCTATACTCACCTTATAGAACCTGTTTTGAAATCAAAATGTACTTCCTGCCATAATGAAGACTTAAAAAAGGGTAAGCTTCTGTTAACCACTAAAGAAGGTTTGTTAGAAGGTGGTGAAAATGGAGTCGTTCTTGAAAAGGGCTCTCCTCAAAACAGCGAACTTTTCAAACGCGTATGCCTCGATCCATCCAATAGGAAATTTATGCCACCCAATGGAGCCGCTATGTCATATACTGAAATTGCGCTACTCGATTACTGGATTCGCAGTGGAATGTCCTTTGACCTTACCATAACGGATGAAAGCATTCCACCAGAAGTCAAGATGCTCATCCAGCAACGATATTCATTGGCAACAGAAAGAAAATCTTTTATTGAAAAAGAAAAAGTGGCACCGGCTGGAGAAGATACATTGAAATCACTTCGTGCTAATGGTTATACCATAAAAAAACTTGCCGAGGACAATAATTTTCTTGAAGTAATTGCCAGGGATAGTTTAACCATTGAAAAAATTGAAGCCTTATTACCAATTAAAGAACAAATTACGTGGCTTGATCTTGGAAAAACCGGTTTCCAGGATAGCTGGTTAAGTACAGTGAAACAGTTTCCAAATCTCACCCGCCTAACATTGAGCAACAATGCCATAACCGATGCTGGTATAATTCAATTAGACAGTTTTGAACATCTTGAATCACTAAACCTTCACACTACAGCCGTAAGTGATGCAGGTCTGAAAGTCCTGGCCAGGTTAACCAGTTTAAGAAGACTTTATGTATGGCAAACAAAAATTACCCGACATACCGTAGATTCCATTCACAATGATAATCCAGCGTTGGCAATTGACCTGGCAGAGATAGTTAGTGATTCGGTAAAAACTGTGATTAAGTAGCTTCCGATTCTTATTTACTTTTCAAGAAATCTTTCCGTATCAAAAAAGAAAAGTTGTCGAACTCAAAAACAATTGCCTTCACATCATCGGGGTGGCCAAAATTTCCTCCTTCTTTTCCTTTTTTCCTTCCGCTCATGATTTTATCGAAGGCATTCTTCAATTCAACAAGCCGTATGGGTTCTGCCACTGGCTTATTATGTGCCGGATAAACTTTCTTTAAATCACCGGCAAGGTTTGCCAATTTCCCAATGCTGCTTTCATAGGCTTGAAGATCCGTGCCTTCAAAAAATAACCAAATGGTTGCTTCATAGAAAGTATCTCCCGTCCACACATAACCGGCCTGCCTATCCAGTAATGCAATGGCATCGGGGGTGTGACCCGGAACGGCCAACACTTCAATCTTCCGGTTTCCGAGGTCAACGATGTCGCCATCTTCAATAGATTCCGAAATGGTAAATGGCCGCACGTAATAATTGGCCGTATCTGTGTTCGGAAGACGGGCAAGACAAAACGCATCCCCAGCTACTTCCTGTTTCACCTGCTCATGGCTCCAGCCACTCTTCGCATGCTGTATCGTGTAATTGGTTTGCAGGGCAAGCACATGATCGAATTCTTTATTACCGCCAATATGGTCATAATGAGTGTGTGAGTTGATCACAGTTACGGGCAACATGGTTAATTCCCTCACCACAGATGAAATTGAATCCAATCCCATACCGGTATCAAACAAAAGTGCTTTTTCCGATCCTATGATCAAATAAGAAATTACTTCCTGAAAATTATACGGCTCCGCAATAGCAAATACCCCTTCACCTACCGAATACACTTTAAACCACGGGTGTTCAGTTTCTATTTCCGTAAGCTTAGTTAATTCAGGGCGCAGAGGCTGATCACACCAATCAGTGGAATGCTCTTCTTTGCCAGCGCAACTCAGCAGCAAATAAAGGCTCAATGCGGTAAGCAATCGAAGATTCAACACAGGAATAAGTTAGCAGAGAAAAAAAATATTCAACACTACTTTATTATTTCAGCAGGCAATAATTCTTCATGAATTTTCCCATCCTTCACGGAGACAAAATAGTTCTTGTTCTCCGCGTTCAGGGACACTGATTTTTTCATTACTCCGTTTACAAATAAAAGACCGGCCTGATCATCGCATGCATAACCAGGTTTAAGTTTGCCGGTCAGAATCAATTCGTGATATAATGGTCTTCGGGCTACTTCACGTAGATAATGAGGAGAATGACCGAAGTTTAAAAAATTTAATCCTTCTACAATTGTCAACTCCTTTGGTCTTGAATCGGTGGAGCCAGCCGTAAACCAGCACAACGAACCCGCACTACCTCCCGCTAAAATAATTCCGCTGTCATAAGCCTTCTTCAAGGCCAAATCAATTCCTTGCACTTTCCAGATGGCAATCATGTTTAACGTATTTCCTCCCCCAACAATGATGGCATCCATGCTCATGATAATTTCTTCAAATGATTTTGGGGATGTATTGGAATTAATGAACGTCTTCATCACGTAAGGCCGAAGGGGCAAATCTTCACAGCTGGCGTACCAACCCAGGATGGTATTGGGACTATCGCCCGTTGCCGTTGGGATAAAGCAAACCTTTGGATTGGCTTTACCGGTCAGGCTGGCAACATACCTGATATAATCTTTGCCAAGACCACCACCGCCAACAAAAATTGTTTTATCTCCAACCTTAGGTTGTGCTATTAAGAAGGTCATTTGAAAAATAATAAGCGCGAGGGAAAATATTAATTTTTTCATTAGCTAAATGTTAGGTACCTAAACGAAGAGTGAGTCACATGTTTTTATCCACAGGGTGCTACTCTCGTCACACAGAGGTGTCGCTCAAGTATAGCCTAAACTGTTCTTAGAATTAAGGTCTGCCTCACTATTATTTAACATAGTTGGGAGATTCGCACTTTTGCCAATACTCAACTATTATCTTCAATACACCTTTTAAATCTTGAAAACTTGAAGGCTTGACAAAAAATCCTTGAATAGATTTTGAGTAAGCGTCAACAACAGCTTCTTGTTCAGCGCTGGTTGTAAAAAATAAGTAAGGGATAGTTTTTAATCGTATGTCCTCATTTTCATGAATTTGCTTTCTAAGCTCCATGCCATTTAACTTTGGCATATTGATGTCAGAAAAAACAATAAAAGGCTCAGTGGTTTTTGCGGTCAGATAGGTAAGTGCATCTTGTCCGTCATTAAAAAAAACAATTTCATTTCTATAATCGAGTTCTTTAAATGCATCACTAAACATCTCCTGATCATCAGAGTCATCTTCAATGATAATAATTGCTCCCCTCTTATTCATTTCATTTTAGTTTAAATATCTAATTTACAAATGTAAAATTTTATTTCTTGCAGTCACCAAACGTAGAACGAAGATAAAAACTTATAGTTTACGCTTTGCCGCCATTTCATAAGGACATTTTTGTTATAGCCAGTGCTTCTTTTCATTGTAGTTGATTCTTATTTGTAAGAACAAAGTCACTAAAAGATTTTGGCTCTTGTCCCGTAATTATTTTCACCCATTGAGTTGTCTTTGGTGTTTTTTGAAATCTTGGAAAGTAATGCAACATAATCATTACCAAAATTAGCATTGTCGGCATATGCTCTTTTCGTTTAGTCAAAAAGAACTGCAATAAATTAGGTGAGATAAATTTTATAGTCTTTCCAGTTCCTTTACTGATTTTTTCAGTCATTTCAGTAAATGTCAAGGTTTCTTTATTGGTTAATTCATAACTTTTATTGATATGGTTTTGCGGCTCGGTTAACACTTTTGCTGCTACAGAACCAATATCTTCTGCGTCAATTACTGTAAATTTTGCTTGTCCTGCTGGCAAATAAATTCTTTGATTATTTACTAAGTCATTTCGTAAAGTAGTAGTGAAATTCTGCATAAAATAGGCTGGCCGCAAAAATGTATATGGAATTTTACTGTCAATAATTAATTTTTCTATTTTATGATGAGGTGTAATTTTACTGTTCTCCACACCTTGGACAGATAGAAAGACAATATGTTTTACCGAAGATTGCTTTGCTATTTCAATGAGCGGTGCAAAATATTTTTTAACGCCTGAAATTTGGGGTCAGCATTAAAAGTTGGGGAGTAGACTAGGAAAGAGTATTTTTCAAAAAACAGAAACCACATCGAAACGATAGATATAAAGCTGCTGCACCAGTT
>JAYVTB010000144.1:0-3316 GCA_043774805.1 Cyclobacteriaceae bacterium | reverse complement strand
CACCGGCAAAGAAATACTTTTCATAAGGCAATACTTTATTATTGCTGTAGGCATAGCCAACTCCACTATTGAGCCTAAAAGCAAGTTGTGTGTGCTTATTGATAATTTGTGTCCTGCGAGCGTCCACACTTAATCTTACATATTTATAGGGCTGCAGTCCCTCTTTTTTAATAATGGACGGCTCAAATAAATTTAAGAATGTGCCCCCGCTTTCTGCTGAGCCTCGGATGTAAAAAGAGCTTTTGTCTGAAGTACCATAGCCATGCTGGTTCCAGGTAACGGAGAAGATCATGCTACTCACCAGCGAAGGTTTAAAAGCATTGATGAGTCGGTTTCCATTTTCCTCCAAACCTCGAAGAATAGTTCCGAAGGCTGCTGATGTATCAGACTTGATCACGTTCAGGTTGAGTGCGGTGAGCGAGTACAAAAAGTTTTTGCCGTGTTCCCACGTATAGGTGCCCGAGGCTGTGATGATACTTCGCTGATATTCAGGACGATTAGTATATGTATAACCTGTCAGCAGCTTAGTGCGTGGATTGAGACGAGCGAAGCGTATGGCTTTTTCTTCACTCATCGGAAATAAGAATTGTGGATATGTGATTGATGCGTTAAGGCTGGCTTCTGTGCTGCGCAAAAAGTTTCCAATTTGTGTAGCCGATGCAACGCCTTCAATTCCATAGCGTCCATTCAGTTCAAAAATCTCAAGCCCGCCAAATAAATTTCTCTTCTTAAAATTTACACTGTAGTAGGGACCAGGGAAACCTTGCGTTACAGAAACCCCCGCTTCGTTGCCCCACGAGTAGCGGTCCATAGGGCTGGCAAAAATGTTAGCGATAAAATGGCCGTCAATTGTATCGTAATTAATGTTTACAAATTTAAATATATCAAGACTAGCCAATTGCCGTTGAGTTTGGAACGTGTTCGATCGACTGTATAAACTATCGTGGTTGATGAACACGCGCGGTCGTAAAGCTTTTGGGTGAAATTGATTTCTGTACGATTGAAACGCTATGCCTTGATAAAAAGTAGTTCGCCTGTGTTTTCCCGAGTCGGCCTGTATGCCTACGTCACTAACAAATATGAGCGAGTCTATGCGAAAGCGTTGGTGTGTGGTGGTGCGTTCCGGCTTTTGAATATTTACCCGAACAGTCACTTTGCGCGGGTGGATAAGGGCTGTATCTACTTGAAAATCAATATACTGTCTGTTAAAATTGTAATAGCCGTTGTCGCGCAAAAGCAGATCAATGCGTTCACGCTCTTTTCCAAATTTATCCTGATCGTATATCTGGCGCTTTTTTAAAACCTGATTGCTTTTGTCCTTGTCCAGCAACGCAAGAATCAACGTATCAGTAGTGATGTAGGCTATAGAATCTAAACGATAAGGCCTTTTAGGTGATACCTTATAAACTACCGATACCTTTCGATTTTTCTCAGAAATATTTGGATTGACTTCATTCCAAAAATAGCCTTTAGCAAAAAGGTAGGTATGTAGTTTTTCTACTGTTAAGATTATCGATGCTGAATCATGGAGAGCAGCTTTCTCACCCCACTGCATGAAGTTATTTCCATTTTCAATCTTCTTTTCAATGGCATCTATTTTTTTGGACCGCCTGTATTGCAAATTGGTTTGCGCTTTTTGCGATCCAACCTTCGCTAATTTCTTGGTATAGGCTTTTTCAATTTTTCCCTTTTTGCGAATGAATTTCTGTTGATCGTATTTTTTCTCACCTACGTGATGCATCCACACCAAGTGGTTCACTGGCAATCCAAAAAGTCTGCGGTTGGTCTTAGTAACATATAAATCGGCCAGCGGGGCAGCATCGAAATTTTTGTTGTCGGCTTTTACTGATTGGTTATACAGCAGCTTCTCACCATCGTTCAGGTAACGCGTGCCCAGACATCCGTTCAACCCAATGATGCCGAGGCAAATGCAGCCAAATTGTCTAATTTTCCCAAACAAAAGTTTCCCCGATGATTTCAAAAGCGCAGATAAAGTGGGTCAAATCCCTGCAATTAAAGAAATACCGCCAAGAGGAGCAATGCTTCATTGTGCAGGGCATGAAAGGAGTTTTGGAATTGTTGAAATCTGATTTTGAAGTGGAGTTCGTGGTGGCAACGGAGTTAATTCTTGCCCAGATCACCCGCCAGAGTAAACGCCCGGTCACTCGCGTTGTGGCCTCACCAGAAGCGTTGGAGTCCATGGGATCATTTCAATCGAACGATGCCGTGCTGGCGGTTGGCCGAATGAAGAAAGCTAATCCACCGAAGCCACGTGCTGATGAGTTTTTTCTTTTGCTGGATGATATTCGTGATCCGGGAAACCTGGGCACCATAATTAGAACAGCAGATTGGTTCGGCATCAAACATATTATAGCCAGCCAGCACACGGCTGATTTCTATAATCCCAAAACCATCAGCGCTACCATGGGTAGTTTTTGCCGCGTGGAGGTAAGTTACACCGATCTGGTTTTTTATCTGAGCGATTGCGAAGTTCCAGTGTACGGTGCTTTTTTATCGGGTAACAACATTCACGATGAAAAATTTATGCGGGGTGGCATTATTGTGATTGGGAATGAATCAAACGGAATTTCGCTTGCCGTGGAGCAATATGTGCGGCATCGCATTTCAATTCCGGGAGTTGGAAATGCCGAGTCGCTGAACGCAGCCATTGCCACCGGAATTATTTTGGATAATGTATTTAGAACTAAATGATCAGAGTTCTTCAGATAAAGCTTCCTGTTTCATGTCAAAGTACTGGTAATATAGAGGGAGTTCTGTATAAAGTTTCCGCAAGTGTTTGAAATATTGATGAGCCATTTTAGTGGCCTCTCCTTCATGCATTTGAGTGACAACGATTAGTTTGCTAGCTCTTCGCTCTTCAATCCAATTACAATATTCGAGGAGTTGACCAATTGCTTCTCTTATTGATGTTCTAAGTTCGGAAGCAACCTTAATTTCGTAAAAGATAAGATTGCCACCGTCATTAACGACAATGTCTATGCTGGTCTTTTTCTCGTAATTTAGCGGATGCTCTGTCGTTACATTTTTGTGACCGAATTTTATTCGCAATATTTTGGTAAGGCATTTTTGCAAAGCCTTGTGTTCAAGTGTGACATTCACTAATTTTTTTTCTTGGGTGTAGTCAAGAAAGTAACTTGATTCAGAATATTTGTCAGCTCCACTTGGAGGCATATAGGCAAATTTTTTCAGTTGTTTTGCCTTATTGATGGTTAGAGTGCTTTCCTTTCGCAAGACTCTACGTGACTGCTTGTTGTTTTGGTCTGTATATACATAAACAATCTTATCTCTATCTTGA
>JAYVTB010000143.1:0-19153 GCA_043774805.1 Cyclobacteriaceae bacterium | reverse complement strand
CCTGCGCATAGGCACCCACTTCTTGAATAGTAATTTGATTACCGGGGCCATCAGCGAAAATGGTTCCATTTGAATTCAAGTCGTAGTATCTATAACTTGCTCCAACAAGAAGATCCATGAATTTTATTTGATTTTTGAAATTGTATTGCCCTTCATAGTGATATAATGCTGTCTTATCACTGAATAATGATCCATAAGGAATTACATTTTTTCTGGCATTTGCACTAGCATCAGTAAAGGCTTGTGTTTCAGGTAAAATACGACCTGTATCAGCAGCGCCTCTGGCAAAACTATGGGCAGTCATCTGTTGCTGTACGGTTGGATCTATGCCTAAAGTTGGATTGAATCCTTGCAGCGCTAAGGATTGTAAATAGGCACCACCGTATTGGCCAAACCATTGTGAATTGTCTTTCCACGCACTATTAATCAGTACGCCTGTTAAATCTGCAATGTAGGAGTCACCGCTATTCTCAACAGTGGCATATCCGCGCAGGAAGAAATTACTTCCTTTCAGTTCCAATTTATATTGATTGATGGAGAAATCTTTCAAGGAATAGCGTTGCGCACCTGTATAAACGGATGTTCCTGCACCGTAATTCCATTGGCCGATTAATTCAATTTTATCGGTAATCCTGTAATGTAATGCAGCATTGGCTTTAAGATTCTTTGCATTGTAATCAACCAAATATCTTTCTTCGTAGGGGGTTCTGGAAACATTTTGATTTGGCAGATAACCTAAAAATGGCTGAAGGGCTGAAGGTAGACTGCCACCCAGACTCAAACCGACTAAAGAAAGATTGGCAGCTACTTCATCACCATACATATGCACCTTGTTTGCCCCTGGATTAAATGAATAACCCGAAGGGGTTTGAGATGCATTCTGATCCAATTGATTTGTGCCATACCAATCGGTTGCCCTGCTGTAAGACGCGTTCAATTTAAAAGCAAATCGGTTATTGAACGCTTTTGCGTAACGAAGAGCGCCTTCATACATCGGGCTTGCATACCCAGGACCAATTGGATTAGCGCTGCCACCGTTATCCAAATAGGAAGTACCACCATTAGCATGGTTCATTCCTAATTTTGCAAAGGCACTTAAGCCCTGATATTCGAAAGGGCTTTTACTATTAACCAATAATGCACCGTTAAAGGCACTTGGTCCGTATAAGGCGGATGAAGCTCCAGGAATAAATTCTACACTTTCTACATCCAATTCTGAAGGACCATTCAAGTTACCAATGGGAAAGTTAAGAGCCGGAGCCTGAGTATCCATCCCATCAGTAAGCTGAATGAAACGTGTATTTCCCGTTGAGTTGAAACCGCGAGCATTGATAATTTGGAAGTTGATACTACTGGTAGTCATATCAAGTCCTTTCATATTAATCAAACCCTTATAGTAATTATCCGAAGGCGTGTTTTGCACACCCAGTATATCCATTTTTTCAATGGTGACTGGAGATTTTAATATACTCTCTTCCATTCGAGATGCTGAGATGACTATTTCCTGGCCAAGCAAAGTTTGCTCAAGCAGGGAAATTTCAAGTCCGGAAGTATTGGCATCCTTAATTTCAATTTCCTGGCTACCGTAGCCAATAAAAGAGAAGACCAGGATAAATGGAGGTGCAGCGTTTACTTTTAAATTGAACTCACCAGTGTTGTTTGTAATTGTCCCAATAACGCGTCCCTTCACTATGATGTTAACACCGGCTATCGATTCACCGGTTCCGCCATCTTTTACCAAACCGGTAATGGTCGTCTGCGCTATGAGTGTCGCTGCGCTGCAGAGCCAAAAGAGGGCAGCAATCAACGCCTTCCTGTAGAATATATTCATAAGAATTAGAGGTTTAATTCTTAAATCTACAAGAAAAATGGAATATACAAACGATTGCAAGGGCGGTTTTTTGCAAAACTGTTAGCCTTAATTTGAGGTCTATTTATCCTGTCGGATTAGTTCTACAAGCCGATCGCAAAGGGCATTAATTTCATTTGAGAAACGCTCGTCACTGGTAGAACTGAGTGCACTTTGAGCGATGCCCCCCAAACACTCTATGTAGAATCTTTTCATTTCATCTACAGGCATATCCTTGGTCCACAAGTCGATACGCATAGTATTTTTTTGTTGACTATCCCACAACGAAACTGAGATTGCTTTTGTCTCTGAAGGAGTGTCCTGAGGTTTATCGGTGGCGTCCCAATGAATGCTTTCGGGTACATTGTTCTGGTCAAGTTCTATGGCGAAGTTGATGGTCGATTTTTTCATAAGACATGCAAGTTAGTAACCAGCCTATTTTTCCTCTTTTCTTTTATGAATTATTTTAACGCAACTAAAGATTGATCTGGCCAATTCTTTTTGCCAGGGTTATAAAAAAATCCATGGAAGAAGGATTTCTTAATGCTCCGGCATTCACTACCTCTTTTGGATCTTTCCCCATCAATATTTTTTTTACTGGTGTCTCTGTTTTCTTTCCGCTAATAGTATAAGGAAGGTCTGGTGCAGCCAGAATTTCATCAGGTAAATGCCGGGGGCTATAATCCGTGCGAATCGTTTTATTGATATTTTGTTTGATGTCTTCTGTAAGCTCCATGCCATTTTGCATGACCACAAAGAGCGGCATCCAGAATTCACCACCTGCTTTTTCGATGCAGATAATAAGACTGTCTTTTACTTCCTTGATTTTATCTACAGCTCTATAAATTTCGCTTGTTCCAATTCGAATGCCTCCCCGGTTTAAGGTGGCATCGGACCGACCATAAATGATGACACCGTTTCTGGTAGTAATTTTTATCCAGTCACCATGTCGCCAAACTCCAGGAAACATTTCAAAGTAGCTTTCCTTGTAGCGTTTAAACTCAGGATCATTCCAAAAGTAAATCGGCATGGAGGGCATTGGTTTCGTAATGACCATTTCACCGACTTCTTCTGTTACGGTGTTTCCATGTTCATTGAACGCCTCCAGTCTGCATCCTAATGCCCGGCACTGTATCTCTCCCGAATAGACCGGCCACAGGGGATTGCCTCCAACAAACGCACTACATACATCTGTACCTCCGCTCATGGAAGCTAACCACAACTCCTTTTTTACCTCTTGATAAATCCAATCAAAACCTTCGGGTGGAAGTGTGCTTCCGGTTGACCCGATGGATCGAAGAGAGGTCAAATCAAAATTCTTCGCAGGTTGAATACCGGCTTTGATGTTGGCCAGAATAAATCCTGCACTGGTGCCAAAGTGATCAATGTGAACATGCTGAATTAATTCCCAAAGTACATTGAGGTCTGGGTACCCCGGACTGCCATCATATAGAACCATAGTACTTCCTGCCAACAAACTTCCGTGAATGTAATTCCACATCATCCAGCCAGTGGTGGTAAACCAGAAGCATCGTTCGCCTGATTTAAAGTCATTGTGGAAGGTTCCGTATTTAAGTTGCTCCAGCAGTATTCCACCTTGTGAATGCGTGATGGCCTTTGGCAATCCGGTAGTTCCCGAAGTGAATAATACCCATATAGGATGATTAAACGGAACGCGTTCAAAATTCAAATGGAGATCTCCTTCCTGAATTGTCTCTCGCCAATTAGTAACGGGTTTGCCAAATGATAAATTACTTTTGTCAGAGACGATGATCACTTCCGTTAGGGAAGGTATTGCCTCGATAAGGTGTTGAATCACTTCTGTTTTGTCAAATACCTTTCCTCCGTATTGATAGTGATCAACTGCGATAAGCACGGTAGGTTCGATTTGCGAAAAGCGGTCGATGACGGAAGTAATTCCAAAGTCCGGAGAGCAACTTGACCATATCGCTCCGACTGAATTGGCTGCCAGAAAAGCAACGGTCGCTTCTGGAATGCAAGGGAGATAGGCAACAACCCGATCTCCAGGGTTTACACCTTTACGTTTTAGAAAATGTTGCAGTGAGGCAACTTGATGGTGAAGTTCTTTCCAACTGATTTCATTAACATGACTGGATTCTGATTTGAAAATGATTGCTGGATATTTATCGTTTTCTTTCCGGAACACATGCTCAGCGTAATTCAACTTCGTTCCTTTAAACCACGAAACGTAAGGCATGTCACTGTTGCTACTTACTTCTTCGTATTCTCCATCGTGAAGAATATCAAAGTATTCCCATATGGATTTCCAGAAATCATTATGATGGTCAACGGACCATTGCCAGAGTTGTTGATAGTCATTAAAAGAAATCCCTTTCTTTTCCTGAAGCCAACGCATGAAGTGCTTCAGGTTTGTTTGGTCGCAGAATTCTTTTGATGGTGTCCACAACATAACCGCTTACATTAAATCGATATCAATTACCTATCTATGACATTACGATCAACGAATTGCCGATACTGCTTATTGACTTTCCAGAACCTTCAACGCTTCAACCTTATCCAAATAGAGTTGTTGCTTTAACGACTCCAGGTCACTGAACTTGCTATCACTACGGATGAGTTTGTAAAAGAATATGGTCAATGATTCTCCATAGATTTCTTTGTCGAATCCGAAGATGTTTACTTCAATTGATCTTCGGGTTCCATCTACCGTGGGGCGAGTGCCGATGTATAACATGCCTCCGTATTCATCTTTTTCATGAAGAACCTTCACAGCATAAATCCCTTCGACTGGCACCAGTTTGTCGTGCGTGTCGGGATCAATGTTGGCGGTGGGAAATCCCAGGACTCTTCCCAATTTATCCCCCTTTATAATTCTTCCGCTTAGTGAATAGGGGCGACCAAGGAAATGTGTGGCTGTCTCAAGGTCACCTACTTCCAGCGCTTTTCTTATCTTGGACGAACTGACGGCAACATGATCAATATCCTGTTGGGATATTTCTTCCACATCGAAACCATAGGTTGGGCCATTCAGTTTTAATTGATCAAAACTCCCTTCTCTGTTTTTGCCGAAACGGTGATCATAACCTATCACGAGTTTTTTTGTGCCAATGGTTTCGACCAGAATTTTTGTGATGAATTCCTGAGAAGTTAATTGGGAAAATTCTTTTGTAAAGGGTATCCGGATCAGGTGATCAATATTCTGATGTCGAAGTAATTCAGCTTTTTCTTCAAATGTATTCAGCAATTTAAGACTGAGATCAGTTGGCCTTAGAATCATTCGTGGGTGCGGCCAGAACGTAATCACGACACTTTCTCCATGGTGTTTCCTGGCGATTTCCTGTAGCCGTTGAAGAATTTTCTGATGGCCAAGATGAACGCCATCGAATGTTCCGCTGGTTACTACTCCATAGTTTAGTCGCGCAAAATCATCAAGGCTGTGATAGATTTTCATCTCACTTATGGGTTAATATCGTCAATCGTGAGTGCATCCTTTAAATGAAACTGCCCGATTCGGGTTCGGCAAAGTTTGGAAAGATAAGCGCCAACACCTAATTCTTCGCCAACATCCCGGGCGATACTCCTTATGTATGTTCCTTTCGAACAAACGATACGAAAGCTTACAACAGGTAAGTCAATAGCGGTGATCTCAAACTCGGAGACTGTAACCTCGCGTGGAAGCAAGACTGGCTCCTTACCTTTTCGAGCCAGTTTATATGCTCGCTTGCCATCGACCTTAATGGCGGAATGAATGGGAGGAACTTGTTGTATAACACCTGTGAATTTTTTAACGACATTTCTAATGACCTCATGAGTTAAGGCAGTTATATCTTTTGGCTCCGACACAGGAGTTTCAAGATCATGCGATGGAGTTGTCTGCCCTATCACCAGATTACCAGTATATTCTTTTTCCTGAGCCTGATACTCATCGACTCGCTTGGTCATTTTACCCGTACACAATATAAGCAGGCCGGTTGCGAGCGGATCGAGTGTGCCGGCATGACCGATCTTTTTTATTTTTAATTTCCTTCTCAGTTTATTTACTACATCAAAAGATGTCCACTCAAATGGTTTATCGATGAGTATGATTCTGTCCTGATTCTGTTCCATTAGACAACACTCAATTCAACACCCAACAGGTATAATGTTAAGATGGCAACGCCTAACGCAATTCGATAGTAGCCAAATACTTTAAAACCATATTTTGTTAAGAACGAGATAAAGGATTTAATTGCCAGGATGGCTACGATAAAAGCAACCAGATTGCCAACTGCTAGAATCTGAATTTCACTTTCACCAAAAGAACTTCCACTTTGATAGAATTTTAATAGCCGATAGCTGGTAGCGAGAAACATCGTTGGCAATGCCAGAAAAAATGAAAATTCAGCTGCCGTTTGTTTAGTTAATTTTTGGGTAAGGCCGCCAATAATGGTAGCAGCAGATCTGGAAACCCCCGGCAACATGGCGATACATTGAAACAAACCCACTTTGAAAGCAGTAGAGTAGTTAACGCTGGTTTCTCCATTCAGTTCCGTTTCTCTGAAGAATCTATCGATGAACAGGAATACTACCCCACCCAATATCAGCATGATTGCAACTACTTCGATGTGCTCAAACAACCGATCAACAATATCATGAAATAAGAAACCGAGCAGGGCAGCTGGGATAACAGCAACTATTAATTTAAAGTAGAAATCCACGGATTGAAAAAACCGTTTCCAATAGAGAACGATAACAGATACGATAGCCCCCAACTGAATGGCGATCATAAAAGTTTTGGTAAATGGATCTGCAGTTATACCAAAAACGGATGATGCAATGATCATATGCCCGGTTGACGAAACGGGTAAAAATTCTGTAAGCCCTTCAACAATGGCTAAAATGATTGCATCAGAAAATGACATCAAAATTACTTTTCCTCCTTAGGAGTATAAAGGATGGCAAAGATTTCGACTATAAAACCGGTGATGATAACAATAGGGCTAAGGGTAATGCCCAAAAATCCAAAACCATACGGGTCTTTGTCCATTGCCATGATAGCGAAGCCGATGATAAGCAATATCACGCCTATGATCATGAGTTGATAATTTCTTTTTCCAAACGCTAGTTTATTCATACTTAATACAATTCATCCAATGATAATTTTAAATATCTACTCACCGCTCTATACGTACTTAAAACGGCAACAAGGATTCCCATGAGTACCAATGATCCAATTAAAATCAGGAGGCGGTGATTATTCTGAATCAACGATAAATCCTCCACTTTCCGGGTGGCAATAGTCAATAGACCAATCAGTAATGCCGTTGACAAAACTCCTGAAATAAAACCATGAATGCTGGCTCTTAGTAAAAATGGCATGTGAATAAAGCTACTTCGGGCACCTACCAATTGCATGCTGCGAATTAAAAATCGCTGAGAAAAAAGAGCCAGGCGCAAGGTGTTATTGATCAGCATAACCACAGTGAACAAAAGCAGGGCAACAAGTCCCATGAGGATGAGCCCAATTTTAGTAATATTTTTATTGATAGAGTCGATAACATTTTCCACATAATAAACCTCGAAGACACCTCCCATTTTTTCTACTTCCGCCTTTATTCTCTTCATGCTATCCGTTTCATGATAGTCTTCGTGAATTTTTACAAGAAATGCATCCCGCAACGGATTCTCACCTAAAAATTTCTTGAAATCTTCACCGGTTTCCTTAATGAATTCTTTGGCCGCTTCATCTTTAGAGATGAACTGAATGGCATTTTCATTCTTTGAAACGAATGCCTTTGATGCAATGCTTTTTTCTATTTGCCCGCGTTGAGTTTCAGTAATCTGATTTTTCAGGTATACCTGAATTTTTACATTTTCTCTAACGAGTCGTTCCAGTTCTTTGGAGTAAATAACCAGGGACCCAAAAACACCGATTACGAAGAGGGCTAATGTGATGCTGAGTACGACACTGATGTATGGGTAGCTACCCAGGTTTTTCTTTTTGGTGTTAAACTTTTTGGCTAGCCCACTCATTCGGGCTTAAAGATACATAGGATTTGGTCTATTTTCTGTGTTTCAGGCCTTAAATTGATCTAAAAGAAAACCCTCCGGTTCAGGAGGGTCATTGTACATTCTTTTGCCTTAGTTGGACCTGAAGGTTTTAAGCTTTTGAATCAAGACAGGGTCCGAAATTTCTTTTAGTACCGTCACCTCGCGCTTAGCTTCATCAAGCAAATAGTAAGAGGCTTTATAATACAAGAATAAAGATCGTGAGTGTTGGGCATTGACTTCAATGATTTCATAAAGGCCGCTATCAAAATTACCATAGAGTACCAAGCGTCCATTGGCAAACTGATAGTGAGATTTGAATTTTCTCTCGGATGAAATCACGTCCACATCAATCTTGGCAATTGCAATCGTAGAGTTATTCACACCAGATTTAGCGGGGCTCGATGTATTTTCCGTAAGATCTTCGGTTGGATCCACCAAATCGATAACAGGCTTGTTCTCTTGCTTTGTATTGTCAGCCGCTGAAGGAGTAGTTTCTTTTTTGGTTTCGACTGCGTTTTCTTTTTTATCGATTGGTTGAATACTATTAATCTCATTCAATTCATCTTTATTGGATGCGCTGTCTAGTTTAATTTCAACGCCTTTCTGTTCCGTCTGTCTGATTGAGTCTGCGAAGGAAGATGAAAGTTGACCTGGATTCAAATTATCTTTATTGTCGATATAGAGATATATGGCGGTGGCTATCACTGCAGTTCCAATTAACCCGGCTGCTACTCGTAATGGCGATAGGTAAATAGTAGGTGTTGTTATAGGTACTTTGTTCAGCATTCCTTTTAACTCAGCTGCTCTGGCCGCTTTGAGCCCCTGTATGATCTCCTCTTGACGGGATAAATCTGCCTTCAAAGTCGGATCTGAAGCCAATTGCTGCTCGAAAGATTTTCGATCCTGCTCGCTAAGCCGGTTAGTTAAATAATCGTCAATTAATTCAAAATTACTCATGTTGTCGTTAGTCTAAAAAATCCCGCTCAGAATATTGAGCTTTTACCAGTTCGTCTAGTTTTTGTTTACACTTATATTTCTTTGTCTTGGCAGTATCGGTGTTAGCGAATCCTAGCTTTTCAGCAATTTCCTGCATCGACATTTCATCAAAATAATAATACATCAATACTTTTCGGCAGGTTTCACCAAGTTGGTTCAAACACTCTGCTATAATCGTATTTCTTTCTGCGCTATCCAGATCCATGCTTTGTGCTGAATCCTTTTCCTCGTTAGAAAGTCTTTTTTTACGGTCCAGTTCCTTTCTCCACAGGTTTTGGCAAATGCTGTAGATGTAGGTACTTATTTTAGCTGTCATCACGAGGTTACCCGACCTTGCCTTTTGCCAGAACACTACCAATGCATCCTGATAAACATCCCGGGCCTCCTCTTCAGTTCCACTATTGGTAACGACCAGCTTGGTCATCATCCTATAGTACTTCTTATAAATGAACTCAAGAGCCTTCTCATCACCATTTTTGATTCTTTCGAAGACTTCTTTTTCGTCCATTTCTAGGTTCGACTTGAATACTCTAAGCGCCACAGTTGGTAACCTTTAGGTAACTATTGAATAGATTTCTTGGGGGTTAAGATCGTGATTTTTTCGATAGAAAAACTTATTCGGCCCTTTTCCAGGTCTGGGTCCGAAAAAACGGCCCCCAATAACCACGTAATTTTAGGTCCGAACCTTCTATCCATATTTTACAATTATAGATCTTACCATTCTTCGGATCAAGGATAGTGCCTTCTGAAAACTCATTTCCAATTTTTTTCATGTCTCTTAAAATCTCCATTCCAATTACCTTCTTATTGAAACGCGGATCTTCGGTGTCACATTCTGTGCAGATGGGATCAGGGTCTTCATTCGCCTTGCGAAAAAGCCTGATAATTCTGCCATAATATTTGCCTTCCTTTTCAAAAATGTCGACAACGGATTTAGCTTCGAGTGTTTCATCATCGAACGACTTCCATTTGCCGTGGATTTCAGATTGGGCTAGTGCTAAATTCCCAATGAATAATGCCAACAGAAACATTAGGTTGCTCATTCGAATAAGTTTTTCAAGACAAGATAATAAAAAGAGTCATGCTGGTTGGCATGACTCTTTATTATTGTGGAACTTAATCTAAGTTATTTATGACCGATGATTGGCGTCACGCTTGTCTCAGCAACTACTTCAATTTTTTGCTTCTTAACTTCCTTCGATGTTGCCGAAGCATCATCATTCACCAGCAACGGTGCAATGACCAGGGCCACAACTGACATCAATTTCAATAAGATATTTAATGATGGACCAGAGGTATCTTTAAATGGATCACCAACGGTATCACCGACAACAGCAGCTTTATGTGGTTCTGATTTTTTATAAAACATCTGGCCGTTAATCTCAACGCCTTCTTCAAAACTTTTCTTGGCATTGTCCCAGGCACCGCCTGCATTTGACTGGAAAATTGCCATCAATACACCAGTAACTGTTACACCGGCAAGCAATCCGCCTAATGATTCAACACCAAGGCCCGGCATAAATGCCACAGCCACAGGAACCACTACCGCCATAACACCAGGAAGTACCATTTCTCTTAGCGCAGCCTTAGTCGAGATTTCAACGCACTTGCCATACTCGGCAGAACCATCAGCATCATGGAAAGTCTTTTGCTCATCAGCCGACCATTCACTCACCGGTTTGTCTCCATTCTTCTTCATAAGCGCAAGGGCTGCTTTTAGTTTTGGAATGTCATTAAATTGTCTTCGTACTTCTTCAATCATGGCCATAGCCGCACGACCGACAGCACCCATAGCAAGCGCAGAAAACACAAACGGAAGCATTCCACCAATAAATAATCCTGCCATGACGTTCGCTTTAGAAACGTCAATCGTGCTGATCTTGGCTGTGGTCATGAACGCTCCAAATAATGCCAGCGCAGTAAGTGCAGCCGAGGCAATTGCAAAACCTTTTCCAATGGCAGCGGTTGTGTTACCAACAGCATCTAATTTATCCGTACGTTGCCGAACTTCTTTAGGTAGATCAGACATCTCTGCGATACCACCGGCATTGTCAGAAATTGGTCCATAAGCATCAACGGCTAACTGGATACCAAGATTTGAAAGCATTCCTACTGCGGCAATGGCAATGCCATAAAGGCCTCCGTAATTGAAAGCTCCAATGATTGAAGCTGCAATGATTAAAATAGGCCACATGGTTGACATCATACCTACGCCAAGGCCTGCAATAATGTTGGTTGCAGCACCAGTAGAAGATTGTCTTACGATAGATAGCACAGGCTTCTTGCCCATAGCTGTATAATATTCAGTAATCAATCCAATGGCTACACCAGCCACTAAGCCAATTACCGTTGCAATGAAAATTCCGGTTGAGGTATAGAGATTTCCTTTCTCA
The DNA here is from genome assembly GCA_043774805.1 of Cyclobacteriaceae bacterium. Taxonomy (GTDB): domain Bacteria; phylum Bacteroidota; class Bacteroidia; order Cytophagales; family Cyclobacteriaceae; genus ELB16-189. Next base: position 7,903 of record JAYVTB010000143.1, on the reverse strand, counting down.
GGATCAGCCCACGCGTAGAGTGGATCCTTGAACCACCATTCTGTTGGTAACATCCACTTAATGATAAACCATGAAGCAACAATCATAACAACGGATGAAACGATCTCACCCATGTTCAATGCACTTTGTGGGTTGCCACCTTCTTTCACTTTTACAAAGAAGGTTCCGAAGAAGGACATCACAATTCCAACACCGGCTAATACAAGGGGTAGAAGAACTGCAGAGAGACCATCAAAGTTATCGATAAACCCTGGTACCATAAAGGCAGCTCCGAGCACCATCGTACCAACAATTGAACCTACATAGGATTCAAATAAGTCGGCACCCATCCCGGCAACATCGCCTACGTTGTCACCTACATTATCAGCAATGGTAGCGGGATTAAGAGGATGATCTTCTGGGATACCCGCTTCAACTTTACCAACTAAATCGGCACCCACATCGGCTGCTTTTGTATATATGCCACCGCCCACGCGAGCAAAAAGTGCTATCGATGATGCTCCAAATGAAAAACCAGTGATAATAGTTATAACCTGATTTAAATTTGCCTGAGAATCAACTCCGTAAATTTTTGAATAGATGATGAAGAGTACACTAAGTCCTAACACTCCGATACCAACCACACCCATACCCATTACGGATCCACCCGTGAAGGCTACTTCAAGCGCTTTGCCAAGACTTGTTCTCGCTGCATTGGTTGTTCTCACGTTTGCCTTAGTGGCTACGCGCATTCCAATGAAACCAGCAAGTGCTGAGCAGAACGCGCCCAGAACAAATGAAAGACCTACTAAAGGTGAAGACGTTTCACTATTGGCTGTAAAAGCAAGTAATGAGGCAACGCACACAACAAATATTGCAAGTACTTTATACTCAGCTTTAAGGAAGGCCATAGCACCTTCGGCTATGTGGCTGGCAATTTTTTTCATCTTATCTGTGCCGGCATCTTGTTTCGCCACCCAGGCACTTTTCCATACAACATAGAGCAACCCCATAACTCCAAAGAGGGGTAGTACATACAATAAATTTTGCATACTGATTATTTAGTTATTAACACCAACAATACCCGAATTTTATCAGGCAGGGCTTTGAAAAGCTCCGCAAAGATATAAGAAGACCTAAAAAATTAAAATTTTTAAAATGGAAGAGGGTCAGTCTGGTCTTCAGATCGAAAAAAGCTTTCTCAATCCTAGCCATAATTGTTTCCGAGCAAACTCATTGTCAATAAGTTGCGTTAAGCTTTCGGAGCAAATAAATGAGAGGTCAGCCGATTCAAGAACTTCATAACGTGCGACTCCGGCAGGGATCTCTCCAAAGAATATCAGTTTGTTGGTTTTTCCGGTGAAGTAGGTTACATCCAGTGCTTTTTGAGAGGTGATCGTAATTGAGTCAATGGAGATTTTTAAAGCGGAAATGATCTTCGTGAGTAGTTCTCGCTCCTTCTCACCAAGTTTTTCCCATGCCGAGGCGATTACTACAATCGGCTTGCGTTTTATCAGGAAGATTTCTTCCTGATAGGTTGTATCAAACAATTCGCTATTCATTATTCTTTAATGTCAAATATAGAGCGTAGTTCATGGGCATCAGAAGCGTTCATTCTTCCGGATAGGATTAATCGTAATTGTCTCCTTCTCAAAGCGCCATCATATAATCCTTTTTCCTCTTCGGTCTCAGGTTCAACTTCTGGAATCTCAACGGGCTTTCCGGCTTTATCTACGGCAACAAATGTAAAGTATGCCGAGTTGCTGGCCACTTTTCTACCCTCAGGTATATTTTCTGCCTCCACATCGATTCTAATTTCAAGAGATGAATTGAATGCTCGGGTAGCTCTTGCCTTTAAAGTGACCACATCACCCAATGCAATGGGTGAGCGGAATGAGATATTGTCAACGGAGGCAGTCACCACTGTATTGTTGCAATGCTTTTGGCCTGCAATAGCCGATACAATGTCCATCCAATGCATGAGGCGTCCTCCCATCAGGTTGTTCAAGGTGTTGGTATCATTGGGCAATACCAATTCGGTCATGCTTACTAAAGATTCACTGGGATGTTTTTTTCTGCGGCTCATGTTTCAATCGATATCGGTTGCTACTTAGTGTTAGTTCGGATTACTCAAATGCAAAAATCAAAAAAAAACTTTGCAATACACGATCCCAATTTGCTTCTTGCGTGAAATAGTTATCAACGTGTTGATTCAGAACACCAATTATACTACTTCAGCGATCTCAATTTCTATTGAGACAACAACTATTACCATTATTACGGGGTAGCTCCCGACATACCTGCTTCCTCGTTACATCGTTGTGTTCTCATTAAAAAAATAAAAGTTGAAAAGCATTTTCAACTCAATTCAATTTTTATCAGCCTATTAACTATGAATGTTTTAAAGTTTGGTGGCTCATCCGTAGCAAACCCCTCTGGTATCAAATCGGTGATCGATATATTGATGCCGTATATTCAAAAAGAGAAAATTGTAGTAGTATTTTCAGCTTTTGGTGGGGTTACAGATACACTCATTACCTTGAGTGCATGGGCCCTGGAGGGAAAGGCAGAGTATAAAGAGCAACTTCAATCCATTGAACATCGCCACCTGGAGGCCGTTCGCGAGTTGGTTAGTATTCAACGGCAGAGCTCCGTAATTGCCAGTGTAAAATACACGATCAATGAACTAGAGGACGTATTGCATGGCGTCTATCTCGTGAAAGAGAGAACACCACGAACATTGGATTATATCATGAGTTTTGGTGAGCGGCTTTCTGCCTATATTATTGCAGAGGCCATGAAAGACTGCGGGCTCGATGCCGAGTTTCTGGATGCCCGAAAGGTAGTTCGAACAGATAATCATTTTGGTTACGCACGTGTGGATTTTAATACCACTAATCAGTTAATTGGAGAACACTTCAATACCCATCCGTCCCTTCAGGTAGTTACAGGATTTATTGGCTCATCCGAAACGGGTGAAACGACCACCATTGGTAGAAGTGGTTCTGATTATACCGCTGCGATTTTTGCGGGTGCATTGAAATCAACATCGCTTGAAATCTGGACTGATGTGGATGGGATGATGACTGCTGATCCCCGAAAGGTTAAGAAAGCATTCACGGTAAAAGAAATGACTTACCATGAAGCGATGGAGCTCTCTCATTTTGGCGCCAAGGTGATTTTCCCGGCTACGATGCAACCGGCCATGATTAATCGTATTCCCATCTGGATAAAAAATACGTTTAACCCAACGTTCGAGGGAACGGTCATTAAGGAAACCTCAAACAACAAAAGCCTGATCATCAAAGGTATTTCTTCGATGGATAAGATCAGCCTGCTCAACGTACAAGGAACCGGGTTGATGGGAGTGGTGGGTGTATCCATGCGCTTATTTGGAGCGCTGGCGACTCAGAAGATCAATGTTATTTTGATCAGCCAGGCTTCTTCAGAGCATTCTATCTGCCTGGCTATTGAAACCAGCAAAGTGAAACTCGCAAAGACGGCTATTGAAAAAGAATTTCAGTATGAAATCAAAGGCAAGGAAATGGATGAGGTGCTTGTTGAAAGCGATCTTGCCATCGTTGCCATAGTGGGAGAAAACATGAAACATAACCCCGGCACCAGCGGAAGGATGTTTAATGCTCTTGGTAAAAATGGTATTAACATTCGCGCCATCGCCCAGGGTTCATCAGAATTAAATATCTCTGCTGTGGTGCATGAGCAGGATATCGCAAAAGCATTGAATGTTTTACACGAAGCATTTTTCCTTTCGGATCGCAAAATACTAAATGTGTTTTTAGTGGGTACAGGTTTAATAGGCAAATCACTTTTGTCGATGATTGAAAAGCAGTTTCATCAACTGGCTATGCAAAATCATCTTGAAGTAATTGTAGTGGGAGTGGCCAATAGCAAGAAAATGTATTTCAAATCAGAGGGTCTTGTGCTTGACAACGCTGTTGAGTACATGAAGAATTCCGGTGAGCCAATGAGTATGAATGCCTTCTTTGGCAATATGATTGCGCTCAACCTATCGAACAGTATTTTTGTAGATTGCACGTCCAGTGAAGAAGTGGCAGAATACTATTCCTCGATTTTGTCGTCCAATATTTCGATTGTAACACCCAATAAGAAGGCAAATTCAGGGCCGTTCAACCGATATCAAGATCTGAAGTCGATTTCATTAAAGCGCGGTGTTAAATTTTTATATGAGACCAACGTGGGAGCGGGGCTTCCTGTGATCAATACGTTGAATGATTTACTGCTTAGTGGAGATAAAGTAATACGTATTGAAGCGGTGTTGAGTGGCACGTTAAATTTCATTTTCAGTTCCTTTACCGAAGGAGTAAAGTTCAGTGATGTAGTGAAAGAAGCGAAAGAGAAGGGGTATACTGAACCCGATCCGCGAGATGATTTAAACGGAATGGATGTAGCCCGTAAGGTGCTTATCCTTTCGCGAGAGTCAGGCTTGCCATTGGAATTGGAGGATATTCAGGTGGAGAATCTGGTGCCCAATGATTGTCAGGGAGATTTGAACATCGATAATTTTTTCAAAAAGCTTTCATCACATGATAATGAATTTGAGTCCATGAGAAAGCAGGCAGCTGGAAAAAATGAGAAACTTCGCTATATGGCAGTATTGGATAATGGAAAGACAACGATACGCCTGGGATCGGTCAATGATCAACATCCATTCTACTCGCTCAAGGGAAGTGATAACATCATCTTGCTTACCACGGAGCGATATCACGATCGTCCTATGGTAATCCGAGGACCTGGAGCGGGAGCGGAAGTAACGGCTGCCGGGGTGTTTGCTGATATTATTCGTATTGGTAATTATTCAAATTGAGATTATGAAATCAAAATCAATAAGAGCCATTGCACCAGCCACGGTAGCCAATGTATGTTGTGGATTCGATATTTTAGGATTTGCTGTTGATTCACCTGGTGATGAAGTTATACTCACTCTTCGCGATGATTCAGAAATAAATATTACTGCCATTCATGGTGACGAAGGCAGGCTTCCTTTGGAAACGAATAAAAATACGGCTGGAGTTGCTGTGCAATCACTGTTGAAAAAGATTGGTAGTAATCAAGGTGCTGACATCGAATTATTCAAGAACCTTCCACTGGGAAGTGGCATGGGTTCCAGTGCAGCCAGTGGAGTTGCCGCATTGGTAGCCATGAATCATATTTTGGGAAATCCATTGACGCGTGAAGAGTTGGTGGAACATGCTATGGAATCAGAGAGGGTGGCGTGCGGATCAGCCCATGCCGACAATGTTGCCCCATGTTTGTTGGGTGGCTTTGTGCTGGTGCGTGAATACAAACCACTGGATCTTGTTAAGATTCCGGTAGCGTTAGATCTCTTTTGTACATTAGTGCACCCGCACCTTGAGTTAAAGACAGAAGACTCGAGGCGAGTATTGAAACCCACGCTTTCTTTAAAAGATGCTATCACCCAAAGCGGTAACATAGCAGGCTTGATGCTTGGATTGGTAAAACCTGATTTTGATCTTATTGGCAGGTCGTTAAAAGATGTTATTGCTGAGCCCATCCGTTCTGTCTTTATCCCTGGATTTGACCAATTAAGAGCGAAAGCAATTGGAGCGGGGGCATTAGGTTTTGGTATTTCAGGATCTGGTCCAACCGTGTTTGCCATCAGCGTGAATAATGAAAAAGCATTGGCTGTGGGAGAAGTAATAAAGAGTCAATTTTCGAATTATAAACTAGAGAGCGATGTGTATGTTTCGAAAATTAATATGGAAGGTGCCAGAATAATTGAAGAATAACTGAGTGTGCATAATAAAGATTGTTTTAATTCTTACACAGAATGAAATACTACAGTACGATTGATCGAAATCATTCTGTCTCATTACAAGAAGCCGTGCTGCAGGGGTTGGCTCCTGGGCAGGGGCTTTATATGCCGGAAGAGATTCCTACGCTGCCGAAATCTTTTTTCGATTCTATTGCTTCATTGTCGTTTCAGGAAATCGGAATGCTTGTTGCGAATCAACTCGTTGGTGGAGATGTGCCATCCAGCGAACTGGAGCGAATTGTAAAACACACCATTCAGTTTGATGCCCCTCTTGTTGAAATAGAGAAAGATATTTTTTCACTGGAGCTATTTCACGGCCCTACATTAGCATTCAAAGATTTTGGCGCGCGTTTTTTATCCGGACTGCTGGGTTTTTTTGCCAGTCAACAAGAGAAGGAAATCGTTATCCTCGTTGCGACTTCAGGTGATACAGGCAGTGCAGTTGCCAACGGATTTTATAACGTTCCTGGCACAAAAGTGATTGTACTCTATCCATCAGGTAAAGTGAGTGATATCCAGGAAAAACAATTTACTACCCTCGGAGGAAATATTACAGCGCTTGAAGTAGATGGCACCTTTGATGATTGCCAACGGATGGTAAAACTTGCCTTTAGTGATGATGAACTGAATAGGAAAATTTTCTTAACCTCCGCCAACTCCATCAATATTGCACGATTGATCCCGCAGTCTTTTTATTATTTCTATGCGTATTCACGATTGAAGAATAAAAGCAATCCGGTGATTATTTCAGTCCCAAGCGGAAACTTTGGAAACATAACAGCCGGGCTTATTGCAAAAAAAATGGGACTTCCCATTCAAAAGTTTATTGCGGCTACCAACATCAATAAGGTAGTTCCTGATTTCTTTTTATCAAAAGCTTTTGAGCCTAGAACTTCTGTATCCACAATCAGTAATGCCATGGATGTAGGTAATCCAAGTAATTTCCCAAGGATGTATGAGTTATTCGGAAATGATTTTGATTCACTATCCAATGATGTGATCAGTTATTATTTTAATGATGAGGAGACAAGATCAGCCATGCGCGAAGTCTATCGCACTGAAAATTATGTGATGGACCCGCACGGTGCAGTTGGCTATTTGGGATTGAAAAAATATTTGCCAACTGTTAAAAATGCAACGGGTATATTTTTAGAAACAGCGCATCCGGCAAAGTTCAGAGAAGTGGTGGAAGAAACAATAAAGACTGAGGTTAAACTTCCACAGCGTTTGGAAGAATTTATGTCTGGGGCAAAAAGAAGCATAAAAATTTCATCTCAGTTTCAAGATTTCAAATCTTTACTTCCAACCTTGATCGCCTAAGAGGGGTACAAAAGCAAAATTGTCAAATTCTTCTTGGATCAGTTTGCCTTGCTTTCGGGTGATCCGTAACATTTTTTGTTTTTCACGATCCCCAACAGGAATGATCAATACTCCATTTTCTGCCAACTGATCCGTTAACGCTGAAGGCACTACGGGGGCGCCTGCAGTTACAATAATTTTATCATAGGGTGCTTTGGCAGGAATTCCTTTTGAACCATCTCCGTAGAAGAAAAATGGCTTATACCCTAATTGCGGCAAGAATTCCTTAGTGCGCTCGTACAATTTGCGGTTGTATTCGATGGTGTAAACTTTTGCACCTATCTCCAAGAGCACAGCAGCCTGATATCCTGACCCGGTTCCGATTTCTAAAACCTTATCTCCGGCTTTAACTTGAAGTTTCTCAGTCTGGAAGGCTACCGTGTAAGGTTGGGAAATGGTCTGTCTCTCTCCGATGGGGAAGGCCTTGTCTTCATAGGCGTGGCTTAGTAGGGCGGCATCGAAAAAAGCATGGCGGGGCACTTTTCCAATTGCGGCCAAGACACGCTCATCGGAAATACCCTTTTCACGTAGTTTTTTGACTAGTTTATTGCGAAGGCCTCGCTGCTTGTAGTTTTCTTCAATCATTTGCTAAAACGCCATTTTGACGTAAAAAACGCCATTTTTTCATGGTAAACAAAGTTTTTGGAAATCTTTAGGAAAATTGAAACTCAAGTCCCTACTTTGGGGTTCTCTTCAGCACAGTGAAAACTATTTTGCCATAGCGTTACTGTGTAAACCTGACCCTGACAG
>JAYVTB010000142.1:0-5610 GCA_043774805.1 Cyclobacteriaceae bacterium | reverse complement strand
GATTTCGGTTTTGGAATTGATCAGGAAATTTATTGAGGTAACCGGCATTCATCTGAATTATACAATTGGCCCCCGAAGAGCAGGAGATATCGAAAAGGTGTATGCTAATCCAAGGAAGATTAATCACGCTTTTGGGTGGGCTCCAAAGTATGGCCTTGGTGAGGCACTTCTTCATGCCTGGAACTGGGAAAAGAGGCTGAAAAATCCTGAAAGTTAACGATGTGTTTGGTTGATTCGATACGAGTTCCACAAACCTAAATCTTTATAGAATCCAAATATAAGTTGGGTTTTGAAGAACGGTGTTTTAATAGCTAACTTGCTTTAAATTCAACTTGTTTATGGAAGACATCATTAAAAGATGGGACGCGCAGGGGGTTATTCTTGGTAAAATGCTGGACCAAACTTATAAGATAGATCGTGTTGAGCAGATGGTAGAACATATCTATTTGGATATGACCAACAAAGCTTCATGGATTGAGTTTAAACAGTTACAACATAAAGTAGCTGATCTCGAAGCTGAAATCGAGAAATTAAAAAAGGCGAGTTAGGATACTATACCTCAAATCTGGGGAATCATGCATTTACAAAGATTCTGCTAATCTATTAATCTGTTTTATCGTGAGTAATATTCACATGGTGGATTTACATAGCCAATACCTTCGAATTAAAAATGAGGTAGATGAAGCTATTCAAGAAGTAGTCAATTCTACAGCTTTTATTCAAGGGCCTCAGGTTGGGCAGTTTGCCGATTCTTTGGCAAAATACCTGAACTCCAAAGCGGTGATACCTTGTGCAAATGGTACGGATGCATTGCAAATAGCGATGATGGCTCTGGGGTGCAAACCAGGCGATGAAATTATTCTGCCGGTTCATACTTATGTGGCCACAGCAGAAGTGATCGCACTCTTAGGGTTAACCCCAGTATTTACGGAGGTTGACGCAAGAACTTTCAATATTGATGTGAATCAGATTGAAAGTAAAATTACGAATCGAACGGTTGCCATAGTGCCCGTTCATCTTTATGGCCAGTGTGTAGATATGGAGCCAATTTTGACGATTGCGAAAAAACACAATCTTCATGTAATTGAAGACGCAGCTCAAGCACTTGGTGCGGAATATACTTTTTCAGACGGACAGAAAATGAAGGCAGGAACAATGGGTACAGTTGGCTGTACTTCCTTTTTCCCGTCAAAAAATTTAGGATGCTTTGGAGATGGAGGAGCCATTTTTACTCAGGATTCTTCCTTAGCTGAGAAAATCAAGATGATTTCCAATCATGGCCAAAGAATAAAGTATCACCACGATATCATTGGGGTAAATAGCAGGCTGGATACTTTGCAGGCGGGTATCCTAAATGTGAAGTTGAAATACCTGGATGATTATAAAAATAGAAGGAATGAAGTCGCTTCATTTTACGATCGTGAGTTGGCCTCGCTTCCTTTTTTAGAAGTGCCATTTCGATCATCTAACTCTACCCACGTTTTTCATCAGTACACCGTTAAGACAAATGGGATTGATCGTGATCAGTTCAAAGCTTATCTGGAAAGCAAGGGAATTCCTAATATGATTTATTATCCGGTGCCACTACACTTGCAGAAGGCGTATAGCAAACCAGAATATCCGGCTGGATCATTTAAGATAACAGAGCAATTATCTAAAACGGTGATATCGCTACCCATCCATACGGAGATGAAGCTGGATCAATTGTCCTACATTTGCGATACGATTAAATTATTTTCTGCACATGGCTGATTCAAAAAACTATTTTGCGCATGAAACTGCCGTCATCGATGAAGGTTGTGAAATTGGTGCTGGTACAAAAATCTGGCACTTTTCACATATCATGTCCAATTGCAAAATAGGCGACCACTGTAACCTGGGTCAGAATGTGGTTGTTTCACCGCAGGTGGTGTTGGGCAACAACGTGAAGATTCAAAATAATGTATCCATTTATACTGGGGTGATTTGTGAGGACGATGTATTTCTCGGGCCATCCATGGTGTTTACAAATGTGATTAACCCACGCAGTGCCATTAATCGCAAAAGTGAATATGCCAAAACAGTGGTAAAGAAAGGAGCTACCATTGGAGCCAATTCAACGATCGTGTGTGGACATGATATTGGCAAGTATGCATTTATTGGGGCAGGAGCTGTTGTGACGAAAAATGTTCCTGATTATGCATTAGTTGTTGGGAACCCAGCCAAACAGACAGGCTGGATGAGTGAATATGGGCACAAACTTAAATTTGATCAACAGGGTTTTGCTGAGTGTCAGGAAAGCAAGGAAAAATATCAATTGATAAAAGGACAGGTAATAAAATTATAATATGAAGAATTTTGCCCTCATCGGAGCAGCTGGATTTATAGCCCCCCGGCATCTAAAAGCGATTAAAGAAACGGGTAATAATTTGGTGGCCGCCATGGATAGGTTTGACAGTGTTGGAATAATGGATAGTTACTTTCCACACGCTGATTTTTTTACAGAGTTTGAACGTTTCGATAGACATATTGATAAACTAAGAAGGCAAGGTAAAAATGTGGATTATGTGAGCATTTGCTCTCCAAATTATTTGCATGATTCTCATATTCGTTTTGCATTGCGCCAACATGCGGATGCCATCTGTGAAAAGCCATTGGTTCTTAACCCCTGGAATGTAGATGCGTTGGCGGAAATCGAAAAAGAAACAGGCAAAAAGGTCTATACTATTCTACAGCTTAGACTTCATCCTGCAATTATCAAATTGCGTGAAGAAGTACTATCTAGTGATCCTAATAAAATCTTTGATGTAGACCTTACCTATATTACCTCAAGAGGTAAATGGTATCATCATAGCTGGAAAGGGGAAGAGTCAAAATCCGGAGGAATAGCTACTAATATTGGCATTCATTTTTTTGATATGCTGCTCTGGATTTTTGGAGAAGCCAAGGAAATAAAGGTAGAGAAATATGAAGAAGATCACGCCTCAGGTTTTTTGCAGTTGGCCAAAGCAAGAGTTCATTGGTCGTTGAGTATCAATGAGGATCATCTACCAACTGCTGTAAAGACCCAAGGAAAGAGAACGTTCCGGTCTCTCCAAATGGATGGAAAAGAAATTGAGTTTAGCGATGGGTTTACCGATTTGCATACGATTAGTTACCGTGAGATTTTGAAGGGAAATGGATTTGGCTTAATGGAGGCGAAACCCTCCATTGAGTTAGCCCATCAGATCCGGGTGATCAAGTGAACACCTTCTATCACTTTTTATACCTTTAACACAAAATAACTCTACATGAAAGGTATTATTCTTGCAGGCGGGTCTGGTACTCGGCTATATCCATTAACAAAATCTGTGTCAAAACAGATTTTGCCTATTTATGATAAGCCAATGATTTACTATCCGCTGTCCGTGTTGATGCTGGCCAATATCCGGGATATTCTGATCATATCTACTCCACATGATTTGCCGTTATTTCAGAATTTGTTTGGCGATGGTTCGCAACTTGGACTTAGATTGGAGTACCGAATTCAACCTTCACCTGATGGTCTCGCACAGGCCTTCTTAATTGGAGAAACTTTTCTGAATGGAGATACTGCCTGCCTGGTTCTGGGTGATAATATTTTTTATGGGTACGGATTTTCGGGTTTATTGGAGGAGGCTGGAAAACTTCAAAAAGGCGCCACGGTATTTGGTTATTATGTTAATGACCCTGAACGATATGGTGTGGTAGAATTTGACGATAGCGATCGGGTTGTTTCAATAGAAGAAAAACCAAAACAACCGAAGTCAAATTATGCGGTAACCGGATTGTATTTTTATGATAATGCCGTGGTTGAGAAAGCGAAGAAAGTAAAACCATCTTCTCGCGGAGAGTTGGAAATAACTGATTTGAATAGACTTTACCTTGAAGAAGAAACACTGAATGTAAAACTGCTGGGCAGAGGAATGGCCTGGCTGGATACAGGGACACATCAATCGATGTTACAGGCTTCTAACTTTATTGAATCCATAGAAGAACGTCAGGGTTTGAAAATCGCCTGCCTGGAAGAAATAGCCTACCGCAAAGGTTATATATCAAGGGAGCAGTTGGAAGAACTTGCCAAACCGTTAGCGAAAAATCAGTATGGTCAATATCTGATCAAGATATTAAATGAGAAAATAAAAACGAGATCAATTGAATGACCATTAGTGCCACTGAATTTGACGATCTCTTTATTTTTGAACCAACTGTGATTGGCGATGATAGAGGGTACTTCATGGAATCCTATAATTATAAAACCCTTCTTGAAAATGGAATTGATTATCAGTTTGTTCAGGATAACCAGTCAAGATCAAAAAGAGGCGTTTTAAGAGGCCTTCATTATCAAAATGTACCGCATGCCCAGGCCAAGTTGGTGAGGGTTTTGTCGGGATCGATATTGGATATTGTTGTTGATATGAGGCATGAGAAATCAACCTTTAAGAAGTCATTTATTTTGGAAATGTCTGGAGAAAATAAAAAGCAACTTTTGGTGCCCAGGGGTTTTGCACACGGCTTTTTAGTGGTCAGCGACTTTGCGGAGGTGCTCTATAAAGCAGATGCTTATTATAATCCTCAATCAGAAGGCGGGATCAATTTTGCCGATCCATCTCTGGGACTCCAACATTTGATAAATGACAACGAAGTGACACTATCAGAAAAAGATAAAAAGCTTCCTTTCTTTGATCAGGTCAAATACAGATTTTAATGACATTTAAAGTAATGAAAACAATTTTAGTAACAGGTGGCGCTGGTTTTATTGGCTCCAATTTCATTCCTTACTTTTTATCGAAGTATCCTGAGTATAGCATTGTAAATCTGGATGCACTTACCTATGCAGGCAACCTGGACAACTTGAAAGAGGTCTCTGAAGATGCTAATTATATTTTTGTTCAGGGTAACATTTGTGACAGAGCGCTTGTAGAATATTTGTTCACACAGTATAATTTTTCTGGAGTGATTCACTTTGCAGCCGAATCACATGTTGATAATTCAATTTCAGGCCCAGAGGCATTTATCAAAACCAATATTAACGGAACGTTCACCTTGCTTGACGTGGCGCGTAAGTGCTGGATGGATGAGCCATTTAAAATTAAAGATGGCTGTGTTGGGAATAGATTCTTGCACATATCTACTGACGAAGTATATGGTTCATTAGGTAAGGAAGGACTTTTCACAGAAAGCACTCCTTACGCACCGAATAGTCCATACTCAGCCTCCAAAGCCAGCAGTGATTTGTTAGTAAGAAGTTACTTTCATACCTACGGGCTAAATGTGGTGACAACAAATTGCTCGAATAACTACGGCCCCAGGCAACATAATGAAAAGCTGATCCCAACGATAATTCGAAAAGCAATAACCGGACAACCCATACCAATTTATGGTGATGGCTTGAATGTACGAGACTGGTTATACGTCTTGGATCACGCAAAGGGAATTGATTTAGCTTTTCATAAAGGACGTTATGGCGAAACGTATAATATTGGGGGCAGAAATGAGCGCACCAATAATCAGATTGTAAATGCCATTTGCGAAATTCTGGATGGTAAAAACCCTCGATCAGATGGCAAATCCTACAAAGAACAAATCACCTTTGTGAAAGATCAGATCGGA
>JAYVTB010000141.1:0-19432 GCA_043774805.1 Cyclobacteriaceae bacterium | reverse complement strand
TTTCTGCGGAAGAGGCTCATTCTTTTAAGATTTCAGATACCTCAAAGGTTTGAACTTTTTCCGCTACTTTATAATCGCGACTTTCGGATAGTTATGATTCGAGGATTTGAAATAGCGGGCAAATGACTTTGAATATAAATAGGATACCTTAAATTTGATGATTCACGAAAACACTGAACCCCTTAGCAAAATGAAATTTTTGAAAAGCACCCAATCTCTGTTTGTTATCTCTCTATTCATCTTGACTATAGTATCCTGTCAATCGCCAAAGGACAAGTCCATCAGTTTATTTAATGGCAAAGATCTAAGTGGTTGGCACATCGATGTTCCAGCTATGGATACGGTCACCAATCTGCAAAGCCCTTTTCTTGTTCGTAATGGAATGCTGGTGAGCATGGGTACACCTAATGGTCACATCATCACGGATGCAGTATATGAAAACTTTAAACTGGAAGTGGAATATCGTTTTGCCGGTGTGCCTGGAAATTGTGGAGTGTTGGTATTTGCTTCTACACCGCGCGCCTTGTATGAGATGTTTCCCAAATCGATTGAAGTGCAGATGATGCATGAAAATGCGGGGGACTTTTGGTGTATTGTTGAAGACATCACGGTGCCGGATATGGAAGCAAGACGTGGTCCTAAAGCCGAGTGGGGGATAACAGAGGGAAAGGGCAGAAGAATATTAAATCTTACGGATGGTTCAGAAAGACCTGTGGGCGAGTGGAATAACATGACCATCGAGTGCCTGGGTAATACCATCAAAGTATGGATAAATGGTGTGATGGTGAATCATGGCACGGGCTGCACCGCAAGCAAAGGAAACATTGCCCTGCAGGCGGAAGGATCCGAAGTTGAATTCAAAAAAGTGGAGTTGACTCCGATGAATTAAATCTGAAATCTGAGATTAACCTAACTGGCAACCAGCAACCAATTTGAAATCTGGTATCTGAAATTAACCCAACTGGTCACTAACAACCGGTAACTCTCCAAACTATTCAGCTCACTTTCCATAGCAAATCCACAAAAAATATTTACTTTGGTTAATATTTAAATTCTACTTTAATCCCACCCAAAACCAAAACAAATGAAAAAGATGATCCTATTAGCGGCAATGTGTCTGTTGACATGTTTGTCGTATGCACAAATCGTGGTTGTTGTCAATCGTATGAAAGTACCACAAGGCGGAAGTGATGCGTACATGGCCAATGAACGAGAGTGGAAGAAAATCCATCAGGCACGTGTGAATGAAGGTAAAATGATTGCATGGGAATTATTTTATATTCATAATTCGGGCACAGACAGTCCATACAATTTTGCAACGGTAGATGTGTATGCCGACCTTCAGGCGGCAATGAATAACACCATTACGGTGGATGACTTCAAGAAAGCTTGGGGTGAAAAGTATAATGACGTTTTGAAGAAAACCAACACCGTTCGAAACCTTGCATATTCTGAAATGCTATCGCAGCAAATGGGCATACAGGAAAGTGGACAGACAAAATACCTGTTGGTGAGTTTCATGAAAGCACCTGACGTGGGTAAGTATTTTGAAATGGAGAAGAAGGCCTATATGCCCGTTCACCAGATTGCAATTAATGATGGAAAGATGAACGGCTGGAGTGTATGGTCTCGTGTGTTTCATGAGGATAACTCGTACGATGCCGTTACGGTCAACAGTTTTACCTCCGTAGCACAATTTTCGGGCATGAATTACGCTGCTCTATTTGATAAAGTGAAAGAAGGAAAGAGCACCAATGAGTTATTTGAATTAGTTTCATTGCTCGATCACACGGATGAATTGAGAACGATGGAGAAGACACAGTTGTGGGAATTGATTGAGGTGACAACACCTAAAAAGTAATAGTTCAAAGGAATTGTTTCCACCGGAAGGCAGCTCCGAAGCATTCCGGTGGAAATATTTTTTTTGATTGTAGAATTAGCCATATCGTGCATTCGTATTCATAAACTGAAAGGCAGGAAATCAGGAAAGACAGGATTGAAAGAGGAACAGGAACGATTGAACTAGTGGGTTCAGTAGTCACAATTTAAATATCTGATTCATCAATACCCATTTCTCTCCGGGTTTTGCATGGGGGAGGGATTGTTGATACTTCCACATCAATTGTTCCCATTCCTGTACTTTTGGATTGGCCTGATCCATTTCTGATTTCTTCTCAAATGAAAAGTCATCGGTGGTTTCCATGATCATGAACAATCGGTTGCCAGTGCGATAAATGTCCATGACCTCAATGCCCGCACCTTTAATAGCTTTCAGATTTTCCGGCCAACTGGCCTTATGATAATTTTCATACTCCGCAATCATGGCTGGATCATCTACCAGATCAAGGGCGAGACAATATCGCTTCATAACCTTTAAACTTTTTGTGGTTTATAACCTTTTATACCAAACCAAGCGATAACGAAAAAGCAAACAAGGGGAACCATATATGATAATTGAATATTGGATTGATCCGAAATAAGCCCCATCAACACAGGAAAGAAAGCGCCCCCAGCTATCGCCATCACGATCAGTGATGACCCGATCTCGGTGTCTTCCTTTATGTCTTCGATGGCGAGTGAAAAAATGGTAGGAAACATAATGGATTCAAAAAATGGGACCGCAAACAAAGCCCACACGGCAATTTCTGATTTTACAAACGTGGCCACCGTCAGTAAGCCCACGCAGATAAATGAATAAATTGCCAACAACCGATTGGCTGCAACATACCGTGTAAGGAATGTTCCGGCAAACCTTCCAACCATAAATCCAAACATGGCAAGGCCTAACCAAAATGCAGCATCTTTTTCAGGCGTATCGCTGGTGTATTTGGCAAACCGGATAAAAAAACTGGTAACGCAAACTTGTGCCCCCACATAAAAAAATTGAGCAACTACACCCCACTTCAATTGAGAATGCTTCAGGGCCTTAAACACACCGGACTTTTGATTTTTCTCCTCAACAGGGACTTCTGGCATTGAAGTGAAATAAATAAGTACAGCCACACCAAGCACAACAATGGCAATAATTAAGTACGGCAATTTTACTGCATCAGCCTCCATTTGTAAATATTGATTGAGTTGTTCGGTGCTCATGGCTGTCAGTTCGCTATCGCTATGTTCAATACCACTAAGGATCAATTGGCCTCCAAGCATGGGTGCTAAAAAAGCGCCAAGGCCATTAAATGATTGTGAGAAGTTGAGGCGGGTAGTGGCCGTCTCGGGTTTGCCGAGAATAGTAACGTAAGGGTTTGCTGCGGTCTCCAGGAAAGCACAACCAGATGCGATAATGAATAATGCGCCCAGAAAAAAAATGTAAATGCGCGTACTGGCAGCCGGCAGAAAAAGAATTGCGCCAATAGAATAAAGTACTAGGCCAATAAGGATTCCTTTTTTATAGCCATATTTTTTCATAAACAATCCAGCCGGAATAGCCATGATAAAGTAACCAATATAGACTGCCGAATCAATCAAAGCAGATTGCAAGTCGCTTAACTGGCAAGCTTTCTTCAGATGCGGAATTAGAATAGGCTCGAGGTTGTGGACAAATGCCCAAAGAAAAAAAAGACTTGTTACCAGTATGAAAGGGATGAGAAACTTTTGTGTTGAGTTGGGCATGACAAAGTTATTTGGGTACCGAATGTATAATTTTTGAAATAAAAAGCGCGACCCTTTTAAGAATATTTAAAAATAGTGGGAGCACATTTAGTTTGTCAGCTTAATTTACCGTCCCTTTATTTTTACTTAGCTAATCGCTCTGTCGAGATGCGTATATCCACCATCAACAAACAGCCATTGGCCGGTGGTGTGGCTTGCGCGATCGGAGAGAAGAAATAAAACAGTGTCTGCAATTTCCTCCGGTTTAGTAAGCCTGCTTTCCAATGGAATTTTCTTGGATACCTGCTTTAGTTTTTCCTGTGGATCGGCAAACGTTCTCAGCCAGGATTCATACAAGGGTGTAGCCACTTCTGCCGGTATCACTGCATTCACGCGAATAGAATAGGGAAGAAGTTCTACCGCCCACTCGCGTGTGAGAGCGAGGATGGCGCCTTTGGCAGCTACATATCCTGAGGTGCCCCCCTGGCCCGTAATGGAAGTCTTGGAACCAATGTTTACAATACTCCCATGATTCGCTTTCAGAGAAGGCAATGCGTAGTGCACCATGTAATAAAAATGTCCTACGTTATTCGTGAGTGACGTAATAAATTTTTCCGGTGATCCGTTTTCCAACCCAACTCCATCATTGTTACCGGCATTGTTGACGATGCCATCAATGCGTCCGTACTCTTCAAGAATGTCATCGATGATTTCTTTGCAGGCAGCTGCCGAAGTAAGATCGCCCTGGTAGAAATGACTCCGCTGACTACTGTCAGGCATGGTCTTGATTGATTCGGTACTTTTATCCACCACGATCGAAACAGCGCCTTCGTCAACGAGTGCTTTGGCTATTGATTTTCCGATTCCGCGTGCACCACCCGTTACGATGATCACTTTATTGTTGAGATGAATATCCATTCTTAAAGATTGTAAAATTGAATTGCATTTTCACCCATTATTTTATCTTTTTCAGAAGATGAAAATTTATAAAGATAATCTTCTATGATGCATAATTGATTTTGGTAGGAGGCAGCAACCAGGCACACCGGCCAATCCGATCCATACATTACACGAGCGGTTCCGAAGTGTTGTAAAATAAAATCAAGATAGGGTTTAAAGTCATTAATGTTCCAGCTGTTCCAATCGGCTTCTGTCACCATTCCTGAAAGCTTACAATAGACATTATGGAATGATGATAATTCCTTTATTCCGGCAGCCCAGTTGGTAAATTCTCCTTCCCTGATCACCGGTTTGGCGATATGATCCACCACAAAACTTTGCTCCGGATGTTGCTTCACCAACCAAATGGCATCTTGTATCTGATGGGGATAAATCAGGATATCATACGTGAAGTGATAGATCTTTAAAGCAGCAATGCCTGCAGAAAATTCCGGTCTGTGCAAAAAACCAATCGGTTCTCCTTGTGCAATATGGCGGAATCCTTTTAGCATTTTGAATTTTGAAAAGTATTCAAGCCGCTCATGTAGTTGTGGTGAACGAAGATCTACCCATCCCACGACTCCTTTAATAAAATCATTTGCAGAGGCAAGGTCGAGCAGAAATTGAGTTTCATTTTCGGATTGATCAGCCTGAACAGAAACACAGCCATCGATTTTATTTTCTGCTAGAACAGGAGCGAGGTCTGCCGGAAAGAAATCCCGCTGAATTACCTTCATGTCATCATTGATCCAACTATCTCTCACCGGATCAAACTTCCAAAAGTGTTGATGAGAATCGATTCTGGTGCCTGGTGGAATATGACCGGCAACTGGCATACGTACTAAATGGCCACCTGTTTTTGCTCTCCTAATCCTTCTATTCCAAGTTCGATCACATCCCCACGTTTCAGATACACTGGTGGATTAAAACCCAATCCTACCCCAGCGGGCGTGCCGGTTGAAATGACATCACCAGGCAGCAGCGTCATGAACTGACTAATATAGCTGACCAGGAATGGCACCTCAAAGATCATATCATCTGTATTGTTGTCCTGCATCATTTTTCCATTCACCTTCAGCCACATGTGCAGGTTATTAAAATCCTTCACTTCATCCTTCGTTGCCAGGTAAGGTCCCATCGGGGCAAACGAATCGCAGCTTTTACCTTTCACCCACTGGCCGTTTCTTTCCAGTTGCCATTCGCGCTCGCTGTAATCATTATGCAGACAGAAGCCTGCTACATAGTTAAGTGAATCCTTTTCTTCTACATAAGATGCTTTCTTTCCAATCACCACGGCCAACTCAACTTCCCAATCGGTCTTGACGCTGTTCTTCGGGATGATGAGGTTATCGTTCGGACCACAGAGTGCTGATGTTGATTTGAAAAAGATGATTGGTTCTTTAGGTAAAGGCATTTTTGATTCAAGGGCATGCTTGGTATAATTCAAGCCTACGCAAATAATTTTAGAGGGACGCTGAATGCACGATCCGATGCGTGTTCCTTCTTTCACAAAAGGAAGAGTGGATTGGTTATTCATAAGCCAAGCCGATAACCTTTCAAGACCTCCTGACTCAAAGAATGTTTCGCCAATGTCTTCGCCAAAGGCCGAGGCATCATGCATTTTACCATTTAAAAGGATGCCGGGCTTCTCTTTACCCGCTTCGCCAAATCGAAATAATTTCATGGTGGTTATGTATTTAATTTTAGAAAACCTCCGTCAATCGGATAATCCGTTCCGGTGATGAACGATGCTTCATCCGAACATAAATATAGTGCGAGGTACGCAATTTCTTTTGGTTCAGCCATGCGGCCGATGGGTTGTGTCTTTGATAATTTCTCAAACATCTCCGCTTCCTTGCCGGGATAGTTCGCTTTTAAAAATCCATCTACAAAAGGCGTATGTACCCGACCAGGCGAAATGCTGTTACAACGTATGCCCTCTTTCACATAGTCTTTGGCTACGGATAAGGTCATCGTATATACGGCACCCTTGGTCATAGAATACGCAAAACGATCGGCCACACTTACTAGTGCTGCTACGGAAGCGAGATTGAGAATCACGCCTCTTTTCTGATTTTTCATGTAAGTGATCACCGCCTGCATGGCATTGTAGACGCCTTTTACATTGACATTAAAAAGCCTGTCGAAATCCGCTTCACTAGTATTATCCAACCTACCAATGTGGGCAATGCCCGCACAGTTTACCAGGATATCTACTTGGCCAAACTCATTTACGATCGAGTCAACGGTCGTCTTCACCTCTTTTTGATTGGCAACATTACATTGATAGGCCTTAACATGTCCTTGTTTTTCCATGATACAAGCAACCGTTTCTTCGGCAGTCTCGCCATTCAATTCAAGAATGCAAACCTGGCTTCCTTGTTCGGCAAATGCCTGGGCAATGGCTTTGCCAATTCCACTTCCACCTCCAGTGATGATACTTACTTTATCTTTCAGACTAAATAACATAGTGATTGTTCCTCCAGATTATTTTGAGGTTTGTTCTTTCAGAAAATTAACCATTTTATTGGTGTCGTAATTTCTGGTTCCCACTTCTTTCATTAAAATTTTACCATCCTTGCTGATAACGAATGTAGTGGGAATGGAAGGTACCTGGAGTTCTTCCGGCAGATATCCAGTGGGCATGAAGACTGGAAATGTGAATTTGTTATCCTCAAGGTAAGACTTCACTTTAGGTAAAGCAGCGTCTTTATCAACAGACAACATCACAAATTCTACTTCATGGCCCTTCAGTTTTTCCGACAAACTTTGAATGCCCGGCATTTCCGCTTTGCAAGGGCCACACCAGGTTGCCCACATATTTATAAATAGCACTTTTCCCTTATACCGTTTAAAAGAGATTTTATTACCAGCAAGGTCTTTTATAGTGAAACTATAGTCAAAGTCGGGAGGCGCCATATCTTCTTCAGCATCAACGTTTAAAATTCCGGTCTTCATCACCAGCATTTGTGTGGTCGCGGAAGCACTTCCCCACAATCCAGTAAGCTTCAGAAATCCGATCAACAACAAAGTGAGTGCGATGGGCTTTATAAATTGAAAAAATCTATACCTCATAAACATCGATTGGTCCGGTTATTGAGACCCACGTGGCCAAATGTCTTTAATTTTAATAACTTCGAACAAGTTTTTACAATAAAATGATTAGAAAAGGATTGTCTCTCTTGTTTATTGTGGTAGTTTTTAACGGAGTTGTCTTCGGTCAAAAGGTAAAATATAAAGATTTACTGGTCTTGCTCAACGCGAAACAATACGAACAGGCAAAACCATTCCTAATAAAATACCTGGCCGAAGAGGATGATAACGCAAGCGCTTATCTCTTTATGGGAATTATTTACCAGGAAGAAGTACTTAAGAATGATGTACTCAAACAATCGGATAAGTTGATGAGTAATGTTGATTCAGCGGTGTTTTTCTACAACAAATGCCTTCCTAAATTAACAGAGAAGGAAATTAAGAAGAACGATGAGAACTACCTGATGTATACCCGCAGGGATTTGCGCACAGGTGAGTTTGGTATCAAATTATCTGATGTTCAATTGGATCTGGAAACTCGAACAAAGTCGCTTTATGAAAGACGTGACCGGGTGCAGGCCTTGAAAAAGTACTACAAGGAAATGGAGTCGCAATATGGACGTGCCAATGTGCAGTATAAAAATCTACAAAGCCAGTTTAACTCAAAGAAGGATTTGTATTTACAGTCGGATGATAGCTTGATTCTGGCACTTGAAAAACTGGTTGCCACATTCGACTCCAGCCAGGTTTCCTTTAAGAATTACAAGACCACGTTGCAATCATTGGGTAAAACAGGTTATAACCCGATCCTGGATTTACAGGAGATTAAAGATTTTAAGAAAGAAGGTTCATCCCCTGGTGATTTTATCTCGGATGATTTGAAGCTCTGGAATTATGGTCTTTGGGCAAAGAATACTTCCGGCATTGTACGTGATGAAGTTCATGCGCTTCGAAAGGAGATCATCGCTTTTGATTCAGAGATCAACAAGCTGCGCGAAAAAGTCAGGAAGGATTCTGTTCGGGTGCCTGCCAGCGAACTTAAGAGTAACCCTGTCTTCACCAATTTAAAGAAGTGGGATGATGACCCCATGCCTTCATGGCTGTTTCAAATGAAAATTGCGGAATTAGAGTATACTTCAGAATTAATTGCTCAGGCATCCCTGAAAGATGAAAGCAATATTTCCAGGAAGATCAGTCTAATCAAACATCAGCATACCTTGTTGGCAAGCCTTGATAGTTTATCAAGCGGACTTGTTAGTCGCGACTGGGAAAAGGATGCAATTAACTACAAGAATTTTATAACCTCTTCTTACGGCACCATTTCGGTGGTGAAGAATCTTGGAAAGTCTACGCTGGATTTTGCTAAGCGTGAAATGGTTGTAAAGAAAAAAGAACTCGATATCAACATGAGTTTGCTGAAGTGGGTAATTTCGGATGCGGACTCCATTCCGTTATTTAAAGATGTGCCGGAAGCATCTAAATTCAAACCGCTGGTGATCACAGAAACACATACAGCTGGGGTGAAGCAATCTAATGGTTTGATATTAGGGTATTTTTACACTGTAACCCCATCACGCACCGCGGATTTGAAGGTTAGCTTTCCAGTGGATTCTATATCGATTACACATAGAGACCTGCCCTTGATAAAGGGACTTTCGCTATCGGTGACTGAACAGTTTTATTACATCTTATTTTATTCCGAAAGTAAAATAAATGGAAAGATACCTGTCACGCTGGCTAAGATTAGCCGAACTTCAGGATTGGAGTGGTCATCTGTTTTTCAAACGGAACTTACCCCTGTTGAATTGAAATACACCTCTTCATCGGGAGAGCTATCCATCAAAACCTCCAGTCCAGATGGAAATAACAAAATGGTGGTGTTGGATAAGGCGGGTGCCAGAATACAATAGGTAATCTTAGAAGTGGTAGCTATCGTGTTGAGTCTTTGAATGGTTTTAATTCGGAGATATCCACTGCATTGTTCATGCGATTGATATCCGCCATGCGCCACAAAAAGTAGCGAGGCCGTAAGCAAAAAGTTTTTCATGTGTGCAGTTTGATGGTTTTAAAAGTAACAAAACCACAAGGAGAAACAAACCGCTTTTATATGCCCGGATTAAAATTGAATTCTGCGAGAAACACTGGCCGAAACGTATCCGGTATTTTTAAGTGTGATGGTTTCACCCGGTAAAGCTTTGGGAATATTGTAAGTATAACTTACGATGAAGAACCAGTTTTTAATAGTGATAGACAGGGGTGCTACAAAGGAGTAATTCAGGACTCCGAATTCGGTGTGCGTATCCTCATAATACAAAGGGAGACCTTTTCGTTGCCGGATGATAGCTGCAATCAGGGAATTGGTATAAGGTAAGTATTCGGTGATTTGTTCACTACCAAACAACACGGATACCGTTGGATAAAAATATATTTTGGTGATCTTACCCACGTTTCTTTTTTCAATGTTTAGCATGACGGACGGGTTAATCCTGTGAGCTTGTTTGTCGCCAAAATAAAACTGGTAATCCAACCTAAACGTGAACGGTTTCATATCGAAGAAATTAGAAACACCTACATTGTTCTTGTAGGCGATATATATGTCGTTGCTTGTGTCAGAATACATATATCGACTGTATTCCGGCATGAGCGACCACCATTTGGTTACGCTGTTCATATAACCGGCCGATGCAACCGTCAGATAAAAGTTGGGATCATACTCATTACTCCAATAGGAAGTAAGATCAGCGTATAGTCCAGATTTATGATAATAGGAGATACCGGGTGCTATGCCAAATTGATTGAACCCCAACGTGCGACTGTCGGCCACCACATTACTGTTATAGCCAATCCGAGCAATCAATTGAGACCTGATGGAAGGAACAGGCAAATTGATCAGACTGTCAATAAAGGATAAAAAACGAGCTGAGTCGCCTCGTGCCAGTATGGAATCCAACTCAGCCATATAAGGATCATTTTTTAGTAATAGTGAATCAGCTTGCTGACCGCTGGCCGCGACACTGCAAGCTGACCACACTGCAACGACTGCAATAAAGCCCCTTATAGACACATCGTCATGAATTAGGTGTTAGTTTTTCTTGTTGAGTTGCTGATTACGTTGGCGGATGGTTTCGTTTCGTTGCTGTACCATTCTACGTTGTTGCACTTGTTGCAGAATCATTCGCTGAAAGTCACCTTCTGCTTTTCTCAAATTTAACATTTGTTGCGCAGTGATGACCTTCATGAGTCGACCGGAATAGTCTTTTTCAAGGTCAAGCTCCTTTTGTTTAAGTTCAAGACCAAGGCGCACCTGCTGTTCCTGTTCGGAAGGGGTAGGATTTTGTGCATTCAGTTCTCTACGTGATTTTGCGAAGTCCATTCTCAATGCTTTACGCTCATCTGAAAATCCACGATATACAGGCCAGAATTTCTCTGCTTGTTCCGGAGTAAGGCCAAGCTTATCGGAGATGTAGGCAATCCTCAGGTTTTTGATTTTTTCCTGCACTTTAGGATCCTGTACAGGGTCAACCTCGGGTTGATCCTGGGCAAAGGCAACTGTTATGCTCAGGATATAAAGGCCGATGATTACTATTTTTTTCATTTCACTAAAAATTATCAGGTTCAACACTCAAATCTTCAACCGTTATATAGAATGGCTCCATGGAGGAGAGTACATTTTCTTCCAATTCATTCAACTCATCTTCACTCAGGCTAACTTCTTCATTATTGAAGTCTGAAAGATCACTTTCATCTAAGTAAGCCATCAGTTGCTCTGTTTGAATTTCATTCAACTGGTCTTCTACTGATGTCCTTTCGCGGTAAGCAAGCCAAACAGTAAGGGCAATAATGATTGCAACCACCGGCATTGCGAACTTCCATGAAGGAGCAAACCAGACTTTAGGTTGTGGCTTGGCTACCCTTGCCTGGAGTATTCCGGGCAACTCCTCAAAGTACCCATCGGGTACCTTAAAAATGTTTTCTTTTGATAGTTCGTCCAGCTTTTTCATTTTGTTTCTAAGACAGTGTTAAGCAATAAAAGTTTAATCACGCGGTTAAATAAACTTCAATTTTCTTTACAGCATGGTGATAACTGGCCTTCAAAGCTCCCACACTGGTGTTGGTTATTTCTGAAATGTCTTCATAGGAAAGGTCCTCAAAATACTTCATATTAAATACAAGTCTTTGCTTGTCAGGAAGTTGTAGTATGGCTTTTTGAAGCTTTTTCTGGATTTCGTCACCGGAAATCATATCGGATGAGTCAATTTTAGCGGATAGCTGAGCACCGATATTTTCAATGGGAAGAAAGAATCGTCTTCTTTTCTTGTTGAGAAAGTTCAGGCACTCGTTAGTGGCAATGCGGTATATCCAGGTAAATAACTGAGCATCCTCCCGAAAGCTGCCGATGGCCTTATGAATTTTAATGAAGACTTCTTGAGTAATATCATCTGCATCATCGTGATCAATCACCATTTTGCGAACATGCCAATATACCCGCTTCTGATAAGTGCGAACGAGCATATTAAATCCGTAGCTCCGTGTTTCGGGATTCTTGATCTTAAGTAGGAGTTCCTGATCTTCCAAAGCTTTTAAAGTCTTGCTTTAGACCTTAACCAAGGTAAAAGGTTTAATACTTACTTGAATTTCTCCAGTTCATCTACCAGCTTTTCAAATTGTTCTTTGGAGTGAGCTGGAAAATTAGCAAAGCGTAATTGTGTTGCTTTTTTATCACCATATCCATCGCCTGCCTGCATGCCCATGGTGGCAAGATGTTGGGTAATCGCTTTCGTGTGTTCACCGGTTTGTGCAACAATAACAGTGGTAGACCTTTGCGCCAGATCGCTCACAAACGGAGAAGCATAGGCATGTTGCGAAAATGCCTGATATAAAATTGCCGCTTTATATTCTGTTTCCTTCCGGATGATCTGAATCCCCCTTCGCAGAAAGTCTTCGATCACTTTTCCCAGTAAATAGATTGCCAGCACATTAGGTGTTTCCGGTGTTTGATTTTTCCTTGCCAACTGCAAGAGGGTAGGCAGATTATGATAGGAACCTATCGATGCCCCCTTCGACTGAAGCTCTTCTGATTTAGCAATACATCGGTCATTGACAATCCATACTCCCAACCCTGCAGGCAAGCCAAACCCTTTTTGAATGGAGAAGAATAGAGAATCAATCTTGGAAAAATCAAACTGCGGATAGGGTAGGGAGGATACTGCATCCACCGCTATGAGAGCCGTTGGATATTGATCCCGGAATTGATTAATAAAACTCATTGGTAATGAAACACCCGTACTTGTTTCATTATGAGTTAGAGCAATCAGTTCTACACCTTCTTCATGATTGATCTTATTCGGGAATCCGCCACCTATTGGAACCTCAATTTTGACAGGTGACTTTCCAAGTTGAGTAGCGATTTCACAATATCTTTTTGAAAACGCACCATTTACAAAATGCAATGACTTGGCGGCCACCAGATTTTGTATTGATCGTTCCCATATTTCGGTAGCGGAGGAGGTGAAGAACACGTGAAAATCGACCGGTATGCCCAAGAGCTCTTTCACTCCATCAGTAGCTTGTTTAGAAATACGTTCAAACTCCTTGGTTCGGTGCGACAGCGATAAAATACCCTCACGGAATGCAGCGCGCACGTGATCTTCAACGGTAAAATAGATTTGTGATGGACCTGGTGTGAAATTGACTATTCCTTTCATCGTTCTATAAATAGATAGCAGGTTGAAAAAACATAAAGAACAAAGCTATTTCTTAACCATCAGTCAGCAAAGTTCTTCGCTCATTCTTACTAAAAAAATAGTATTTAATCAACGCCTACAACAATCAACATTTGTCTAAGTTTGTATAAATAATTCCCACATGAATTTGGGACACGTTTGCTGAACCTAACAATTATAACAATACCGAGTTAAGTTTCAGGACAAAATCAGGCCTCATCCGCTATTTGGCGGACCTCGCCCTAAAAGCAGGTTAACAGTGGAAGGTTGCGACCTTGGAACAGCTCAAAACTTGTCTTTATGGGGTTCAGAAACCACCACCAAATTCAGTGGGTTTTATTTTTATCTGCTGTTAATACAGCACCCTGAATTTGATGGTGTGTTCAATCGAGCGCAATTCTTTAATAACATCTTTATTGTATTCCTTATTGATGTCCGTGATCACATAGCCAATTTGTTCGTTGGTCTTTAAATACTGTCCTACGATGTTGATTCCGTTGGAAGCAAGAATAAGATTTATTTTTGCAAGAATGCCAGGGACATTACTGTGGAGATGAATTAAGCGATGTGCGTTCTCCAGCGTAGGCAACGTCAGGTTGGGGAAGTTTACACTAATGCTGGTGCTACCATTGTTGATGTATTCCAGGAATTTGCCCGATACAAATTGTGCGATGTTTTCCTGCGCCTCCAGCGTACTGCCACCAATGTGAGGAGTAAGCAATGTATTTGGTAATCCGCGGAGTTCAGATTTGAATTCTTCATTGTTACTTTTAGGTTCATGAGGGAAAACGTCAATGGAGCAACCGGCTACTTTTCCAGCTAAGACATTTTCTTTCAGAGCCGCGATGTCAACTACATGACCACGGCTCAGGTTCAGAAAGATGACACCCTTTTTCATCCAGCCGAATTCGCGATTGGAAATCAGGTTAGTGTTTTCCTTGCGGCCATCAATATGCAATGAAACAATATCCACTGTTTCCAATAGCTCTTGCAATGATTTACACTTGGTCGCATTACCCAACGCCAGTTTTTCTTCACGATCGTAGTAGAATACCTTCATTCCCATCGATTCGGCCAAGACAGAAAGTTGGGAGCCAATGTTACCGTATCCTAAAATCCCCAGCTTCTTTCCCCGTATTTCAAAACTGCCCGTGGCTGACTTATCCCATTTACCAAGATGCATGGCGGCCGACTTATCGGCAATCTTACGAATGAGAATGATAATTTGACCAATCACTAATTCAACGACTGATCTTGTGTTGCTGTAGGGAGCGTTGAATACAGCTATGCCTCTTTGTGTGGCCTCCTTCAAATCAATTTGATTAGTGCCGATACAAAACGCACCTATCGTCATCAGGCGAGTGGCATGTTCAAGAACGCGTGCGGTAACCATGGTCTTTGATCGGATACCCAATACGGCAACATTCTTTATTTTTTCGCACAACTCATCTTCATCCAGGCCGGCTGGATAAACTTCTACATTAAACCCTTCTGCTTTAAATGCGTCCACAGCATGGGGATGCACATTTTCAAGCAAGAGTACATTGATTCTGTTTTTCGGATAAGAGATCACGGTATTTAGTTTATTCAAATAAAGGAATTCATCCAGGCTTGGGGTAATATGGTCGGCTTTGTTCAATACCTTTTCACGTTCCACATTCTCCGTGAATGCAAAAAATTTATTGGCAAGGCCGGCATGTTTTATTTCATAGTCAGTGTAGCCATCACCAATCACATATACATCACCGGGAAGATTGAGTCGTTTTAATTGCTCTACCTTTCCATTGTTGGCCGATAGGGGATTGTTGGTATCAAAACCCGTGACATTACCTTGCTCATCAAAATGAAAACGATTGGCCAGAATATTTTCTGGCTTTACACCGTATTCTGTTACGATCGGGTCAATGAACGCATGAAAGCCGTTTGATATGATGTAGATATTGTCAGTGTAGGTCTGAAAGAATTCCTTGTTTCTTTTAAACGATTCCGACACCAGCTTTTTAAGCACGATCACCAACTCATCCAGATGCCTGCGGGTAGGGGAAAGCAACTTTACTCTTTTTTCTAATGACTCCCGGAAGGAAATTGAACCATCCATGCCCTGGTTGGTGATTTCAGCTATCTGCTTCTTTCTTTCTTCCAGTTCAGGATGATCTTTCAGTGATATTTCGGCAAGAGCGTCAAAGGCTTCAACTTTGGTAAATGTGCTATCGAAATCGATTACGAAGTACTTATTGATCTTCATGGAGTGCAAAGTAAACTCAAAGTTAAAACTAAATGCTTACTGTGCACACGAGGCCTTACTAAAGCCGACTTAAAATATATCGAACACCTGTTAGTTAACGGCTAGTCTCATAACATGTGCCGAAGCCGGACATACCTGCGAAAATTCCGTTGATGACTTTACCTCTTCCGGCACCTCATCACGACTGACCTCTTTGAAACCGAATTTGAGAAAGAAATAATAAGCCGTTGTTGTTAACAGATAAATTTCCTTTTTGCCATTTGCTTTTACTTGCTGAATAAGATCTTCCACAATTTGCTTTCCCAACGATTGACTGCGCATGGTCTGATTTACGGCAAGTGAGCGGAGTAACGTTTTGTCACCATAAAACTCAAGACCGCCCGATCCCACCAACTCTTCATTGGAATCATAGTACGTCAAGTAGAGGCTATCGTCTAATTTCAAATCATCAGCTGGAAGTTGGTTGATACGAAGAAAACCTCGCAGCGAATCAAGTTCCCTCTTTGCTTTAATAACCTGTTGGGTGATGAATTCTCTCATCGCGTACGAATTGGTACGTAAAGTTTATAACCTTCTTTGATTAATGGAGCAGAATAGTATTAAAATTTAATTAACAACAAGCGGAGTCAGCTCCACAGCAAACCGCTTTTGCCTGT
Source organism: Cyclobacteriaceae bacterium (assembly GCA_043774805.1). Classification (GTDB taxonomy): domain Bacteria; phylum Bacteroidota; class Bacteroidia; order Cytophagales; family Cyclobacteriaceae; genus ELB16-189. Next base: position 3,242 of record JAYVTB010000141.1, on the reverse strand, counting down.
TCCTTTTCAGTTTTTGTCAGGGTCGGTTTTTCGGCATATACCGTGATGCTGAATATTCCTAATTCATTCTTCTTTACGCTCTGCATTTCAGCTTCACTCAAGTAGACAGACAGTATTTCTTCGGGCAAGTGGATCTTCTTGTTTTTCTGAACTTCAATGTTGTGGAAGCCCGCGTCTTTGATGATTTGCAGGTACTCAGTTTTTTGGATGGCACCGGAAATGCAGCCGGCATACATTTCTGCATTCTTTCTCAGACCTTCGGGAAGATCGCCTACCAATACGATGTCGGAAATACTAAAGTGACCTCCTGGCTTCAGCACACGGAATGTTTCTGTAAATGCTTTTTGTTTATCGGGAACGAGATTCATCACACAGTTGCTGACTACGACATCGGCAACATTGGCCGTAACCGGAAGTTTTTCGATATCTCCGTAGCGGAATTCTACATTGTTATAACCTAGTTTTTCAGCATTTTTGCGGGCCTTATCAATCATCTTTTCGGTGAAGTCAACGCCAATTACCTTGCCGCTGGCACCGACCACGGCTCTGGCCACAAAGGCATCATTGCCAGCTCCGGACCCAAGATCGATTACAACATCGCCTTCTTTCATTTTGGCATGTTGTGTTGGGAGACCGCAGCCTAGTCCTAAATCAGCATCGGCCGCATAGCCGGTTAACGTGGAGTAATCTTCTGCCATGATGGCTTCATCTATGGTTGTACAACCACAGGTACCACCGCAGCAGCTGGTTTCATTTTGTTCCTTACTTTGTTCAGCGATCTCGCTGTACTTTTCTTTTACAATTTGTTTAAGTTCTTCTGAAGTGGTCATATGCTTGATGGTTAGTGATCGTAATATTGCGATTAATAAAGTCAAATTTTTTTAGCAACAACTCTCGTGTACTTCCTGAAATAAGTCTGATAATAGTTTCCGTGCTTTGGTCAGCATTTTGACATCAACACAATAGCATACGGTAGGGCCTTCTATATCTCCTTTAATTAGGCCTACTTTCTTTAACTCTTTCAGGTGTTGTGATACGGTGGATTGGGAGAGTGGGAGCTCGTTAACAATATCACCGCACACGCACGTTTTACGTTCTGCAAGATATTGAAGAATGGCAACCCGGGCGGGATGCCCCAATGCTTTCGCCAGTGAGGCAATCTCATTTTGAGTCTTTGTAAATTCTTCCGTCTTGGAAAGTCCCATGCGTGTATATAATCGTAATATTACGATAAAGGTTTCATGTTGCTTGAAAATTCCTGAAGAATTATTTTCCGAAGGGGATTCTTTTCAATGCAATTTGCCCGTTGCTCATCACCAACAACGCGTCCTGAAGGTATCGGATCTCTTCTAACGGATTACCCGGAATCAACACTAAATCAGCATCATAGCCCTTATCAATTCGACCAGTAGTTTTATCTACGCCAAGGAGTTCAGCGGCCAGGACTGTAGCAGATTGTATCGCTTCAAAGTTGCTCATGCCCATGCGCACAAAGTGCTGACATTCCAGGGATATCCGGCTCGTAGAGTTGGGCGTATAGTTGTTGTCGGCACCCGTCACGATTTTTATTCCCAGCTCGTGTGCTTTTCGAAATACCTCTTCGGCTTGTGGCATCATGAATTTTCCCCGCAGTTCCAACACCGATCCGGTATAATCTCCACCGGGTTGCGTAAGGTCTTCAAGAGTAATATAAGTCGGAACAAGGAAAGTGCCCTTCTGCTTCATGAGCGCTAAGGTTTCATCCGTTAGAAAGGTGCCGTGTTCAATACTTTTGGCTCCGGCCTTTACAGCAGCACGCGCACCTTCATCGCCATGGGCGTGGATCATAACCGGAACACCTCTTTTACCTGCTTCCTGAACGATCACGCTGATTTGTTGCTCAGTATATACTTGTTCACGCGGATCTGTGTCTGGTCGACCAGCTCTTTCCGTTCCGCGGGTCTTGATTACTTTGGCACCCCTATCGATGTTAACATTGACCAGTAACTTTAACTCTTCGTCCGTTCGCACTCCGTTTATCAAAGAGGCGAGTCGGGTGTCGGCCAGAATGGTTTCTTCCAGGTTGGGCGAAACATACACACCTGCAGGCACCACATCGGGTCCGGCTATCCTTCCACTTTTGGCAAGTTCCATCAAAGCAACATCCTGATAAGCAGCAACCCCGGCTGTACGCACGGTAGTTACACCGGTTTCAAGCACCCGTTTTGCAGCATCGAGGTTATCAAGATGAGTGTGGGCATCAATCATCCCAGGAATCAGGTAATAGCCCATTCCATCAATGACCTCATACTCTTTGGAAATGGGATCGCCTTGCTTGCCAATTCTTTCCACTTTTCCACCCTTTACATAAATGATTGATGCAGGGTGAATTTTGTTTTCATAACCATTAAAGAGATTCACATTGACCAGTGCGTAGCTATTCTGGAGCTGTTGTGCGCTTGAAGAACTCGAACAGAAAATCAATGCGATAAGTGTGTAAAGGATCTTCATGATGATAGGCATTAAAGTCAGCTTAAGTTGGCACCTTTTGTTTGAACAGACTAATAATACTGTCAAATTTGAGACTTACAAAATGAACAAGCTATTATGATTTCTTCGAAGGGTTATGCAGCGCAGAGTGCTCAATCACAGTTGGCTCCTTTTAATTTCCAACGCAGGGAAGTGGGGCCGCATGATGTGTTGATTGATATTCAATATTGTGGCGTATGTCATTCTGATCTTCACCAGGTGCGTGACGAATGGGGCGGGGCGATCTATCCTATGGTGCCTGGTCACGAGATTATTGGAAAGATATCTAAAGTGGGAGAGCAGGTAATGAGCTTTAAGGTTGGGGATATTGCCGGAGTGGGCTGCTTTGTAGATTCATGCAGGACTTGTCCCAGCTGCCAGGCGGGCAACGAACAGTATTGTGAAAAGGGAATGGCGGGCACCTACAACAGCTATCAAATGGATAAGACGACACCGACTTATGGTGGTTATTCCAATTGTGTTGTAGTGGATGAAAAGTATACGTTGAGGATTTCAGACAAGCTTCCGTTAAAGGCCGTTGCTCCCTTGTTGTGCGCGGGTATCACCACGTATTCACCTCTGCGTCATTGGAAGGTAGCCAAGGGACAAAAAGTGGCTATCGTTGGTTTCGGAGGACTAGTGTTAAGTTAAGTATAATATGACGTAATATTGTTATATTTGTAAAACCCATTTACAAATGATACGCTATACTGTAAAACTGCTTAAGTCTGAGG
>JAYVTB010000140.1:0-44899 GCA_043774805.1 Cyclobacteriaceae bacterium | reverse complement strand
CTGGTGAATTCTTAGTGTCTTAGTGACTTGGTGGCAGAATAATCCTTGAAAATTATAGCCACAAGGGCTCTAAGACACCAAGGTTCACAATGACAATGTGTTTTTGAGTAAGTCCAGGATGTAAATCAAATCGTGAATTATATAAAACCGAACCGTGTTAATGAGAGTATACTTGCATACTGGTTCTTGATAAGCCAGAAAATTATGTCCACCTCGATAAAAACAATAACAAAGCGTCATAACCAAACACATCAAACGTTTCCAGTGTTGGAAATGACGTGTGCTGCCTGTGCCGTAAGCGTTGAATCCATGCTGAAGGCAACTAAAGGTGTACTTGACGCGGGCGTAAACTATGCCAACCAATCTGCGTGGGTAGACTACGACAAATCGGAAGCCACGCCTTTGGATTTACAAAATGCAGTGCGCTCCATCGGATATGATTTAGTCGTGGATGCAGAAGATCCTCATGCCGTCCAAGAAGAATCACAGCAAAGAAATTATGAAGAAGTAAAGCAACGCACCATATGGTCGGCTCTCCTCGCGGTTCCTGTCGTGATTCTTGGAATGTTTTTCATGGATATCCCTTACGGTAATTACATCTCCATGATGCTTACTGCACCAGTCGTATTTTACTTTGGTAGAAATTTTTTCATTCATGCTTTCAAACAAGCTCGTCATGGCAAAGCAAACATGGATACGCTGGTCGCCCTCTCCACCGGCATTGCATTTTTGTTTAGTGTGTTTAATACCTTCTTTCCGGAGTTCTGGCATGCACGAGGGATACATCCGCATGTGTATTATGAAGCTGCGGCCGTAGTGATTGTTTTTATCTCACTGGGAAAACTGCTTGAAGAGCGAGCCAAATCAAAAACCTCGAGCGCAATAAAAAAGCTAATGGGGCTTCAACCTAAAACAGTGCGCGTGTTGATTAATGGTGTTGAGCAAGAACTATCCATTGCTTCGGTTAAAGTAGGCAATATTATTCTTGTTCGCCCAGGCGAAAAAATTCCGGTTGATGGTATCGTTACCTCTGGGGCATCCTTTGTGGATGAAAGTATGATCTCGGGTGAACCCATCGCAGTAGAAAAAGATGCCGGTAAAAAAGTATTTGCGGGCACAATCAATCAAAAAGGAAGCTTTCAATTTGAAGCACAAAAAGTGGGTGGCGATACCATCCTTGCCCACATCATCAAAATGGTGCAGGAAGCGCAAGGCAGCAAAGCCCCTGTGCAAAAGCTGGTCGATAAAATCGCAGGGATATTTGTGCCCATCGTGATTGGTATCTCCATCCTCACTTTTATTATCTGGATGTTAGCAGGGGGCGAAGATGCATTCACGCATGCTTTACTTACTTCAATCACGGTGTTAGTAATCGCTTGCCCGTGTGCGCTGGGCCTGGCCACTCCTACTGCCATCATGGTGAGTGTTGGAAAAGGAGCGGAGAACAATATTCTGATTAAAGATGCTGAAAGTTTAGAACTCGCTCATAAAGTCAATGCGATCATTCTTGATAAGACCGGCACCATCACAGAAGGTAAACCGGTGGTCACCAACCTTCATTGGGAAGAAAACACTTCGGAAAAATATCGGGATGTGATGTACAGTATGGAAATTCAATCTGAACATCCCCTTGCGCAAGCGGTTGCTATTCATCTTAAAGATCAGGCTGCGGCATTGGTGCCTGTTACTTCATTTGAAAGTATTACAGGGAGAGGTGCTTCAGTACTGTATAACAATACGCCATTCTTCATTGGTAACAGAAAACTGATGGAAGAGAAAAATAGTGCCGTATCAGAAACTATTTCTGCTTTGGCCGATGAATGGCAAGCCGAAGCAAAGACGGTAATTTATTTCAGTAACCATAAAAATGTGTTGGCCGTGGTGGCGATTGCAGATAAAATCAAAGCCTCCTCCAAAGCTGCCGTTGAAGCCTTACAAAAAAAAGGAATAGAAGTCTATTTGCTTACTGGTGACAATCTGCATACCGCCCAGGCCGTAGCAAAACAAGTTGGCGTGAATCATTTCAGGGGTGAAGTGCTTCCTGCTGACAAAGCAGCGTTTGTAAAACAATTACAAAGCGAAGGTAAAATTGTAGCCATGGTGGGCGATGGCATTAATGATTCGCACGCGTTAGCCCAAGCTGATGTAAGCATTGCGATGGGCAAAGGATCAGACATTGCCATGGATGTTGCCAAAATGGTTTTAATTACCTCCGATCTTCAATCCATACCCAAGGCACTGAATCTCTCTACCAAAACAGTGCGTGGCATTCGACAGAATTTATTCTGGGCTTTTATTTACAATGTCATTGGAATTCCCATTGCTGCCGGATTGCTCTACCCCATCAACGGATTTTTACTTGACCCGATGATTGCCGGTGCTGCTATGGCGTTAAGTTCGGTATCGGTGGTAAGCAACAGTTTGAGATTAAGGGCAGCGAAGATCTGATTTGATTATCTCTCAATCTTTGTGCTCTTCATCGACTGTGCCATCTTCACCGCCTGATAGGCATTCACCAAACCTCCGGAAGCACTGAGTTGACTGAACTCAACATTACCTCCACCTGGTTTTTGCACCTTAAGATTATCGAATTTCCGCGTTGACTTCATCAGGATATCTTTCACTTGCAAGGCAGAAAGCTCCGGAAAGTAAGACATCAATAAGGCAGCAACACCGACCGCACTGGGGCTAGCCATACTTGTTCCATCCATGTTTTTATACTTGTTACCCGGCACGGTAGAATAGATTTCAACACCGGGAGCAAAAAGTGAAACCGTTTTTTTTCCGTAGTTGGAAAAACTACCTACAAAGCTATTATCTGCCCCTGCGGACGAAGCGCCTACCTCTATCCAGTTCTTTGCTTCCTTTCCATCCTGATAATACTTAGATGGGAAATTCTTTTCTTCGTCAATATCTTCCGCATCATTGCCAGCGGCATGAATAAGAAGTACTCCTTTCTGCTCTGCATACCGTACTGCCTTATCGACCGCTTCTTTATTCGGTGATATGGATTTACCAAAACTCATGTTGATAACCTTTGCGCCATTATTGACAGCATAAATAATGGCATTGGCCACATCTTTGTCGCGCTCATCACCATTAGGCACGGCACGCACCACCATGATTTTTACATTGTCCGCTATTCCCTTTATACCAATTTCATTCTTACGATCCGCAGCAATAATACCAGCCACGTGTGTTCCATGCTCAGGATCGGGTCCTTTTACATCATTATTTCCATAATGACTCTCCTGCAGATTGTTAATGTTATCACCTACAATGGTGCGTGAATCATAGCTTTCATTGTATCCATAATTCACAATGGGAGAGTAATAATCCACTGCTTCTTTCAAGTCGGCCAGGTATTCGTCCAGGTCGGCATCTTCACCCATGTTTCTGTACATGCTTAATAAGAAACCTTTAGCGAACAAAAGGCCCGGATCATTCGTATTGAAATTCTTAACGTCTTCAGGAGTAATTTTCTCAACCTTAAGCATTGCTTTCATCGTATCGATGCTATAGGTGATACTTCTGTACATATTGGAGTACAACTTATACTGTTGCTCGTTTTTCGCTTTCAGTTTTTCAAACTTGTCTTTTATCTTAGTGTAACTTTCAAACTCCTGTCTTTGCTTTTTGGAAAGTTTGTTTGCGTCCGCATTTTCATATTTGTGTTTCAACCGGATGTATTCACGGGTGAGTTCGTACGTATCAGCGTCCACATTCCCGTCCTTTCCTCCAATAAAATTCCATCCGTGTATATCATCGATATATCCGTTTTTATCATCGTCAATACCATTACCGGGAATTTCTTTTTCATTGACCCATATTACTCCTTTGAGGTCTTCATGGTCAATGTCGATTCCAGAATCGATCACCGCCACGATTACAGAACGTGAAGGCTGATCCTTCAACAGCGTTTGATATGCCCTTTCTGCGCTCACACCCATTACGCTATCCTCTTCGGGGTCCTTTAAAAACCAGTCATTGGGGAAACTTTTAAGTTCCAGCGACTGCGAAAATGAGGGAATAGCAACTAAAAAGAGAAATATTACATTCAGCAAGCGAATCTTCATGGTAGTATACATATCATTTAGAACCGGCAATATAGCTGTAAACCGCTATTAATCAGACCATTTTTCATGTTTCTGATACCAAAAATTTCCATTAAAATAATCAATGGAACGAAAATATATATAAGAAAGTACGTCAGTAGGTTAGACCCCAAGAATTTATGCCTTCATTCTCCAAGAATCTCAACCTTTGTATCGGATTAAATTTTTAACGCATATGATAACATTCTGCATTTTCGGAGTTGCTCTTTTTTTCACGGTTTTCTTTTATACCGTAATGAAGTATCAACGCGTTGAAGAAGTTGCCACAACTGCCTAGTGGAATTTAAACCACACAGACACCGCAGGGTATCTATTCCAGCTTTAAGATTCCAAATGAAGATGGGATGTGGAAATTGGGTGTTGGAGAATCCGGCTTTACCCAACTTATCCATTTAATCTTTGAATTATCCGGTGTGATCTCAACGCAATCGCCACGGTAAACCCCCGCCTCAATAATATTACCTTTCAACAGCTCAAGTTGTTTTAATGATTTCTTGCTGATCGCCACTTCCACGGTATAACCATCGGCTACCTTATTTGCCTTTACAATCAGTTGACCTGCGGGCCAGGACCACTTCGATTCAAATTTCCGGTGATACTTTGCCTCATAATCAAATACTCTTCCGTTCGGATCTAATTCAAGTCCATAGTAAGGCAACATCTTTTCATCCTTTCGAAAGAATATCTCTACGCGATCGGAAGAAACTACTTCTGACTTTTCATTGGTTTTGACCAGCACATTGATGTTGTCGTCTTTCACCTTGTATAAAAGGTAAAGCCAATCCTTAGCATGCAATGCCTTGAATGAAGTAAAAGAAGGGGTTTCATTTTCCCAAGGAAAAATAAAATCGGTGAGTTCAATTGCGTTATCCCATAATTGATTATCCCCTTTTCCATTGATGTTAATTTCTTTATCCCCGATATTCTTAACAGTATAAGATTTGATCGGATCAGTGGTAGCTAGTGTTCCCATGGTCATGATAAGTAATAATAAAGATTTAATCATAATGGATGAAAATTATTCATGTGTTGAGATTAACATCAGGCTGAACCCTTTATGAGCTCTTCTTGAATTCGCTTGGCAACTATCTTTTCCTGGCCTGCTTTGAGCATGAAGACGGTGACACGAATACTGTCTTCTTTTTCCCAGCCAATAACTTCAATAGAAGGACTTCCACTGCGTAAGTTCTTCACAAGATCGTCACGCACTGTCTTTACTTTGGACTTCTCCCATCTAATCTCTAACGAAGGTGTATGATTGGCTACGGGAGGAATGATTACTTCGGTCGTTACGCCTTTGATATCCTTTACCGCATTTTTGATCACATCAATTTGAGCTTCCCACGTTTTCCAATCCAGTGCATGGTCTCTTTTAATATAACTATCCAGGGCTACATACAGGCCAATCATTTCTTCCTTATTCACTTTCATTCCCCGACCAATATTTCCTCCTCCCGGAGGTCCATTTAATCGGGCTGCAGCAATAAGATCTTTTTTGCCCATAAGAATTCCAGTGCTTTGAGGACCGCACATCGCCTTGCCTCCGGAGATGCAAACGAGATCAAAACCCATATCATTATACTTCCAAAGATTTTCAACGGGTGGAACATCCGCGGCCATGTCAATCATGGTAGGAATGTTGTGTTTCTTCGCCAGGTCTAACCATGGCTGATGTTGAATTTTACCAACCGGAGCTTCGCGATTAAGAAACCACATCATTGCCGTCTTGTCATTGATAGCACGTTCCGCTTCTTCCAGTGTTTCAACGGAGACAACAGTAGCTCCTGTATTCGTTAGCGCATGATGATATCCGTTGATGTGAGTCTTTTGAATGATCACTTCCGACTTCATGCCTGTACCTTCCAGTTTAGGAAGTTGTGCTACTTTTTTTGGATCAGTACCCGTCAATACTCCGGCTGTGCCCAACACCAGTGCAGACCAGCAGCCCGCTGTAACTATAGCAGCTTCGGCATGACACAATGCGGCAATCTTTTGTCCTACTTTATCCTGAACCTCATCCAGCATGACAAATTCCTTGGAGATGCTCTTAATTGCATCGGTCACGTCATCGGGCATTAATGAAGCTGTCATGGTAGTATAATTACCCGCGGCATTGATGAATGTGCGAAGGCCCAGTTCCTTAAATAAATCCCGTTTGGAAGAAAGCGGAGCAGCGTTTAAGGATTCAAAAGGTGCACCGGACAGAAGTCCACCGGCAAGTGGCGTTAATGATAATTTCTTTATTAATTCCCTGCGCTTCATATTTTTATTTTTTAGGATGGCGGACCTGAGATGAAAAATTATCAAGCAGAAGCCTTCTGCAATATTTCCTTTATACGACTAGCCACAACCCGCTCTTCACCGGGAATCATCATCCAGGTTGTGATATCAACGGATTCTGATCCTCCCATAGTTTCAATTGATGGATGACCCATACGTAATGCATCGCGCGCCTGTTCAGGTGTGATTTTTACTTTCTTGTTATCCCAACGCAAACGCAAAGAAGGAACGTGGTTAGCAACAGGAGGTACATGATATTCAGGGGTAACACCTGCAACAGTGGCAGCAGCCTCACCAATCATTTTGGTTTGCTTTTCCCATAACATCCAATCTGCTTTATGATCCCTTGACAAATACACTTCAATGGCTACCAGCATTCCAAGAATTTCCTCTTTGTTTACTTTCATTCCACGGCCTACTGTTGCGCCATTCGGTGGCGCATTTTTACGAGCTGCCTGGATGAAATCTTTTCTGCCTAATAAAAGTCCTGCACTTTGTGGACCGCGTATCCCTTTGCCGCCTGAAAAACAGACGAGGTCAAATCCCATCTGCGTATACTTCCATAGATTTTCTACGGGAGGAACGTCAGCCGCGCAATCATTCATCGTAGGGATTTTATATTTTTTTGCAACCTCCACAAACTCCACGTCTTTAATCTGGCCTTCCAGGTTATTGGAATTTAAAAACCAAAGCATGGCTGTCTTTTCATTGATCGCTGCTTCCAGTTCTTTTCTCGTTTCTACTTCCACGATTTTTATACCGCAATTTCGCAACGCATGGTCATATCCTACACGATGTTTTTTTTGAACAATCACTTCTGTTTTCAAACCCGTCATATCCGTTGGTATCCGATCCGCTTTAGCGGAATCAACACCCGTAATGACACCCGCTGTTCCTAATGTAATGGCTGAAAATGCACCTGAGGTTACCATCGCACTCTCACATTTAAGTAACTCGGCCAGTCGCTCACCTACCCGATCCTGTAATTCTTCCAGTTTTGCAAATTGCAAAGCGGAGTAATTAATCGCTTTAATTACTTCCGGATGTGGAAGAGAAGCAGTCAATGCGGTATAGGTTCCGGCAGCATTAATAAATGTGCGCACACCCAGTTCCTTAAAGTAATCACGATCGAAATCTTTTTCTTTTGACTTTTCCGGGCTAGCCAATAATTCACTTGAAGCCACTCCTACCATTGGTAAAGTGATCAACCCTTTTAATACGTCCCTGCGTTTTGTCATATCTTTTTAATGCTTAATGAATTTGAACTTATTAACTGGACTAACGCAATCTTAGGGAACTCTTAATGCATTGGTGAATTAGTACCGAATAATCTTAGAAAATTAAGCTACAAAGGCACTATGACACTAAGTTTCACAAACATAAAGGTCTTATTGCGTAAGTCCAGTTATTAATCTCTTATAAAGCTATGGGGCAACTTTCTTACGAAGTTCACCAACTTCACCAGCTTTAATTTCATCCTCTTTATTTCCGAATTTCTGCCGCACGTAGGTGAGTACTCCTGCAATCTCTTCATCCGTAAGGAAAGCATGCTTTGGCATTACACCATTATATCCTACACCATTCACATCGATATTACCTTGCAATCCGTTCAGCAATACATTAATGAGTTTTGCTTTATCTCCCTTCACCCAGGTGGCATCCACTAAAGGAGGGAATCTGCCCTCAGCACCTTTACCGTTTCGTTGATGACAAGGAGCACAATAGGTACCATAGATTTTCTCGCCACCCGTCACCATTCCTTTTTGCAAATTGTCGTTTTGTTCATCCGGTTTTTTAATGTGAGGCAGTTCTTTTCGTTTCTCCATTCTTGCCAGGTTCGCTTCACCAAAATTACTTTTGCTTCCTTTAAACATCACGCGCCAGATTTTTCCCTTTACCGTTTCCGAAAGGTAGAGCGATCCATCAGGCCCCATAGCAATCGCCATTGGCCGATAGGGAGCATCACTCACGTCAATCACAGGAGTTTCGCCTACAAAGCCATCCGCAAAAACTTCCCACGTTCCTTTTGGTTTGCCATTCTCAAATGGAATGAAGGCAACAAAGTATCCAGCTTGTGGGTAAGGAGCACGGTTAGTGGAGCCATGGAAGGCGATGAAGGCACCATTTTTATAACGCTCCGGAAACTGATCACCGGTATAGAAGAATAAATCGTTGGGTGCCCAGTGTGCTGGAAATGCCATCAGGGGTTGTAAGTACTCCGCTCCTTTAGTTTCCGGTATTCCCGCATCGAGGTATTCCGGATTTAATACTCGTTTTCCTTGATCCTGATCGTAATAAAAATACGGCCAGCCTCCATTAGCTCCTTCCTCCACGCGTAAGAATTCCTCTGCCGGATAGATGGCACTTTGCCACCGTGTGTAAAGATTTGCATTTCGTGAATTCAAGTCATCTCTTCCATGTGCAGCCACATAAAGTGTATTGTCTGACTTATTCCAGTCCATCGCCACGATGCTACGGATACCGGTAGCGTACCTTACTCCTTCCTTGTGTTGCGTTTGACCGATTTTGCTGGCACTAAACTTCCAGATGCCGCCATGTTCTTCCAATTGCGAGCAAGGATATTCACCCGGTTCTCCCGGAATGCGATTCAATTTCTGACAAACGTCACCAGGGGAACCAAACTGAACATACAGGTTTCCTGCTTCATCCAGTGCGATTGGCTTGGCAATGTGCTCATAACGATGTACATCATTCTTATAATCGTCCACCACAATCATTTCAACTTTTCCATCGGGAATGAGTTGGCCAGGAGTAAATTTAATCCGGTACACCTCACCGGCTGTACTGAAATACATGTACCCATGATGAAGACGCATTGCGGTGCCATAATCTCCCTTGTCTTCATAATCTCCAAAATATTTTATGGTGTCTGCCTTGCCATCTTTATTTACGTCTCTCAAGGCAACAATGCCATACGGTTTTCCTCCTCTTAGTTTCACATAAATATCACCGTTGTCGCTTACCGCCATATGACGTGCGCTACCAGTGCTGTCTGCCACTACTAACACTTCAAAACCATCGGGAACAACCAACCCACCATTATCGGCATCACCGGGTGGCAGCTTATCTCCATACTTGAAAACCAAAAGCGAAATGCTAACCAATACAATAATTCTGATTACACTTTTAATCATAACCAAAACACTTACTTATAGAGTGGTGCAGACAATCCATTCAAATCCCAAACAATATTGCCATCCATCACAGTAAGTTGACACGTGAGTTTCTTATCTCCCATCACTTTATTTCCACCTACATCAACAAATCCAAAAGTTCCCTTATCTACGCTGAACAAAGCAACGTCCGCCAATGCTCCTACAGAAAGATGACCTAGTTCCGTTCTTTTGATTACCTGAGCAGGACTCCAGGTAGACATGGCAATTACTTCATTTAATGTCAATCCAATGTTCATGAGCTTTGACATCACATTAGACATATCTTTCATTCCTCCGTTCATGCTTCCTGTATGAAGGTCAGTGCTTATAGTGTTTGGTTTGAATCCTTGCTTCAATGCGGGAATCGCTTGCGAAAACATAAAGCTTCCACCACCGTGACCGACATCAAAGATGATTCCCCGCTTTTGTCCTTCTATAGCATAGGCTTGTACTTTACCATTATCAACCACGTGCATTCTTCCATCGGTTTGACCAAAACAATGCGTTACGATATCACCTGGTCTCAACTTTTGAAGTAGTAAAACATCCCATGATAGCACAGGATCAGCAGCACCAAAGTCAATCATGACAGGAATGTTCGCCAATCTTCCAGCTTCAACCGCACGCTCCGTAGGCGCCCACTCTGAACTCGTATAATGAGCGAGCTTAATACCTACTATTTCATTTGGAAATTTCTTCGCTACCATGGCGGTTAATTTAGGATCCATGTCCGCTGGGTTTTGCTCATAAGCTCCACCACTCATGCCTGCACCCACTATATTAAGGAAGGCAAACATTCTTGTTTTAGAATTTGCGAACGCCTGATCTTTAAAATCCTGGAAGTTGCGCCATCCTGCACCGCCAGCATCTACTACCGATGTAACCCCTGCGCGGAAGGTGAACCCATCCGGTGGAAGTGCGGAATAACTATCACTTAAATATTTGTCCTGTTCGGTGCCAAAATAATGGTGACCATGAATATCAATAAGCCCCGGCACTACATAAAGGCCTGTGGCATCAACCGTCTTCTTGGCTGCCTTGGTTATTTTCGGAGCCACTTCTGAAATTTTATTATTAATGATGGCGATATCCATGATCGCATCAATTTTATTTTTCGGATCGATGACATGACCATTCTTTATCAGTACATCAACAGTTTGTGATTGCGCTCCTACAAAGGCAAATAACAGGAAGAGAATAAGGGTGAAATTTTTCATAAGGCAATTATTTCGCGGTTTAGAATATAGTTGGTGTTAATTAGGTTCGGTCTTAAATATTCCCTTCGGGATTAATGGAAGGTTAATAGTATCAATTACAAATCTGATTAGCTGTAAAATTTATAGGATCGGCTTCTGGCTTGTATAATCATGCGGTTTTCTCCTAATGAATTCCTGATGCGATATAGGAATCTACATTTTGCTGCGTAATCACTTCGAGCGGGAAGAGTTCGGTGCAGGGAACTTCTTTATTAAATATTAAATGATTCGCCATATGGCTGATTCCCTGAAAAGCCTGGCGTTTAGGATTTTGATTAATTAAAAAGCTGATCCAGCCATTTTTTAAGAATTTCAGATTCTCCGGAAGCATATCATAACCAATAAGACGAATGTCATCGCGAGAACAGCTTTGTAAAACTCGGGCTACAGTAGAAACATATTTTGAAGTAGAAACAAATAATCCGGTAATATTTTTATTCGTGAGCAGCCCCTCTATCGTTTTCTTTGAAGACTTGTCGTCCGATTCCAGATTAATACTGGTAATAGTAAAAGGATGATCGATGTTCTTTTCGTAAAATTCCCTGAAGCCCCTTTCCTTCTCCATCAGATAGACAGAATCTTTAATATTTTCCCCCATATGGAGAATGATGATCTCTTCTTGCGCCTTGCCCCCGATACTCATTAATTGACCTGCCAACTTTCCGCTTTGTGTTAAATCCTGACCAATAAAACTGAGTGGCTTTGACTCAGGAATGTTGGTATTAAATAGCACATAGGGTAACTCCAACTTTTGCAGCTTACTGAAAACATGCAAGGCCTGCGGGTAAAAAATAGGCGCTATCACCATTCCGTCTGGCTTCGATTTCATTGCGCGGTTGGCAATGAGTTCCAGGGATAATTCCCCATCATGTGCATAAAAATAGGGATCTATGATTACCCCATAATGCTCCCATTCCCCTTCAGCCTGCATTATTCCGGTATTTACTTCTGCCCAGTAAGGGTCAGTTTTTGGTTGTGGTATTAAAACCGAAACCCTGAAATTTTTGGATCTCCCCAGGGACCGGGCTATTAGATTGGGCTTATAGTGTATTTTTTTAAGAACATCGTTCACTTTGGTAAGTGCATCGGCTGAAACATTGCCCCGGTTATGCAAAACACGGTCTACCGTACCTTCGGAAACTCCGGCCATTTTGGCAATGTCCTTAATTCGAACGCTTTTGGGGGTCATTTAAATTTTCAGGTTTTGCTGTTTTCGCACACAAATTAACTGTGTGCGCACACAATTCCCACATATTGTTTTGTTTTTACTAAAAGTAGTGCTAGTTTACCCGATATTTCATGCAGAGTTGCATGAGATTCCTAAATAAACCCAACTTAATATCATTTATGAAAAAACGATTACTTAAGCTCACGTGCCTGTTCATGCTGCTTAGTGTGTCAGTGTATGCGCAGAGGGTAACCGGCAAGGTTACTTCTGCATCAGACGGGGCTCCAATGCCAGGAGTTTCTGTTTTGCTGAAAGGAACAAGTACCGGAACGGCCACTGATGCAGATGGCTCTTACACGTTGAATGTTCCTGATTTATCTGCAGGTACCCTGGTCTTTTCCTTTATTGGATACGTAACCAAAGATGTTGCTATTCAAGCAAAAAGCGTGGTAGATGTGTCCCTGGCTGAAGACGCTACTCAATTAAGCGAAGTAGTGGTTACTGCTTTGGGTATCTCACGAGAGTCCAAAACGCTGGTTTACGCAACCCAACAGGTAAAGCCAGCACAATTAGTGGAAGTAAGGGACGCTAACAACGTGCTAAACTCATTGCAAGGTAAAATTGCCAATGCAGTGATCACGCAAGGTTCAGGCGGTCCTGGCTCAGGTGCCCGCATTGTGTTGCGTGGTAACCGCTCTATCCAAGGGAGTAACAATGCCCTTATTGTTGTGGATGGTGTACCAATCACTAACGGAACTAATGGAACCATTTCCAGTGACTTTGGAGGTTTGCAAGGATCGGACGGTGCGTCTAACATTAACCCGGACGATATTGAATCCATGACTATCCTTCGCGGTGCGTCTGCAGCTGCTCTTTATGGTAGTGCCGCAGGTAACGGAGTAATCGTGATCACTACGAAGAAAGGGGCTAAAGACAGAGTTTCTGTAACGATCAACTCTGGTGTAACCACTGAAAGACCATTTGTCCTTCCCAATTTCCAAAATGAATATGGTCAGGGAAACTCAGGAGCCTACAATAAAAATTCAGGTGAAAGCTGGGGCGCTAAATTAGATGGAACATCCAAAGATTCATGGATGGGTGAAACCCGGCCTTACTCCGCACAAGAAAACAATGTAAAAGACTTTTTCAGAACTGGTGTTTCTTTGAATAACTCTATTGGTATTTCCGGTGGATCTGACAAAATGCAGACGTATTTATCTTACACCAATAACAGTATTCAAGGTATCCTCCCTAAAAACGATTTAACCCGTCATTCTATTAACTTACGCGTTTCTAACCAGATCGGTAAGAAATTAAGAACAGATGCCAAGTTAAATTACATCCTTCAGAATACGGACAACAAGTATGAAACCGGTGAGTCCGCTCTCAGCCCTACACTAACGATTTACCAAATTCCCCGCAACGTAAGCGTTGGTGATGCTGAAACGTATTACCAATCCATTAATAATCTTGGTGTTCCAATACAAGGCCCTTATCCTGTAATTAACAAGGCATTGTATCAGAACCCATACTGGATTGTCAACAACACAAAAACCGATGAAGTACGAAACAGGATCATGGGCTTTTTGTCTGCTGAATATTCTATTACCGATTGGTTGAAGCTGAGCGGCAGAGGCAATATGGATAAGTACACTGATGTAATCACAAGACAATTCAATGGAGTGCCTGCAGGTTTGCCGTCAAATGAGTATGGAACAGTAGGTATTTCAGGTGCAGGTGGTGCTTTTAACAGAACAGAAATTAATGTTCAACAATACTGGTTTGATACCATGCTGGAAGGCAAAAACACGTTGACCGATGATCTCAAAATAGATTATCGTGTTGGTGCCATTATTCAGGATAATAAATATTATTCATTAAACACCTCGGCCAATGGCTTGAACGTAACCAACAAGTTTGGCTTGAACTTCGCCACCAACCCGGTATACAGCGAAGGAGGTTATCACATACAAACCCAATCGGTATTCGGACAGGTAAACTTAGCGTACAAAGAAGCCATCTTCCTTGATGCAAGTTTAAGAAATGACTGGAGTTCTACATTGCCTAGCCCTTACTCATTTAGCTACCCATCAGTAGGTTTGTCCGCTATACTTTCTGACTTATTTACCATTCCTGATGCAATTTCATTCTTAAAATTGAATGCCAGCTACGCAGAAGTAGGTAATGGTGGAGGTGCACAGTTGCGCTTTAATACGTATAGGTATTCACCAGGTGGAAGAAATGGATTTATCTTCAGGGATGATACACAGGCCATTCCTAACTTAAAGCCTGAAATTGTTAAAAACATTGAATTAGGTCTTGAAGCCAAGTTTATTGAAAACAGATTAGGTATACAATTTACCTATTACAAGAGCAATTCTTTCAACCAGTTACTGCAGGTTAGTGTACCAGTTGCAACAGGTTTCGCCAGAAAATATATCAATGCTGGAAATATTCAGAACCAGGGTGTTGAATTGGTGATTAACGGAACTCCACTCAGAGAAGGTAAACTGAAATGGGATATCAACTTGAACATGGGTATGAACCGCAATAAGATCATAGAACTTACCGAAACAACTAAGGAATTTACCTTGGCAGGTGGTTTTGGTCGTTCTGCTACACCGATTGTTAAAGAGGGCGGAAGCTATGGCGATATGCAAGGATTTTTCTGGAAAAACACAGCAGATGTTCTTGATGCTAGTGGTAAAGTGACGAGTCACTCAACATCAGGAACTCCGTTGGTAACAGCAACCGGTCTTCCCCTATCTTCTATTACCTCAGGAGAACAAATGTACATTGGTAACTTCAACCCTAAGGCTACTCTTGGCTTAACAAATACATTTAACTACAACAATTTCTCTTTGCGCCTGTTAATTGATGGACGTGTTGGTGGTACCGTAGTCGATGGTACCGAAATGTTCCTTGCTTTTAGTGGTGCGCCAGAAGCTACTGCCAATTTTCGTGAAGGTGGCTGGGTACTAGGTGGAAAAACAACCGCTGGAGCAGAGGTAAATACGCCTATTAATTCACAAGGTTTCTGGACTACTGCTTCTGGTGGACGTTATGGAACTGCCGAATTCTTTACCTATGATGCTACCAATTTCAGAGTTCGGGAATTGTCAATAGGTTATACTGTTCCTGTTCCTGACAACTCTGTGTTCAAATCTGTAAAGATTTCAGCCGTAGCCCGCAACTTGTTTTTCCTTTACAGAGGATATTCGAAACTGGAGATTCCAGGATTGGCAAAGCGTAAAATGGCTTTCGATCCAGATATGTCGCTTGGTAATGGTAACTGGCAGGGGATTTCTTACGGAACACTTCCGTCAACCCGTAGTTTAGGATTCAACGTTCAGTTAACTTTCTAAGCGTAATAAAACTTAAATAGAATGAAAATTAATATGAAAAAAATAGCAAACCTGTTAAGAATGTATGGAGGCTACCTGCTTCTGTCGAGCATTGTTCTGGTTGTGTCGTGTACTTCTGAATTTGACGACATCAATACCAACAAGAATGCATTGTCAAAACTGGAGACATCGCAGCTTCCTTTCTTGTTTTCGAAAGCACAATCAACTGCTACCAATAATGGTTGGAACTACCAGATCGCTCAGAACCTGTTCCACGATCAGTATTGCCAGTATTTTTCCAATACAACCACTTATTTCCCTTCTGATCGCCTGGTGATTCGTATGGATTGGATTCGTGCTGCCTGGAACCCTATTTACAGTGAAGTGGTGCCTCAGTTGCAAACCCTGATGGGTGAAGATGGCTATGATCCAAGTACTCCTGAATTTGCCATCGCTCAGGTGATGTGGGTGTACACGTTCCATCGGCTTACCGACACCTGGGGACCTGTGCCTTATTTCAACGCTGGTAAAGAGGTTGACCCTACAACTGGTGGAGTAGCCTATGATGCGCAGGATAAGATCTATGATGATATGTTCAAGCAACTGGACGCAGCAGTAACTACGTTGAATGCCAACAAGAGCAAAGTACCTTATGGGTCATTCGATCTCATCTACAGCGGTGATGTTAACAAGTGGATCCGTTTCGCAAATACCTTAAGACTTCGCTTGGCCATTCGTATATCAAAAGTTGATGCTGCAAGGGCCAAGACTGAAGGCGAAAAAGCCATTTCAACAGGTGGAGTTTTGGAAGATAGCCCAAGTCAGGATGCCTTGATTTTCAGAACCCTGAAGGGTGATGATTTCAATGGACTGACTGTTATGGACTGGAATGAATTCCGTATGAGTTCTACTATGGAGTCAGTATTGAAAGGATATAATGATCCTCGCATTGCCGAATACTTCACAAAAGCCACCGGAACAAATGCTTATGATGGTCTGCGTAATGGTTTGAATTCAGCCGACATGGCGCTTCCTTTAAATTCAGCTGCCAATAACTCCAATAAAGGACCGCGTTGGGATAAGTCCAAAGCAGGAACCATGGAAACTCCTTCGAATGTAATGGCATCTGCAGAAGGATGGTTCTTACGTGCTGAAGGTGTGCTTTTAGGTTGGAACATGGGCGGAGGATCCGCTGAAACCTATTACAATAATGGTATCACTGAATCTATGCAACAATGGGGCATTACCGATGGAGCAGCTATCACTGCCTACATCAATAGCTCTGCTGTACCAGTGGCTCCCGGTGACGCACAGAATTCACCGCCTGTTTCAACGGCACCAATTAAATTTGGAGCAACTACAGCCCTGCAAAATGAGCAGATTACAATTCAAAAGTGGATTTCCTTGTTTCCTGAAGGTGTAGAAGCCTGGGCGGATATCCGCAGAAGCAGAGCATTCAAGCTTTACCCGGTAAAGCAATCTGATAACGCTGATTTGCCAACAGCAGCTGATATTAATGTTCCTACCAATAACTGGATTAGAAGAATTCCTTTCATCAACGATGAAAAAGTGACCAATGCTAAGGAAGTCGATAAGGCATTGCCATTGTTAGGCGGTCCAGATAAAATAACCACTCCACTGTGGTGGGATAAAAATTAAAATCCCTGTTTCTTAAAATAAAAGGTCAGTAAATTTACTGGCCTTTTATTTTTTATAGTGATTCCATTTCATGATGAAAAAATCTCCTCTTCTAATATTTGCCGCACTCATTCTGATATGCTGCAAACCTGATGACGAACCATTATTCAAAACGGTGAATCCTGCAGATTCGGGTATACAATTCTCCAATACCATTACCTATGGCGATTCTCTTTCGGTCATCGACTTTGAATATATGTACAACGGTGGCGGTGTTGCCGTGGGAGACATCAACAATGATGGACTCCAGGATATTTTCTTCACCGGCAACATGAATTCCTGTAAACTATACCTGAACAAAGGCAGCCTGCCTGACGGACAGGGAGGCTGGAAATTTGAAGACATCACAGAACGTGCAAACGTAACCACCTCCACCTGGGCAAGTGGTGTTTCCATGGTCGACATTAATCAGGATGGATTTAAGGATATTTATATCAGCGTGGGCGGACATAGAAATACACCAGAGAGTGCAAGAGAAAATATTCTTTTTATAAACAACGGAGATTTAACCTTTACTGAGCAAGCAAAAAAATACGGACTGAATGACAATGGGTACGGAATTCAAAGCACCTTCTTCGATTATGATAGGGATGGAGATCTCGACATGTACTTGTTGCGAAACTCCTTTGTTAGTTATAGCCGTAATGCATCGCGTCCTAAAATGGTGAATGGAGAAGCCGCATCAAACGATAAGCTATTCAGGAACAATGGTGATTTAACATTTACGGACGTAACCAAAGAAGCTGGAATTCTCATTGAAGGATTCGGACTGGGAGTAACCGTATCAGATTTCAATGATGATGGCTGGCCTGATGTTTATGTTTCTAATGACTTTATTACCAACGATCTCCTATGGATCAATAATCAGGACGGTACCTTCACCAATCAGGTTTTCAAATATATCAAACATCAAACCTTTAATAGTATGGGCAACGATGTTGCCGATTATAACAATGATGGTCTTGTTGATGTGGTAGTTGTTGATATGCTACCCGAAGACAACAAGCGATGGAAACTTACACCTCGCGGAAATGGATATGACGAATTCGAACATGGATTGAAAGTAGGATATGAACCACAATACGTTCGCAATACCCTGCAACTTAATAATGGCAACGGCACCTTTAGTGAAATTGGACAATTAGCCGGCATTGAAGCTACTGAGTGGAGTTGGAGCGTTTTGTTTGGCGACTATGACAACGATGGTCTCAAAGATTTATTCATCACGAATGGTTACGGTAAAGACATCACCAATCTTGATTTTATCATGTATGGCGATGAAAAGCAAAATATGGGTTTGCCTACAGCCGATAAACAACAACGACAGGCTTTGCTCAATGAATTACCTGGAATAAAAATTCATAATTACATCTATAAAAATAAAGGTGACTTAACCTTTAGCGATGAATCAACATCGTGGGGATTATCAGAGCCTACCTTCTCCAATGGTGCTGCTTATGCAGATTTTGATAATGATGGGGACCTGGATCTGGTGGTGAACAACATTGATGGAGCCGCTACGCTTTTGGAAAGCCAGGCCAACAATAAAAAAGATAAGGCAAACTACGTTCGCATTGCTTTTGAAGGACCAGAAAAAAACCGGGAAGGGTTTGGAACAAAAGTCTACCTGAAAACAAAAGGAACGTTACAGTATCAATATTTTTCTCCCTTTCGGGGATACCTGTCAACGGTGGAACCTTTTCTGCACTTTGGTTTAGGTGACACCAACATCATTGATAGTCTGGAAGTAATCTGGCCAGATGGAAAATACCAACTCCTTACTCAGCTTAAAGCAAATCAACTTGTTAGGGTCTCGTATAAAAACGCAGACCAACAACATAAAAAAAATACTACTCCAAACGAGACGATTTTCAAACCTGCCGACACCAAAACAGGAATTGATTTTCAACATAAAGAAAATACGTTCATCGATTTTAAAGTACAGCCTTCTGTTCCACACATGAATTCCAAGTATGGACCTGGCATTACTGTTGGCGATATCAATAGCGATGGGCTCGAAGATTTTTATATTGGAGGCGCTGCCGGTTATTCCGGTGGACTGTATATTCAAAATGTCGATGGTAAATTTATTCGTCAGCGAACAACAGGTCTTGATAGTTTGGCGGAAGACACAGGCATTTTGTTATTTGATGCTGACCAGGATGGGGATCAGGATTTATACATCGTTAGCGGAGATACTGAACAACCCGCTGATTCCTCCACTTATCAGGACCGCTTCTACATCAATGATGGGAAAGGAAATTTTATCAGCACTCTAAAAGCTATACCCACGGAATCAATAAGCGGGTCATGTGTACTGGCTGCCGATTACGACCACGATGGAGATCTGGATCTTTTTGTTGGCGGAAGAGTAACGCCAGGAAAATATCCTATGCCAGCAGAAAGTTTATTATTACGCAATGATAGTAAGAACGGAGCACCACATTTCGTAAACATGGCTAAAGAAGTCATACCTGATTTGAATCAATCCGGCATGGTAAGCTCAGCGTTATGGAGTGACTACGACAATGATGGTTGGGTCGATCTTATCATTACAGGCGAATTCTTGCCGATCCGGTTTTATCACAACAACAAAGGAAAATTTGAAGAACCAGAAGATATTGAAAACTCGTCAGGTTGGTGGAATTCACTTGCAGCCGGAGATTTTGATTTGGATGGAGACATCGATTATGTTGCGGGAAATCTTGGATTGAACAGCCATTTCAAAGCTAGCACCAAAGAACCCCTTTGCATTCATGCTAAAGATTTTAATAAAGATGGTCGCATCGATCCGATACTGAGTTATTACACGCAAGGTGTTAATTATATCGGCCACCCACGAGATGTTCTCATCGATCAGATCAATTCCATGCGTGCCCGATTCAGAACATTTACCGCGTATTCTGATGCCACCTTTGATCAATCTTTCTTACCCGAAGAATTAAAAGATGCTTATGTTGTTTGTGCGCAGACATTTGAAAGCAGTTATATAGAAAATCTGGGCAACGGAAAATTCAAAATGTCGCCATTGCCGCTGATGGCGCAATTCGGACCTATCTATGGAATGATCACCGATGATTTCGACAATGATGGAAATATGGACATACTGCTTAGTGGCAATTCGTACTCACCGGAAGTGCTTTCCGGCAGAGATGATGCTTTGATTGGACTTTTACTAAAAGGAAATGGCAATGGAAAATTCACACCTGTATCAACATTACAAAGTGGGTTCTTTTCTGATCTTGATTCAAAAGGAATGGTGAAGATCATTTTAGCAAACGGCCAGAGTCTCATTGTCGTTGGCAATAACTCAAACAGAACAAAATCCTTTATCGATCAAAAGCCAGCTGCTTATGTACATGCCCAAACCAATGACGCAAACGCTCTGGTAACTTTAGTTGATGGCAGAAAATATCGTCACGAGTTTCAATATGGATCAACTTACTTATCCAATTCCAGTCGCTCTCTAAAAATTTCCCAAAAAATATCATCCGTAGTTATTACGGACTTTCAGGGAAAGCTAAGGTCAATTCAACTTACGAAGTGATCCTCTTATACGACTTTAGCTTTCGCTGATTTCATGAGAAGCACAATTCCAAAAATCAACAAGGGGATACAGATATATTGATCTGTCGTTAGTGGAACTGCCTTGATCAACGGACGGGTTACCTGATTGAGAAATTCGATGATAAAATGAATAACCGCAATGAAAGCAATCAGCAAACCTGCTATTTTACCTGGTTGGAGTTGTTTATAATTCTTATGCCAATACCGGATGAGAACCATAAACAGGAGAAGAAAAGCAACCGCTTCGTAAAGTTGTAACGGATGTCGTGACAAACCAATGGTCTGAATTCGGGTCATGTAATTATTGGCTGCACCTTCAACAAAAATGGTATAATGCAATGGTTCAGTGCCCGGCTCATAAATGAGATCGGAGAGATCAAACAAAAAGGTTTTCACATCACCGATTAAGAATTCATTAACCAATTGCTCCGTTGCACCATCTTTAAAGAAGAGGTAAATAATCAAGGGCTTATATCCAATACCTGCATGAAGCATCTCTTTTCCATTTCTGACCTGTACCGTATCCAGCGGAGTTTCACCACCTGGATTTCGCATGGCACAGCATGGTAATTTCTGAAGGCCCTCTTCCACTTTATTTACAAACAAAATTCCGGCAGGTGAATCCGTGGGCTTGCCGATGTATTCGGATTGGAAAAGATTTCCTACCCGAAGAAAAACAAAGATTACAATTAAAAGAAGAAGTCCCTTATCCAATAGCCACAAAAATGGTTTACTCTTTAGATTCGCAAAAATCAATAGCGTAATGATTACACCGACCAATGAACCTACCATTGAAAACTGGCCCTCGCCAACAAACTTAAATCCCCGAGTAAATTCAAAAGGGAATAAAATCTGCGCGGGTTTATTAAAAAGAATATTAGAATCAATTAAGGCAACGTAAATAAGACGGGCTCCTATCACGGCACCAATCAACACCAGGCTAAAAAGCAAACCCAAATCATCGGCATTGGCTCGCTCTTTTTTGAAGACGTATTGGAGTAATCTTCTTCCTCCTAAAATTCCAACCACTAATAGTGCGGTTACCCATTTTAACTGAAATGGTCCAAAAGAGAAAATATCAGTACTAATATTCCAAATGAAGTTCAATATCATAGCTTATCCGATCAATGTATATTTTGATGCACAAAGTAAAGATTCTTTACTCAGTTTGCTATCGAACTACCACTCGAAAAAAACAAATATTAATTGCGTCATTTCCATGGAAAGGTGCTTAAATTACTGACGATATCTGTCGTTATTTATATGCCATCATAATGAAAAAATTCAGTCTCATCCTGATCATCCCCATGCTCTGTCACTTGATGTTAAGTCAAGCCCAGGTATCAGTAAAAGAAAGTACCAAAATAATCAAAACGTACCCTTTCAGCGATCCCAATCCTATCCCTTCAAAAAGTCTTATTTATCCCTACTTCAGGTTTGATGGCTTTACTGATAAACCAGTTGATAAGCCATGGAAGGTAGTTGAACTTGAAAATCAATACATCAAATTGATGGTTATGCCAGAAGTGGGCGGCAAAGTCTGGTCAGCGTGGGAGAAATCTACAGGACTTCCATTTATCTATAACAACCAAGTGGTAAAGTTTCGTGACGTTGCCATGCGCGGACCATGGACGAGTGGTGGAATAGAACCGAACTATGGAATCATTGGCCACACACCCAATTGCGCCACACCTGTAGACTACCGTATAGAAAACAAACCTGATGGCAGTGTTAGTTGTTATGTGGGAACTTTTGATAAAATCACGCAAACCTATTGGACTATTGAAATTAATCTTGCTCCTGATAAGGCCTATTTCACGACACGCTCCACCTGGCACAATGGAAATTACCTCGAACAACCGTACTACACCTGGATGAATGTAGGTATGCCTTCCAGGGGAAATCTGGAATTCATGTATCCCGGCACACGCTATATTGGTCATGGAGGAGAATACGCCAGTTGGAAGATTAATGAGAATAACCAGAAGGATATTTCCTTCTATGAACAAAATAATTTTGGAGGTTACAAATCCTACCATGTCTTTGGCAGTTACACTGATTTCTTTGCCGCCTTTTACCATGACAATAATTTTGGAATGGGACGCTATGCATTGTACGATGAAAAGCCAGGTAAAAAAATCTGGATATGGGGTCTTTCCCGCCAAGGTATGATTTGGGAAAATTTGCTTTCGGATACCGATGGTCAATATGTAGAAGTGCAGTCGGGCAGACTTTTCAATCAATCGTCAGAAGGGAGTATCTACACACCCTTTAAGCATCGCGGCTTTGCTCCTTACGCAACGGATGAGTGGACAGAATATTGGTTTCCTATCAAAGGAACAAATGGTGTAGTGAAAGCGGATCCTCACGGATCACTAAATCTGAAAGCGGAAGGTGGCTATTTGAAATGGATGTTCTCCCCATTACAATCGATGAATGAAAAGTTTATCGTGCGCAACGATGGTGAAAAAATGGAAGAACGAACGATCTCTTTTAGACCTCTTCAACTTTACAAAGATTCAATACGATGGACGGGTGACCTTAAGAAAATAACCATTTCCATTGGCGACAAGTTTTCCTATGATGCCAATCCAACAGTCAATGATCTCTCCCGACCGGTGGCATTACCATCCGACTATGTATGGGATACGCCTTATGCCTTGTACACACTTGGAAAAGGTGCCATGCAAACGCGCGATTACACCAAAGCCGAAACAAAATTTTCAGCGTGTCTGGCAAAGGATCCTTATTTTTTACCGGCTCTTTCAGAAATGTCTTTTCTGTATTTGAGAAAGATGGAGTATGAAAAAGTGCGTGAATTTGCCATGAAAGCGCTGAGCATAAACACCTACGATGCCGCAGCGAACTTCGCTTACGGTCTGGCCAATGTAGCCACCAATCATATTGTTGATGCGCAGGATGCATTCAGTATTGCTTCCGCTTCAATTGAATATCGATCGGCCTCGTTCACGGAATTGTCGAAGTTATATTTCCGACAAAATCAACTAACGAAGAGTTTGGATTATGCTCAAAAGGCGATTGCTGAACAAACTAAAAACATTGAAGCCTGGCAAATGGTTGCCACCATCTTCCGAGTGCAGGGAGAAAAAGCAAATGCATTGTTGGTCCTTGACAAAATTATAGAGATCAACCCGCTCAGTCATTTTGCAGGTGCGGAGAAACTGTTGTGGAATATCTCTTCTACGCAGGATTTTACGAAGCACATCAATCAGGAGATGAGGGAAGAAGTTTTTATACATCTTGCCGACTGGTATCTTACGATCTATCGCTATCAGGATGGGCTGATGATTTTGAAGCAGGCACCACAGCAAGCAGAAATTTTATATTGGCAGGCGTATCTATTAAGTAGAAACAATGATTCGTCCTACGCAACAGTTCTTGCACAAGCCGATCAGTCTTCACCAGCATTCATTTTTCCCTATCGCATTCATGCTGCGAATGTGATGGAGTGGTCTATGCAAAATTCAAACTCATGGAAACCCAAATACTTTTTAGCGCTGATCTCTTGGAATGCCGGAAACCTGGAAAAAGCAAAATCATTATTTCAGCAATGCGGTAACCCAGATTATGTACCGTTCTATGCTGCAAAAGCATCGTTGTTTCCTGAAGAGGAAGAACAAAACCTGATCAAAGCAACACAACAGGACAAGAATGAATGGCGCTACGGAAAATTGCTCGTCACTCATTACCTCCAGGATGGTGATCAAAAAAAAGCGTTGACCACCGCCATCGATTATCAAAAGAGATTTCCTAACAATGATGGATTGACATTCCTATTGGCAAGATGTTATTTGTTAAACAAGCAGTATGCAAACAGTTTGCACGTGCTCACCAGCAAAACATTCTTGCCCAATGAAGGAGCCACGGAGGGCCGGCAACTTTATCGCGAATCATTACTGATGATGGCCTTTGACAACATGGAGAAAGGAAAGTATCAACCAGCGCTGTCTGCTATTGAAAAAGCCAGGCAGTGGCCAGAAAATCTTGGGGTAGGAAAACCCTATGAATCGGATATTGATGAACGCTTTGAAGACTTTCAGCAAGCCTTATGCTTTGAGAAAATGAAAAAGAAATCAGAGGCCGATAAAATCTATTCATCGTTGACCAAAGAAAAGACGAACATTCAAAATGTGAATCTTTTAATCAATGCGTTGGCATGGAAAAAGACAGGATCGGAAGAGAACGGTTCCCAACTTCTTAAAGCCTGGAGGGAAAAGTCTTCAGATAAGTCAATTCCGGATGGAGCACTCTTGATTTTCAACCAGGGTGGTGAAGACATTCTTCCACCCACCACCGATCAACTCCGATTGCTCAACCGGCTATCACACTATCTAAACACAATGAATTAGGCGATATCATGAATAAGAAAATTTACCTGGCGATATGTCTGATCCTGGCGGTACTATTCCAACGGTGCTCAAAAAAAACCGAGCCGGATACACTCTTCGTTGAAGTTCCACCTGAAGAAACCAATGTTACTTTCAATAATGAAGTGCAGCAAACCAGTGATAATCATATTTTAAATTACAGTTATTTTTTTAATGGTGGCGGAGTGGCCGTTGGCGATATAAACAATGATGGATTAGTGGATATTTATTTCAGCGCCAATCAAAAATCAAACAAACTTTATCTCAACAAAGGAAACTTCAAATTTGAAGACATCACGGATAAAGCTGGTGTAGGAGCTACGGAAGGATGGAAAACCGGTGTTACCTTCACGGATATTAATCAGGATGGATGGCTTGATCTGTATGTATGCCGTTCCGCCATAGGCGATTCATTACTTCGGAAAAATCTTTTGTTCGTCAACAATATGGATTTAACGTTCACCGAAAAAGCGGCAGATTATGGAATTGACGACACTTCCTACTCAACACAAGCAGCCTTCTTTGATTATGACAATGACAATGATCTCGATTTATTTGTTCTCAACCATTCCTTGCAGCGTTATGCCGGATTCAACATCCTGCTCAACAATGCCAAAAAACAAAAGAGTGAACAATTCGGAAGTAAGTTGTATGAGAACCAGAACGGAAAGTTTAGCAACGTAACTGAAAAGGCTGGCTTGATAAGTAATGTACTTAGTTTTGGCCTTGGTGTTGCCGTGACTGATTTGAATATGGATGGCTTCATGGATTTGTATATTTCGAACGACTTCAACGAAGAAGATTATTTGTACATGAACAATGGTGATGGAACATTTACCAACACCATTAAAAAAGCTACGGATCATGTTTCTCTGTTCTCCATGGGGTCTGATGCTGCCGACATCAATAACGATGGCCTCACCGATGTATTCACCCTGGATATGTTGCCCGCGTCCAACGAGCGTATTAAACTTTCTTCGGGTGACGATAACTATGATAAATATCAATTACTGATGGGAGCCGGGTTCCATGAACAAACTACACGCAACATGCTTCAATTAAATAATGGCGATGGCACGTTTTCTGAGATCGGTCAACTCGCAGGAATTTCAAATACTGACTGGAGTTGGTCAGCATTGTTCAATGACTTTGATGGCGATGGTTGGAAAGATCTTTATGTAAGCAATGGTTATGAAAAAGATTACACCAACATGCAGTTTTTGAAATTCACGGTTGACGAGCAACTTAAGTCGCGGCAAACTGGTGTACCCTTAAATGTGCAAATCATTTTAAACAACATGCCCTCCATCAATGAGGGTAATTTCCTATACAAGAACAATGGCAACCTTACCTTCTCCAATAAAACAGAAGAATGGGGAATCACAAAAAAAAATAAATCCAGTGGCGCTGCCTATGCTGATCTGGATAATGATGGCGATCAGGACCTGGTGGTAAATGGTATGAATATCACCTCGATGATCTACAAAAACACCAGTGCCGACAAGAAGCAATCTAATTACGTTAAAGTCGATTTACTCAAGAAAAATCCCGGAAAGAATGTGATTGGTACTAAGGTACTGGCGTACACATCGGGGAATGAACAGTATTTAGAATTTTCTCCTGTGCGTGGTTATGAATCAGCGATGATGTCCTCTCTTTCTATCGGTATTGGCAAGGCGCTTCAACTGGATTCAATCCGCATTACCTGGCCGAATGCAAAAACTCAATTGATTCAAAATATAAATGCAGGGTCAGAAATCACCCCTTCCATAGATGATGCAAAACAAAGTGCACATCTTTCTTCTATTGAAGTAGGCAAGCCATTGCTTGATTCCGTCAGTCTCGTTAACTGGAAGCAGGAACCAGCAGCCGTGAATGATTTCAAAAGACAAATACTACTTCCGCATATGTATTCCTTCACAGGCCCGAAGATGGCTACGGGCGATGTCAACGGAGATGGACTCGAAGATGTTTTTATCGGAGCACCTAAAGGACAAAGCAGCACTCTACTCTTTCAACAAAAAAATGGATCCTTCAAGCCTGCTACAAAAAATCCTTTTGTTGAGGATATCGGCTACCAGGATGAAAATGCAACCTTCTTCGATGCTGATGGTGATCATGATCTTGATTTATATGTGGTCGGTGGCGGCTACCTGTTCAGCATGGGTGATCCGATGCTGCAAGACCGGCTCTATCGCAATGACGGTAAAGGAAATTTTAAGAAAGATATTAAGGCAGTGCCGCTGGAGACGGAAGCTGGTTCCGTTGTTGTTGCCCTGGATATTGATGGCGATAAAGATATGGACCTTTTTGTTGGTGGAAGAATCACACCCGGTCAGTATCCCGTCAATCCTGGAAGTTTCATACTGATCAACGATGGCAAAGGAAATTTCACAGATAAGACGAAAGAAACTGCCGACCGGCTTCATTATACCGGAATGGTAACGGATGCCAAAGCAACTGATTTAAATAATGATGGATTTACCGATTTAATCCTTGCCGGTGAATGGATGCCCATACAGGTTTGGATGAACCATGCGGGAAAACTGAAAAATGAAACTTCACAATGGTTTCCTTATGCGAATAACGGATGGTGGAATTGTCTTGAACTCACAGATATCGACCATGATGGAGATCAGGACCTGGTGGCCGGAAATGCTGGTACCAATAATCAGTTTGGTGTTTCTGACAAACATCCCGCCACTATGATTTTCAAAGACTTCAATTTTGATGGGCAAGTTGATCCGTTCTTTTGTTATTTCATAAAGGATGTATCCTATCCGTATGCAAGTCGCGATGAAGCGCTCGGTCAGGTGAGTTTTCTTAAACAACGATTCCCCGATTACCTTAGCTACGCTAACGCTACCATCGAAAAAGTATTCACTCCAGGCGAACTCGAGGACACGGTGGTGCTGAAAGCCAGTGAACTACGAACGATCTTATTTGAGAATAAAGGAACTTCATTTGAGAAAAAGAACTTGCCAACTCAAGCCCAATGGTCACCGGTCTATTCGATAGCCAGTATGGATGTAAATAAAGATGGCTTGGTTGATTTGATTATGGGTGGGAATGAGTCGTACGTGCGGGTACGTTTAGGACGCAACAGCTCTAGCCGGGGAATGGTGTTCATTAACAAGGGACAAGGGAATTTTGAGTATCTCTCCAATCAACAATCGGGAATGATTCTGAAGGGTGATGTGCGCGAAATTAAAACCATTGGAAGTCCTGCAAAAACAACGCTGTTGGTTGGCTCAGTTGGGAAGTCTATCCAATCATTTGTCATTAAGAAATAAGTCACAGAAATTTTTCGGGTATAGTCTTACCAGTAATTGGCAGCAATTACACCAATGGCTTTGTATTGATTTTTCGTCTCTTTAACTTATTGTGAATTATCAAAACTAACTTATGAAGCGGAGAGAACACCTTAAAAATCTTGCCCTGTTGCCATTAGCGGGCGCTATATTTCCTGCCTTTGGCGGCAGCTACGAAGAATCACTCTTCACTGGTTTAAAAGATGAGGCAGATCAAAATATTTTCCGGTCGATTGGGGTAGAGCCAATCATCAATTGCCGGGGCACTTTTACCATTATCGGTGGTTCCATTGAGCGGCCGGAAGTGCGTGCAGCAATGGAAGCAGCCTCGCAAAATTTTATTCAATATGATGAGCTGGCCGATGGCATTGGTCGCAGGTTAGCAGAGCTAACTGGTGCAGAGTGGGGTATGGTTTCTGCCGGATGCGCTGCCGCCATGAAACACGTCACCGCTGCCTGTGTAACAGGTGGAAATCCAGAAAAACTAATCCGAATTCCTAACCTGACTGGTTTTGAAAAAACGGAAGTGATCATCCCAAGGCACTCCCGAAATACCTACGATCACGCCATCCGGAACATAGGAGTAAAAGTCATTACCGTTGACACGCTTGAAGAATTAGAAAAAGCATTGAGTCCTCGCACCGCCCTGATTTACCTGATGGCCTATGGTGCCACACAACCTGGTCAGCCAATGTCTACGGAAGCAATATGTAAGATAGCGAAACCTAAAAACATTCCGGTCCTGGTAGATGCCGCTGCCGAAGTGCTCACCATCCCCAATATCCATCTTCAGCAAGGCGCCACCATGGTGTGTTATAGTGGAGGTAAAGCGATTTGTGGACCACAATGTGCCGGATTGCTATTGGGACAAAAAGATATTCTCATGTCAGCATGGCAAGCGAGTTCACCTCATCACGGACCTGGTCGTGATAACAAAGTTGGCCGTGAAGAAATGATTGGTATGATGGTCGCAGTAGAGACCTGGAAGAAGCGTGATCATGCTGCCGAATGGAAAACCTGGCTTTCCTGGTTAGATGCTATTTCTAAAAAAATAGCTACTATACCTGGAGTGACCACTTCCATATTTGAACCGACAGAGCTCTCGAACAAATCACCCGTGCTTAATGTCATGTGGGATCCTGCAAAACTAAACCTCACTGGTGCTGAACTCGCGGAGATAACTGCACGATCAAAGCCACGGATAGCAATTGGCAGTGACACAAAGGACAATATGACCTCTGTGCAGATCACTGCAGGGCAGATGCAACCGGGAAATGAAAAAGTAGTAGCCGATAGAATTTTTGAGATTCTTTCACAGAAGCATACAGCAAAGCCTACTACGATGGCCGCTCCTTCAGCTATATTAACCGGAAGATGGGAAGCCACCATTGAGTTCTTCTCCAGTAAGGGAATTCATATGCTCAACATCGAACAAGATGGCAACTGGATTGTGGGATCACACAGAGGAGAATTTACCGTGCGCGACCTTGTAGGTACAATTGAAGGCGACAAGGTTATTCTTCGTAGCGTGGAAAGAGGTGAGGCCGATAATGTTCCCTTCATTTTCACGGCAACTGCGAAAGGGGATTCGCTCTCCGGAGACATATATATGGGAGAATATCGAACTGCGAAATTCACAGCCACTAAATACAAATACAAGAGTAAGCGCGAACGCATTGTGGTTCCATCAGGTCCTCCGTTAGCTACCTAGTGGTAGTTGCTATTATGTCTTAATTCCTAAAGTATATCAGTTACAGGATAGACAGATTCGTAGTTTATTAAATCGAAAAATGAAACTTGTTAATAATGAATAATAGTAAGCTTAAAATTTTTTCAGGTACCCTGTTTATCACATACCTGCTCCTTTTTTGTTTCTCTTTCGCACAAGCCCAGGAGATTGATTTGCTATTAAAGGGTGGTCATGTAATTGATCCAAAAAATCAAATCAATGGAAAAATGGATGTAGCCATCACCAACGGTAAAATCTACCAGGTGGCCCCAAACATTTCTATACAAAAAGCAAAAAATGTTGTTGATGTCACCGGCTTGTATGTGGCTCCTGGTCTCATTGATATGCACGTGCATGCTTTTCAGGGAAATGTAACTGATGCTTACATCGCTAATGGATTTACCAGTTTACCTCCCGATGGTTTTACCTTCAGGGCGGGTGTCACTACCGTAGTGGATGCAGGAAGTTCAGGCTGGAGGAATTTTCGTGATTTCAAAAAACAAACGATTGACAAAAGTCAGACACGCATACTCGCGCTGCTCAACATTGTTGGAACTGGCATGACTAGCCGCTTTGAAGAACAGGATAACAACGACATGAATCCCCAGCAAACTGCCTACATGATCAATCGGCTATTTCCGGAAATACTTGTTGGTATTAAATCAGCACACTACTGGGGAGACTTTACACAAGTAGATCGTGCAGTTGAAGCCGGCAAACTTGCCAATGTTCCGGTCATGGTTGACTTTGGAGAACACAATCCAACCAACTCGATAGAAGATTTATTCATGAAGCACCTTCGACCTGGAGATATGTTTACGCATACGTTTGCCTACGGCCCTGCTAACCGCGAGACGGTGGTGGATGAAAACTTAAAGGTGAAACCATTTGTATTTGAAGCACAGAAGCGTGGAATTATCTTTGATGTAGGTCATGGTGGTGGTGCCTTTTCCTGGCGCCAGGCAATACCTGCTATGCAACAAGGATTTCAACCCAATGTGATCAGCACTGATCTTCATGCTGACAGTATGAATGGCGGAATGAAAGACTTATGCAATGTCATGTCAAAGTTCCTAAACATGGGTATGCCACTTCAGGATGTAGTTGTGAGAACAACAGTCAATCCGGCCAATGCCATTAAGCGACCCGAACTTGGAAACTTAAGTGTAGGTTCAGATGCCGATGTGGCAGTGCTTAATCTTAGAAAAGGAGACTTTGGATACCTGGATATTCGAAAGACAAAACTCAAGGGCACCCAAAAACTGGAAGCTGAACTCACCATTCGCGCAGGGAAAATTGTTTGGGACCTGAATGGAATCAGTGCCCCCGCCTGGGAAACTGAACTTCCTAAAAAATAAAATGCGTAGCTCATTTTTTATTCTGTTTTTAATCAGTGCATCAATTGTCGCTTATACACAACAATATGATTTGCTGATAAAAAATGGACGCGTCATAGATCCCAAAAATAAAATTGACGCGAAGTTGGACGTTGCGGTTGTGGAAGGTAAGATCAGTAAGGTGGCAAAAGATATTCCTGTCTCACAATCCAAAAAAGTGATTGATGCCACAGGGCTGCTAGTGACACCGGGGTTTATCGACATCCACACTCACGTATTTGTTGGAAGCAAACCCGATATCTTTGCTGATGGCATTTACAGTGTTTCTGCGGATGACTTTAGTTTCAAATCCGGGGTAACAACAGTAGTGGATGCCGGTACATCGGGTTGGAGAAATTTTCCCGTCTTCAAAGCTAACGTGATTGATAAATCACAAACGAGAATTCTTGCTTTTTTAAATATCGCGGGTTCCGGCATGATAGGCAATCCCGAACAGGAAGATATCAACGACATGAATGCCCAAATGACGGCACTCACTGTTCAAAAATATCCGGAGATCATTGTCGGAATTAAAATCGGTCATTATGATGGAAAGGACTGGGCTCCCTTTGATCGTGCACTTGAAGCAGGAAATATTGCAAAGGTTCCGATGTTTGTGGAATGTCACTTGCCACAATATTCCCTGGAAGATCAATTGAATAAAATGAGACCGGGTGATATCATCACTCACTCTTATGAAAAAATTACAGAGCGTGTGTCTGTGATTGATGAAAAAGGAAACGTGCGACCTTACGTATTGGAAGCCAAAAAGAAAGGAGTATTATTTGATGTCGGTCATGGAGGATTTGGATTTTGGTTCAGCGAAGCGATGCCCGCTTTTCAGCAAGGATTGATTCCAAACTCCTTTGGGTCTGACTTGCATCGGTTCAGCATGAATTCCGGAATGAAGAGTATGCTTAACATCATGTCAAAGTATTTAAACATGGGTATGGATATTAAAGATGTCATCCAACGTGCGAGTTGGAATGCAGCTCAGGCTATCAAGCGTGAAGATTTGGGCTCATTGAGTGAGGGTGCTGTTGCTGATATTTCAGTGATCAATCTCCTCCATGGAAATTTTGGCTTTACTGATGCCGGTGGAAATAAAATAAATGGCACTCAAAAATTAGAAGCAGAACTTACCGTTCGTGCTGGGAAAATTGTTTGGGATCTGAATGGATTGTCTGCTACCACTTTTAAGAAATAATTCAAATGAAAATACTAAAGTCCCTTGCGTCACTTTTTATCTTCTCATTACTACTTTTCTCTTGCGGGGATAAGAAACAAGAATGGGTTGTGGAAAGTGAAAATGGTAAATTAAAATTAGTACTGATTGCTGACAACATTACTTTGCCATTCGCGATGGCATTTCTGGATGACAAGACGATGATTGTATCCGACCGTCCAGTGGGCAAAATGATATTGGTCAATGTTGATAATGGTAATAAGACATTGGTAAAAGGAGTTCCTGAAGTGAATAACGAGGGCGATGGCGGACTACTGGACATTCTTCCCCATCCGCAATACAAAACCAACCATGAGCTATTTTATGTTTATTCTTATAAAAGCGATTCCATATACAGTCTGGCGGTAATGCGTGCTACACTCGCGGGTGATAGTTTGATCAACCAAAAAAGAATATTCACGGCCCAACCATTTTACAAGCGTGCAAGTTTCTATGGCTCACGATTACTTTATCAGGACGGATATTTGTTTGTTAGTGCCGGTGTTGATAAATCAAAACAGGATTCAGCACAAGTGTTGACTAATCATCTGGGAAAAATAATGCGCATCAAAGAAGATGGAACTGTACCTGAAGATAACCCTTTTTTAAATACGCCAGGAGCGCGTCCTGAGATCTGGTGCTACGGCAACCGTAATGCGCAAGGTCTTACAATCAATCCGTTTACAAATGAAATCTGGGAACACGAACATGGCCCAAAAGGTGGAGATGAAATCAACATCATTCAAAAAGGAAAAAATTATGGTTGGCCAGTAATCACCTATGGTAAGGAATATGATGATACCAATGTTGGTCAGGGCCTTACTCAAAAAGAAGGAATGGAACCGCCCTTACACTATTATGTCCCATCCATCGCACCTAGCGGAATGGTATTTTACACTGGTGACAAGTATCCTTCGTGGAAAGGAAATCTATTTATCGGGTCGATGGTGCTTATGCATTTAAATCGACTCACGATCAGTGATGGCAAGGTAGTCCATGAAGAAAGATTATTGAAAGGAATGAAGTGGCGTGTTCGCAATGTGATACAAGGCCCGGATGGTTATTTATATATCGGTGTTGATGGAGGTATGATCTTGAAAATCCTTCCCGGTTAATACACATCCAAAACTCGTTTGTAAATGAAAAAGAGTCGCTTTAGGTAAGCGACTCTTTTCATTTGTGCCGAAGGCGGGACTCGAACCCGCACACCTGTTACGGCTCACGCCCCTGAAACGTGCGTGTCTACCAATTTCACCACTTCGGCAAGCTCATTTCAAAAATTTAAAATTCAACATTCAAAATTCTAAATATTGAATTTTAAATGTTGAATTCAACTGTGCCCAGAACTGGACCTGTCTGCCGACAGGCAGGCTCGAACCAATCCTATTCACCTGAGACCCTTTAAATAAGTCCTCCCTACACCAGACTTTAAATATTTTTCTCTCTTTCGAGCTTCTGGCCTTGTAGAAAATTCCTCAAGTAGAATCAATTCAAAAGGACGATACGGCTTTGTCGTCCTCTCGTACCCATTATTATGTTCTCTTATTCTCCT
This sequence comes from Cyclobacteriaceae bacterium, assembly GCA_043774805.1. Classification (GTDB taxonomy): domain Bacteria; phylum Bacteroidota; class Bacteroidia; order Cytophagales; family Cyclobacteriaceae; genus ELB16-189. The sequence continues at coordinate 10,714 of JAYVTB010000140.1, read as the reverse complement.
TTCATAATCATTTGAAAGGCCAACATAAATATAATTATGGGCCAAACTACTAATAGCATAAACAAAGAACATGGTGCCCAGAACTGGACTCGAACCAGCACACCTTGCGGCACTACCCCCTCAAAGTAGCGTGTCTACCAATTTCACCACCTGGGCAAGACATTTTCTAAATCACTTGTATCATCACCTGATGAAACAAACTGAGATCAACTAAGAATAAGAACATTTGGTTCAAGTCTCTTGAACAACCAAACAACTTTAAACTCATTTGCTACCCCCTCAAAGTAGCGTGTCTACCAATCCTGCCTGCCGGCAGGCAGGTTCACCCCCTGGGCATTAATCAACTCTGCAAAAACTCAGAGTAAGGGATACCTGACCGTCTGGCAAGCCGGCAAAAGTAAAAAGGTTTTGAAACTTTACCAATCCTAATGGAATAAGTCTAAACAGTCTTTTTCTTCGGCACCTTTTGGTTCAGGTATTGAACAACACGATTATACTCCGTATGTTCTTTATCTCCAAAACTTACTCGCTGCTGATCTTGAAAAAATATCTCTAACTGCCTGAACACAGAGCTTTTTCCCGTCTTCACGACATTTTCCTTCCAGGCTACAATCTGCTGCAATGAATAAACCCTATGCTTTCGCATCACCGGATAGCTGACTTCAACCTGGTTATTTCCCATCCGAATTATTTTGTAGCGGACAAATATCTTGTATAACACAAATATCCCGATAGGCACCAACAATATTATCATCAGGTAATTGTACCATGCCGGAGTCGGTGCCACCACAAGCGCATATACATTCATGGACAGGACCACGGCAGTGATGAGCAGAAAGAAACTGAAAGAAATAATGGTGTTGGTCTGAGGCTTGGAAACAATCAAGAATAAGAAATTTTGGCGAGCCGAGAATGGGATTTGAACCCACGACCTGCTGATTACGAATCAGCTGCTCTACCCCTGAGCTACCTCGGCAAATATTTGCTAAACTATCATAAACAAAATTAGAATTATTCATAAAAAGTTTATCTTGAAAAGAAAATGCTTTCTAAGAAATGTAAATATGCCATTCACGCTCTCGTCTACCTCGGAGAGCGGTTTCAACAGGGCCCTGTGCATATTCAGGAGATTGCCGAGAAGCAACGTATCCCTAAGAAGTTTTTAGAAGCCATTCTGCTTGAATTAAGGAACGCAAAAATTCTTCTCAGCAAAAAAGGAAAAGGCGGTGGCTACTATTTGTATAAAAACCCGGACGAGGTGAATCTTATGGATATAATACGCCTGATGGATGGCGCTATTGCCATGCTTCCGTGCGTGTCACTAAATTATTACGAATCTTGTGAAGAATGCCGCGATGAAAAAACATGTGGCATCCGCGATGCCTTTATTGGTGTGCGCGATGAAACTCTAAGGATCCTGTCAGAAAGTACCCTCTCCAAGATAATAGCAAGGCAAAAGGCCTTGGCCTGAGAATTAAATCCAATCTTAGACTATTAATTCTATAGACTTATAATATATTTGTAGTCAAACTTAAAGTATATTATAAGTCATTACGATTAGGAGACATTGCCCCGGATTTCACGGCTGAACCTCAGAGGGCACTATAAAATTTCATGAATGGCTCGGCAATAGCTGGGGCATTTTATTCTCACACCCTGCCGACTTTACACCTGTGTGCACTACAGAACTAGGAGCAGTTGCCAAACTTAGGTCCGAGTTTGACAAGCGAAATGTGAAAATGGTAGCATTGAGCACTGATTCAGTTGCTTCCCATAATCAATGGATTGGTGACATCAATGAAACTCAAAAAACCCATTTCAACTTTCCGATCATTGCCGATCAGGACTTCAAAGTATCCAACCTGTATGATATGATTCATCCTCAGGTGAGTGATAAGTTTACCGTTCGATCTGTATTTGTAATCGGACCTGATAAAAAAGTGAAATTATCTATCACCTATCCGGCCTTTTCGGGAAGAAATTTTAACAAAATTCTTCGCGTCATTGACAGCTTACAATTAACCGCGCTGGCTATAGTGTAGCAAAACCTGCCAATTGGAAACAAGGTGAAGATGTGATCCAGAACAACGGTCGTAAAAGATGAAGATACCCAGGCTAAATTCCCTAAAGGCCATAATCGAATCAAGCCATACCTGAGAACTACGCCTCAGCCAAATATCTGATGAACAATTATTTATTCCATCAAAGGGGCTCCCATTCGGGAGCTTTCTTTTTTTGGTCTAAATTTGCGTACCCTACACAAATCCCGGTAGTTGATGAATCCGCTGCACAAAGAAAAACCCATGAATGAATTGCCTGTGATGAATGAATCCGAAGGCATTGTTCTTTTTCATCCTCACATTCCGGAAACCGCAATTGAAGCAGTCACCAATGTATTGCACTCACGATGGATTGGACAAGGACCACGTGTGGTACAATTTGAGCAAGAATTTTCTCAGCGCTTTGGCGGAAATGGAACATCCATTGCCGTTGGTTCAGGTACCGATGCCCTTCACCTCTCCTATATTTTAGCCGGTTTGAAAGAAGGTGATGAAGTGATCACACCGGTATTTACCTGCACGGCCACCAGTATTCCATTTTTATACATGGGTGTAAAAATCAGGTTTGCCGATGTGGACCCTGAAACATTGAACATCAATACACAACACGTTCGCGAATTAATCAATGAAAAGACGAAAGCCATCGTATGTGTTCACTATGGTGGACTTCCTTGCGATATGGACGAGTTGCATGCTATTGCCAAGAAATACAACATACCCGTAATTGAAGACGCTGCACATGCATTAGGGGCCAAGTACAAAGGAAAAAATATCGGTGAGATTTCACCGTTCACCATGTTTTCATTTCAAGCCATTAAACACATTACGACTGGCGATGGTGGCATGGTGATTTTGCAGGATAAAAGCCTGGTTCAGAAAGCAGAAAGAATTCGTTGGTTTGGAATAGACCGATCCAACAAGCAAAAAGGCACCTGGGAAAATGACATCACCGAAATTGGTTACAAATATCAGATGACTGACATCTCGGCTGCGCTTGGCCTCGCTGCGCTTCATGACTTTGATCAAACCTTATCTTATCGACAAGGTCTGTTTGAAGAATATAAGAAAGGATTACGTGGCGCGAACGGCATCAAACTTATAGGAGCCGATGCTCATGATCGCACTCATGCCGCGTGGTTATGCACTGCGCTGGTAGAGACTGATCGAGTTGGTTTTATGCGAACCTTACGGGACAAGAAAATTGAATCTGGCCAGGTTCATTATCGCAATGACCGATATAGCATTTTAGGTGGAAGAAGAGATGACTTACCGCATATGGATGCTGTGGAAGAAAACTACATCGTACTGCCACTACACCTTAAAATGACCAAAGAACAGGTGCATTACATTTGCGATGTTATTAAAAAAGGGTGGTAGTTTGATTACTTCCACCAAACGGAAAGCAATCTCTTTACTTTATCACGAAGTAGTTTTATCCTGAACTCTTTCTCATTAGCATCAGGAGTGTAACCCATAAACTTTTCGCCTAGCCGCAGGTACATCGCAAAGAACGTGGATTTGGAAATTCCCCACTTCAATAAAAATTGCCGGTTACCGTCATTCTTCTTTACCCTGGCCGTGCTGCGCGAAACAAAGTGATATACACGCGAACGACTAACCCCCTTGAAATATCGTACACCTACGTGCCAAAGCTTCATCATCATATCCGGATCAGAAGCCATGCCCGGTGAAAACTCCGTACTCAGTCCACCAATCAGGTTCCAGATATTTTTGTGCAACACCATGGGATACCAGTTGCCACCATTCCAATCATCAAACGGAAACGAACTAAACTCTTTCAAAAAATTTTCTTCCTGAAACTCTTTCACCGTTTTACCAAAATCATGCGGAGCAATCATGCTGGAGTATAGCGTAGGACTATGCTCGATCATCGTGCCACAGATACAGAAATAATAATGATCGAGTTTTCTAATTTCTTCTAACAAATGATAATCCCAATCCGGAGCAAAATAATAATCATCATCAGACAATACGATGTATTCAGATGCTGCAAGTATAGCAGGAGAATTAAATCCGTAACACACACCTACATTATCTTTTGAATGCGTATAACTAAGTCCTTGACGCTTTACCCATTCCTCAGAACCATCCTTACCTTCATTGATATGAACAACAATCTGATGCTGATAGCGCGAGTTCTTCCGGATGCTTTCCACACAGCATTTCAGATAATCAAGATTATTCCAGGAAGGGATTAGGATGGAGAAGACAGGCTTACCCTCGAATTCGCTCGGGTGAAAACTTATCGTGGAAATCATCGGCTATAGATTGGGAGAATCATACTGTTTCTTTTGCTGGCGCTGATAACCATAGTTAACAAGATAAATTCCTAATACGGTAATTAAAAATGCCAGTCCGATTTTCAGGTTAAGTTTTTCACTCAACACCAACCAACCCAACACTACAGCCACCAATGGATTTATATAAGCATAGAGCGAAGCAATCGTCATCGGCAATTTCGCCAACACATAGGTGTACATACTAAATGCTGCAACCGATCCCACCACAATCAGGTAGGAAAGAGCAAACACGACTCCGGATGATAGCACGACATGACTCAAATCATCAAAGACAAAACTAAATGGAAGGCAGAATATTCCTCCAAAAAACATTTGCATCCCAGCGTTGAGAAAAGGATTGGTGTTATAATTTTTTCTCTTGGTAAGCATACTCCCTATCGCCCAGGTAAGGGTAGCCACAAAGATTAATATGATTCCCATTCGGTAATTTGGATTTGCAAAATCGACCAGGTATTCGCTGAAGACGAGCAGGATACCTGATAACCCAATGACTACACCAAGTGCTATAATCCAGTTGGGTAACTCCGATCGATTAACGGTAAGGTTAATTAAAATCACAATCACCGGCATAGTAGAACAAATGATGGCGGCCAGCCCACTGGGAACAAATACTTCCGCCCATGAAACCAATCCGTTTCCACACGTGATCAATAAGAATCCACGAAAGGCTTGAATGCGCAGTACATTCCACGAGGGAAATTTTTCTCTCTTCACCAGGAATAAAAAACCGGATAATAAAATGCCTGCAATAATCTGCCGGCAGGCGGCAAATAGAAAAGGAGGGAACTGCAACACCCCTATGCGCATTACCAAAAAGGTGGTGCCCCAGATAAAACAAATTCCGACCAGGCAGATATAGGCAACGAAAATTTCTCTTTTCACAATCCGAAAGATAAATAGCTTTCTTCAAATCGTAGGGGTTATCTGTCCCCTTATTGTCCTCTTAAATAAAATATCATATGGCAATACGGGCGTTAAACAATTGGACTACACGGTTTACTAATTCGTACATAAACTTATTCCGTGTGGCCCAGCATAACCTTACCCTATGGATAATGGAAGAAAATGCCGGAAGGACTAAAAAGAAACAAAACGTCTGACTGGGTTTCAATTGAAACATAGTGAATGGTGATGTTATCAGGAATATTCCAGTATTACAATTTATTCCTCAACACTACTGCTAAAACTTCTCCCGGTTGAATTAGAAAAATTTGATGAATCACAAGGCATTTTCTTCTGATTTCTGATGTTCTATGTATACATTGTATGTATCAATTACATTTGCAATATATAAATACGTTTTACACTTTTTTTAATGAATATGGCAACCTTCACCAGCACCCTTCCGGATCGTTTGCTCGATTTACTTACAGAAAAAGCGAAATCTCTTTCTGTTCCAAAAAACAAACTGATTGAAAATGCTTTGCGTCTTTACCTCGAACACCTCGAAAAGGCTGAGTATATAAAATCCTATAAGAAAGCCGCTGAAGACAACGATGTCATGCTAATGGCAGAAGAGGGAATGGAAGATTAACAGAAACAACTTAAAGAATGAAACAGGGAGAAATCTGATTTAAATATTGTAATTGTTGCTCCGCTAACCACAAAAATCGAAAAATATAAGGGTCATCCCATCTTGTTTCCTACCCGATCAAACGGTTTAAAAAATGAATCAGAAGTATTGATCTTCCATATCCGTTCCATTTCTAAAAATCGCCTTGTTAAAAAACTAGGTAAAATCGAGCTCGTTGAACTTGATCTGGCCATAAAGACTTTAATGAAATTCTGAGGTATTAATAACTAAACTTGAAATCAAGCACAAGCCAGAAGATCAAAATTGGAACTGCTCTAAGCTGCAATCGTATCATACACCACTACACGTTCCCACAACTGCGAACAATCAGCAATGAATTTCTGATGCAGCGGATGATCCTGATATACTTTCTGTCCGGCAAGGTCATCGAAGAACATCAGTTCTGAAACAGAATAGCTGTTGTCCACTACATCGCGCTTTTCGGTAGAGGCAGGTACTCCTACATGCATGGAGCGAATGGTTTCAATTTTTTCCAGCGACTTAACGCCAGCAATCAGTTTGGCAAGATCTTCTTTGGAGTCAGGATTCTTAAGCCAGAAAAAAACGTGATGTACTAAGGGAGCTTTACTCATTTTCTTTTTTGTAAAAGGGTTGGCAATAGCAGTAACACTCATCGCCAGGATGGAGACACTGGCTAAAAATGTTCTGCGGGTTTGTTTAGACATTATCAATTGATTTTGGATTCACCAAAGTTAAAGGAATAACGGCTCATCCAAAATAAGTAATAGCGGAAACTGCGGTGAGTGGTTCTACCACCAACTCCGGAAAAACACCTGGTTATATGATCGCACATGCTCCACCGGCACAAGCAGCTTCTGCTTTATGATCGGTTTCGTCATCGGCTTCATATACTAATGTGAGATCAATCGATTTCAGACTCTTTTCAAGTTCTTCAAACTCATTCCTGGTAATATCTTCAAAGGGTGCCTGTTTATAATTTCCATTATCAAATGGCAGCACACTCAGTCCATTATAGGATGCCTTATTTTGCCACATCCACTCTCCCACTTTTTCCCAATCACCCTCCTGAATTGATACGGTGGCTGATACATTGTTGGCATTACTTCCTCTTCGGAAACCATTGCGCACCCACTCCGAGTTAAACTTCTTGATACGCTGCAACAACTCCATTACATCTTCGGTTCGCAAAATACTTCCTTCCGGTGCTTTTTGTGGAATACAAATAATTGCCTGCTTGCTATTCAGTTGATCGTCTTCCAATAATTCTGGATGTGTGATATACAGGTACTGATAGAGCGCTTCGTTTTTTCCAATCCGTACTCTTCTTAGATAAAAATCATTATGCCAGGCATGAATACCGGATGAGGTGCCCAGCACCAATGAGGTGGTGCCCGATGGCTTAATGGTAGTGCAGCGTGCGGCAAACTGAATTCCGATTTTAGATGATATTTCAAGATTCATGTGTTTCACTTCCTCGGCTGCTTCATGCAAATCATATTTTAAGATTCTTCCGCTGGCAATGCCTGTCATGCCCACGCCAATGAGCGCATCGCCCTCAGTAGTCTCTTGCCACACCTCCCTCAGATAATGAAAATTGGTAAAGCCCGCCTGCAATGTTCCTAAAAAGGCGGCTGCTTTTGCCCGCTCATTTAATTCCTGCTGACTGAAAATATCAGATACGTTTACTTCACACAGATTACAGAATTGGAATGGACGCAAGGCGATTTCACAGCATGGATTTGTTCCCCAATCCATATCATTGGTAAAATAAAATCCCGGCTCACCGGAACCAGAAAATTCAATTTTTTTCCAAAGGGCAAAAAACTCTTCACCGGTAGTTGTTTCACGAGGTAACACCACCGAGTTATTCGCCCGACCGCGCTGCTCATTTAATTCCCACCAGTTGCCAAACTTGCAGGTAAGCATCTCTTCGTCATCGGCAGAGAACAACGCAATCATTGCTGACCTGCGTATACCTCCAGCCAACACCGCATTGGCGAGGTAGCACAAGATATCATGACATTCCAGCGGAGTTAATTTCTCTCCTTCCTTCTTACGATCAAGCACTGCCTGAACATGCGCTATACAAATTTTCAATGGCTCCGGGCCTGGAGCTTTGCCACCGGCTGTTACCAATCGTGCCCCTTTCGGACGAATGTCAGAGTAATCAAACTCGGGCATGTAATTACTGATACCGAAATAGCTTTTCAATAAGACTTTAATAGCATCTGCCCATCCTTCCAGGCTATCACCAATTAGAAATTTCTTTACTTTCTCCGCTTTCTTAATGGCGGGAAGTTTTTCAACATGATGGCGCTGCACAGAATAGCCAACGCCTGTTCCTCCCAACAATAAGAAGAGTGTTTCTGAAAACGCGCGGATATCATCTACCGGGAGGTAAGCGCAATTATAAATGCGACTATGATTTCGGGCAATGGCGGGACCGGCAAATTGCATGGCGCGCATCGATGGCAAAACTTTTTTATCATATACGAACTGCATCCAATGATGAATCTCCTCTTTAAGGTAAGGATACATCTCCATCATCATCTCTTCATAGCGGTGACATATCTCTGGCCATGTTTCTCTGCGCTTCACTTCAGGCAAGTAGCGTGCATACTTCATGTGAACAATTAAGTCGCTGAGTATTTCCTGATTGAGTTCCATAACCTCCTTAATTATTTTGCATGACTGATTTAAATCTTGGGAAAAGAATATTATTCTCTAAATGAATATGCTGAAGAAGATCATTATCAAATTCCCGAAGCATCGTTAGCGTCAACTGATAGGTAGGACAGGCGTATGATGGTGGCGTGTAATGATTGGTGCGTGCCCTGATCGATTTGATAAGGGTGCCTGCCCGGTCGTGTTCCTCTTCCATTACCATAATGGGCATCAAAAGAGCCGTTGGAGAAATTTCACTTTCTACTGATGCGATGGGCTGGCCTTCTATTCTTTTAATGGCAGGAAAGAGTATCTGTTCCTCTTTGGGCAAATGAGCTAGTAATTCTTCGGCCAATTCATTAAACTCTCCCCTCACGATGATCAATTCTGGATTCGTATCGCCATGCACTTCTTCTATTTTCGCCAACAGCTCTTGAATCTTTGGAATCGATTGACGCACATATTCGTGATGATGCTGAACGATAAAATCTACTAACACCGAGGAACTCCACATTTCGAAATTCAAGAGATTGCCACCTCCCGGCTTCACAGGTGTTTGGACTACTTCCTTCCAGACTTTTTCTGGATTTAGTTGTGCGTTTTGACAGGCGACTGTAAATGGCAACTTGCCATTGCAGCAATAATCCAAATCATACTGTTTAAATAGCTGGATCGCCTGAGGAAAGGAAAGGGCCACATCGGCTACCGTGGCAGTTTCCATATTTAATGTTTGGTCTATTGAGGTCATTATATTGAATTTAAAATCTGAATCAAATCTATATTCACCCATCATCCCATTCTATGATTTCAGTCATAGAAACATAAAAGATTTTACTCTTCCCTTAACTTAAAATTCCATTTGTATTTAAAAGAATTCAGCTAATCATCTATTAGAGTATATAACCATTCACTTTCAGCAAGATTAGTACATGTGAAAATAATTCATATGTAAATGCGCAAGCAGACTTTTCTTTTCATACATATGGCTATCCGAGGACAATTTGGAGATGCTGCCAACATAGTAGTTTAAGAATATTGGGCACTAACCTGCCTTAGGAAATAGAGATCATGAATGTTAACGAGAAAAGATAGAAGGCTGAGAACAAGCCTTTCATCCTATTGATTAGTTTGACTCTTTCTTTTATCTTTCATCAATGTTCCCCAGAAGAAAATTAATTTTCCTTTGTATTATTTGTCTTGTCATCTATGCTGTTGTTGCCGTGCTTGAGAGTTACAATACCTCCCATGATCACGAGGAAAATATTAGCCACGAAGTCAGCACTACTCAAGCGTCCTTTATCGGTTCATCCCATTGTCAATCATGTCACATTAAAGAATTTAACGATTGGAAAAAATCCGATCACTTTTTGGCCATGCAACATGCACATGACTCTTCGGTGCTGGGCGATTTTAATAACACCACGTTCACCGCTGATGGCGTTACCAACAAGTTCTTTAGGAAAGACGGAAAATTCTATATCAATACGCAAGGTGACGATGGAAAGAATCATGACTATGAAGTGCAATACGTTTTCGGATATTTTCCATTACAACAGTATCTTATATCATTTCCGGGAGGCCGAATGCAGTCCACCCGGGTAAGTTGGAACTCGCGGGATAAGAAATGGTTTCATCAATATCCAGGGCAGAAAATTTATCATCATGATTGGCTGCACTGGACGGGCAACAGTCAGAATTGGAATACGATGTGCGCTTCATGTCATTCCACTAACCTTCAGAAGAATTATGATTTCAAGACCGATTCTTACAACACCACCTGGAGTGAAATCAATGTAAGCTGTGAAAGTTGCCACGGTCCTGGCAGCAAACACCGTGAGTTCATGAGTTCGCAAGAATATAAAAATGGAAAGCGTATTGAAAACTCTGGACTTATCTATGCCAAAAATCCTTCGCCACAGATTGAGCTAAACACCTGCGCTCCTTGCCATGCGCGTAAATCTGATATCGCTCAAATGTTTATGGTCTCAGCCGAAATCATGGACAACATGATTCCACAAATCATCAGTAATGAATTTTATTTTGCTGACGGACAAATCAGGGATGAAGATTATGAGTATGGTTCATTCACGCAAAGCAAGATGTTTCACAATAAC
>JAYVTB010000139.1:0-8264 GCA_043774805.1 Cyclobacteriaceae bacterium | reverse complement strand
GCTATTGACCAGCTTGAAGCATGATTTAAAGTTTTCTACAAAGGATGCAATTCGGCCGTGCAGGCCTTTTGCCAGTGTAGTTTTCTTATCATATTTTTGCTTGCTTTTAAATTTTACGCGGGAATCGTTCTTTCTGAATCAGAGCGGTTCCCGCTTCTTTTTTTTCAACGCTCAAAGTTAAGCTATCGTACTGATTTTCAGTATAATTGTTGTGACAAAGTAGAGTTAAATATTCCACCAATATGAAATTTCTATCCCTTGAACCATTTGTGCCCTCTGGTAAAGACATGGAGAATTCTAAACAACTCTTTGTAGAAATAGGATTCAGGATCGCCTGGGATGCTGGTGATTACATTGGCTTTGAAAGAGATAACAGTAAATTTATTCTACAAAATTATGACGATGAGAAGTTCGCTCATAATTTAATGATCAGTGTTAAAGTAGATAGTGCAGAAGAATTCAGGTCATCGATGTTGGAGAAACAATTACCAAAAAGATTTGGTATTCGGATCGGAGAAGTAACCAAACAACCCTACGGCAAAGAAGTAAACTTGATTGACATGGCCGGTGTTTGTTGGCATTTTGTAGAATAGGCAATTCGAATCGAAAGGCAGGATAGCATACAGGGTCATTAAGCTATTGTGCCAACACTATGTTTGTGAGACTTTCTGTAATACAGTTTAATTTCTTAAATTCGTTTGATCTCTGGAAAAAAGTGCTGCTTCAAAACCAGTGCGTTTATAGTGCGCTGCTTGCTACTGGTAATGAACACATAACTACAATGTATTCCACGAAGTCTGCTTGAAGTCCTGGACAATTTCGCTCCTATTGACGCATTTTAAGTTTTCGAAATTATTATCTCATTAACCCCCTTTACCCATGAAGAACATCATCCTCCCTTTTGTTTTGCTTTGCTGGGCATGTGCAAAACCCGACCTAGAATCAGAGAAGCAGAAACTGACTCAATTAATCGATGAAGAAACAAAATACGCTGCCGCGGCAGACACAGTCAATTGGGCTAAATGCTGGCTTACCACTAGTGAAGCAATGTTCACCATTGTATCGGTGGAGGGCGTTCAACAGTTCAGTGGCTGGAACAATATAAAAGCGGCCATAAAAGATGCTAAACCCTTCGAACTAACATTGAAACGTGACCAATACAATTTTACCATCGACAACAACGTGGCCTTTGTCAGTTTCAACCAGTACGACAACTGGGGTGGAGAGGATCGAGAAACCAGAGAGTCAAGAACATTGAGAAAAGTGGAAGGTCAATGGAAAATTGTGGATATCAACGTAATTGCAGTCTCTTCCTACGAAAGAAAAAACACACCGTCCTTTCATGCGATCAAGGAAAAAATAAACGTTGACCCCAGGACTTCATTCCGCAATCAATCTGGACTTGGCGGAATGTATGTAGGCTATGTTGAAGTTCCCGGTGGTACAGATTTCACACCGATGTTTACTGGTCTTCCACAAAACAATTGCCCATCGCCCCATTGGGGCTATCTTTTTGAAGGAACTATTCGGATTAAGTATCCAGATGGAAAAGAAGACGTGGTGAATGCCGGAGAAGTTTTCTATTGGCCAGCTCCTCACACAGGGCTTGTTGAAAAGAACGCCAAGTTTATTGACTTTAGTCCGGAAGCGGAATTTTCACAACTCATGGACCACATTGCTGCGAATATGAAAAAGTAAATTGCAATTAATAACTGGACTTACGCAAAAATACATTGTGATTGTGAACCTTTGTGTCTTAGAGCCCTTGCAGCTATAATTTTCAAGGATTATTCTGCCACCAAGTCACTGAGACACTAAGAATTCACTAGGCTTGCGTAAGTCCAGTTAATAACATTGTCAATCACGAACGCACAATTACAAGGCCATATATAACCGCCTTATTTTATCGATCAAGAGGTATGAATGATCAGGTTACCATGACGAAAGCGAATGAGCATGATCTCGAATTACTCTTTCAAATCTGCCGGCAATCCTATTCTGAAACTTTTGCACATCACTGGAATGTCGGAGGACTAGACTGGTACCTTGACGAGGTTTATGGATTAGATGCAATCGCTTCTGATAGGTATTTTGTTATGGATGACGGTTTTCTAAAATAAATAATAGATTCTATTTCACAACGCCTTTTAACTTTTGCCAGTTCAGGATAAAGTAAAAACTAGTAATTTTAGTACAACAAGGAAGCAGTGCGATTCCTAATAGGTACTCTTTGAAATGCACTAACAATTATTCAAATGTGTAAGATAACTCACGCTAGTAATGACAATCACAGACTGGACAGGATTTGTAGGCGTAACGATTTTATTAATAGCCTTTTTTCTAAACTTACGTGACGTAATAAAAAAGGATAGTTTCTCTTATCTCTTTTTAAATGTAATTGGAGCCGGAGTTGCGTGTCTCGCCTCTGTCCTATTAAACTACTGGCCTTTCATTATACTGGAAGGATGCTGGACCATCGTTTCACTTTACGGATTAATAACTTATGTGAATACCCGATGACCGCCCACGGAGAGACAGATTTAAAACTACTATTAAAGACATTAAAGCCAACACTAAACGATGGCGAATATGTTTTCTGTGTCCTCGATGACTTGGCACAAATAGAGATGAATGATATCATTATGGTGTTTAATGAAGAAGAAGGAAAAGCGGTTATCATGAAGAAGGAAGTGGCCGACCGATTAAAATTAGAGTATTCATTCATTTCCTCTTGGATTACCCTGACCGTTCATTCGTCATTGGCAGCAGTTGGGTTGACCGCCTCCTTCTCCAAAGCGTTATCTGACGAAGGAATAAGTTGTAATGTTGTAGCGGCATTTTATCATGACCATATTTTTGTTGATAAAAAGGATGCAGATAGATCAATGAATATTCTTGCCCGGCTTTCAGAATAAGAATCAAGGAAAGACTGATTTAGGATAAGGACTAACTTTAATGCCATGGACTATCATCGGGAAATCATAACACACTTTGAGCTCCATTCCGTGGAAGGGATTAAAGAGTGTTTTGAAAATGGAGTAAATCCGAATAGCATTGCGAAAGGTAAACCCCTCATTTATGAATTGATTAATATGTATTCGCGAGGTCCCTTATTCAAAGAATGTATTAAGGTCTTCGTTGATTATGAGTTGAAATTTGATGACACCATCTTGCTGGCTGTTTTATTGGACAATTCCTCCTGGCTCGACACTCAGTTAATAACTAACAAAGAAGCACTGAAAAAAAAATATTCATTTGATTGCACCTTCACGCCACTCTACGAAGTTTCTCTTCTTCATATTTGCGCAGAATATAATCACTTGTCTTGCGCAAAAATTCTCGTGCAACATGGCGCAGACATTAACGAGAAAGCTGGTTTTGATGAACATGGTTTTGGAGGTCACACCGCGATTTTCCACACGGTTAACCAACACGCCAACAAATGCCTTGATGTTATGAATTATCTTATTTCTCAAAAGGCCGACCTGGCAATCACAGTAAAAGGTCTCGTCTGGGGTAAAGATTATGAGTGGGAAACATTTATTCCCTCTGTAAACCCCATCAGTTATGCCATGATGGGTCTCCTTCGGCAGTTCCAACGAACGGAAAAACAAATTTATGAGGTAGTGTCGGTACTTCTGAAAGCACGTTACGGAACAGATTTCTTTCCTTCCAACATTCCAAATAAATATTTAAACACTTGATGATGACGGGCTGCCGATATTACAATGGTCCCTCTCGAAACATAATTGATGGTATGACATAAACAGGTAATGAAACAATATGAAGTAAAAAACACAACATTGACCGATCTACCATTTATTTATGAATTGTTTGATCGCTCGGTTGAATTTCAGGAAAAGAGAGGATATCCTACATGGAGAGGATATGATAAAGAAACATTGATCGCGGATATTGAAAATAAAAATCAATATAAGGTCCTGGTTGATTCAGAAATAGGGATTGTATTTAGTGTGTGTTACTCCGATAAAATTATCTGGAGAGAAATGGAAACAGGTGATGCCCTATATCTTCATCGAATGGTTGGCAATCCAGCTTTCAAAGGTCAACGCTTATTTGGAAGTGTACTTGCCTGGCTCGTTTCTCATGCAAGACAAAGGGGATTCCGTTTCGTTCGAATGGATACCTGGGCTGACAACGCCAACATTATTGATTATTACAAAGGATTTGGATTTACTTTCATCGGCAACTATATAACACCAGATAGTTTAGAATTACCAGCCCACAATCGACTTCTGGCGGTGGCGCTTCTTGAGATAAAATTATAAAGGAGCCAATTTACAGCTTTGCGTTTAACATGAGTGGAGTCAACAAAGAGCTTCTGAAAAGTCAGAGGGATTTATAAAATAGCAGCGAGAAGTGATTGAAAAAAAAAGACTATAAATTTTTATAGTATTCGCACACCGTATTCATTACACACTCTGTGCATTTAGGATTGGTAGGTCTGCATATCTCGCGACCCAAAAACGAAATCGCCATGCCTGCTTCTCCCCAGTCTTTGGGATCCAACACTTCCATCATTTGCTTTTCAAGTTTCTTAGGATCAGTACCTTTGGCAATGCCAATGCGCGGTGCCACACGCACCACATGAAGGTCAACGATAATACCTTCCGGTTTCATACCCATTTCCCGCATGATTACGTTCGCTGATTTCCTTCCAATGCCTGGTAGAACAGTTAGCTCGTCTAATGTAACGGGAATGTTTTTGTCCTCCTTTATGGTCCTGGCTATTTCCAACAACCACTCTGATTTTTTTCGAGAGCTTCGGACTTTCCATATAAATGGAAATAAAGCCTCTGCTGTTGCGCTCGATAATGATTTCATATCGGGAAAAGCGTAAAAAAAATCAGGAGCAATTTGATTGATATGACGATCCGAGTCCTGAGCAGAAAGCACCACCATCACCAGCAACTCATAATGGTTATGATAGTCCAGCGGATGCTTCTTGCCCTTGTATTTCTTAATCAGTGGTTGAAATTCCTTTTGCCAGTTGATGGATGCCATACTATTTCAGTTATCGTTTTCTAAAGTTAGCAAATTAATTATGTGGTAGTAAGGAAGTCTCATGATCCATAATGGAATATGAAATACAAAACGAATCCTCATTCACTCCAATTCACAAATCTCCTTTAGCTTGTTCAACGCCTTCGGCCACATTTCCTCAAAGTATGATTTGAACTCCTCGTTGGAATCCATATCTACGGCTAGAAGTGTTTTCCCAGATATATTCCTAAACGTATAATTCTCGAGCGAGCCAGCCCAGTTTTCTACTTCAGCTCCGTTAGTAATCTCTACCCCATCCTTTACAATACCATAATGTTCGATTGATAAAAACTCGTTGGGGACGTTTTCTATAATGCGGCTGACCATGCCACCTTGTTTGCCCTCCTGATCGGTACCAAGGAAAATCATCTTTTCTCCCTTAGTCCATGAACCAATAAAATGAGACGTTGGGTTAAACACCGAGGTCCATTCCTGGTATGACTTTTCTTCAAGCATCGTATGATATACTTTAATTACGGATGCGTTAATAGTGATATTGAAATGCAGCTTCTCCATAGACTTAGTTTGTATGTATTAAAAGTGGTATGACATAAAATTACAAAACCGGCAAAACATATTGTATGTGTGAAAACGAAAATTAAAGGGTGTTTTGCGACAGAGACATTTTTGGATATTTTCGTTGACCTACTTTCAACATGACGGCCGATAATTCAGGAGCTAACCAAAATGAAGGAACAACATTTATAATACAACTTCCTGGCTCTGAAATATTGATCAAATAAATTCTTAACTTAGACTGTCAGTTTATTTTTAATAGACCTTCACTATGGATTCACTTTCTCTAAGACAAGTTCAGGAACCCTTAAAGGCAAAATATAAAAAACAGCCGGAGGCAGCATTGATTACTTTAAAGGCCACCTCCAAAGTGGGCGAAGGAATTACCTGTAAAATTGAAACAGGAAAAATGATGGCTGAAGCAGGTCTGCATCCGGCAACAGGTGGTGATGGACTGTCGGTCTGTTCAGGAGATATGTTGCTGGAAGCATTGGCAGCATGCGCAGGCGTTACCCTAAAGGCCGTGGCTACGGCTATTGATTTTGATTTGCAGGATGCATTCATATACGTGGAAGGCGACCTTGATTTCAGAGGGACTTTATCAGTAGACAAGAACGCTCCGGTTGGTTTTAAAGACATTCGGCTTAATTTTCAACTCGTGACCACCGAACCATCCGATAAAATTGCTACCTTGATTAAGTTAACAGAACGTTATTGTGTAGTCTATCAAACACTGGTAAAGGCCAACACAGTAAATGTCTCCATTAAATAATAAATGGCTTTCAAATTTTTCCCGTAATTAAAAAATGCTATATGCCAAAATTTGTGATTGAAAGAAATATTCCGGACGTGGGGAAATTTACTCCTGAACAATTACGTGCGGCCTCCCAAAAATCAGTGGAGGTACTTTGTAGCCTTGGTACCGATATCCAATGGATACACAGTTATGTTGCCGGTGATAAAATTTACTGCATCTATATGGCCCCCAGTGAGGAGTTAATTAAGGAACATGCCCGCCTCGCTGGTTTTCCCGCTGATAAGATAACGCGTGTAGCGGCCATTATCGAACCAGCTACTGCTGAAAGTTGATTTCTTTTTCAATGCAGATTGCTTAGTGCATTTCTTTTTTGACCAAATCGCCAGAAGGTTGATCTCATGAAAATGGAAAAAGGACCTGGGCATAAGGATCAGATTGAAAGTCTTGAAGCACAGCTCAAAGAATTGTCCAATGAGTTAAAGCTGAAGAACCGATCCCTTGAGGTTGAATCAGCCCTGGAGAAAGTCCGTGCACGAACAATCAACATGCGCAGCAGTGCCGAACTGTCAGAAACATCTGCGTTTTTGTTTCATCAACTAAAGGAATTAGGTATTCATGCGCTGCGTACAGGCGTAGGTATTTTTGACGATGCCAATGAAGCCATGGAACAGTGGGTGACCACCATTTCGAACAATCAGGAAGTAATGGGAATTCTGGATTACTTCAGCCTTCACATTCACCCGGTGTTTGAGAATATTATTCCAGCGCGACTTCAAAATAAACCCTATGCACTTACGGTATTGCGTGGAAATCAGGTGAAGGATTATCACCAAACCATGTCTACCTATATTTCCAAATCCAGTAATGAGGAATATCAAAAGGAAGAATATTTTTATTCCTTCTTTTTTTCCGCTGGCACGCTGAATGTAATTTCTGGTCAATCGCTCACCGAGGAAGAATGTAGGCTCATCATTCGATTTGCCAGTGTATTTGGACTGATCTACACCCGCTTTCTCGATTTGCAAAAAGCAGAAGATCAGAATCGTGATACCAAAGTAGAAATTTCATTGGAAAGAGTGCGTGCCGCAGCGATGAGCATGCGAAAGCCAGATGATTTGTTGACCATCAGTGAAGCAATTTTCACGGAATTGAAAGCACTTGACGTTGTCGACCTGCGGAATGCGGAGATCGCCCTCGTTAACGATAAGAAGGAAACAATTATTAGTTATCACTATTCTGATTACGGAACCACGGGAATTGTGGAGGTGAGTTACCATACTCATCCTAACATTAAAGCCTGGGTCAGTGAGTTGAAAAAAAACTCTGACACGTTTACGGGAAAGATAATTTCAGAAAATGAAATGGATGAATGGAGAGCCTATCGTGATGAACTTGGTTATGCAGCTGACCCAAAACTAAAAGAAGCAAATGTGCTGTATTATTATTCCTATACAATAGGTGAAGGGGCACTGAGTATTTCAAGTTTTAAGCTAATCGATTTGAAACAATACTCGATCCTCGAGCGGTTTAGAAATGTTTTTAATCTTGCTCATCAGCGCTATCAGGATATCGCCCTGACAGAGGCGCGCACCTACGAAGCGAATATAGAAGCCGCGCTCGAACGGGTGAGAGCCAAAGCATTGGCCATGCAGTCATCAGCCGATCTCATTGAGGTGGCGAAGGTGCTTCGGGAACAGATGGGACAACTTGGTCAGCCGGAATTGGAATCCTCCATCGTACATTTATACCCGGAAAATTCCGATTCGTTCGAAGCATGGTATTCTTTTCACACACCCGAAAATCCGAATGGAAAAATAGTTACCGGGTCTGCAAAAGTATTGTTCAATGTTAGTCAATGGTCGCGTGAAGTGTTGGAAAAATACCAGTCAACAGAAGTAGAATATACGATCATATCGAAAGATGACAA
>JAYVTB010000138.1:0-3733 GCA_043774805.1 Cyclobacteriaceae bacterium | reverse complement strand
TCATGTTAAATTACTTTCCATGGAAACAAATGTTGCGCAAGCAAGTTTCGGAAGCACTTTTCGAAAAGATGCTTGGTGGGTAAGAACCGTCCTTGTTTTTATTGTGCTTTCTTCCTTTATCGTGTATGCAACGTGGGCAGCGTTTCAAGGCGAGCACTATGCAATAGGCCCATATTTATCTCCATTTTATTCACCTGAAATTTTTGGATCCTCCCCTCATAGTTGGTTTGGGCCTAAGCCTGAATGGTGGCCAATCGTAATTCCATTTTCCCCTGCACTACTAATTCTCTGGGCACCTGGTGGTATGCGCTTTACTTGTTATTATTATAGAGGTGCTTATTACAAATCGTTTTGGGCAGATCCTCCAGCTTGCACGGTTGGTGAGCCAAGAAAAAAATATTTGGGAGAAAATTCATTACCGCTAATCATGCAAAATATTCACCGCTATTTTATGTATTTAGCAGTAATCTTTGTCATCATACTCGCCTTCGATGCCTGGCAATCACTTTGGTTTGATGATGGATCAGGTGGAAAGCATTTCGGGTTAGGAATAGGTTCACTTGTGTTGATCTTAAATGCTACATTACTTGGTGGCTATACGTTTGGTTGTCATTCCTTCCGGCATTTAGTCGGTGGATTTAAAGATCAACTTTCTAAATCTCCCGTAAAACGCACCGCTTACAATTGTTCGAGTTGTCTTAATCGAGGACATATGAACTGGGCCTGGTGCAGTTTATTCGGTGTCGCTTTCGCGGATATATATATTCGTTTGGTTTCGATGGGGATATGGAATGATTTTCGATTTTTCTAATGGCAGCCTACGAAACATTTACACACGATGTATTAGTGATCGGCTCGGGTGGAGCAGGTCTTCGCGCTGCGATAGAAGCATCGACTTCAGGTGTTAAGGTAGCCATGGTTTGCCGATCGCTACTCGGAAAGGCACACACCGTAATGGCAGAAGGCGGAGTTGCTGCAGCACTGGCTAACGTGGACGACCGCGACAGTTGGAAAGTGCATTTCGCTGATACCATGCGTGGCGGTCAGTATTTGAATAACTGGCGGATGGCTGAACTTCACGCTAAAGAAGCTCCCGACCGTGTAAGAGAACTAGAGGCCTGGGGGGCAGTGTTTGATCGAACGGATGATGGTAAAATTCTTCAACGAAACTTTGGAGGACATAAGTATCCACGTCTTGCACACGTAGGCGATCGCACTGGACTTGAATTGATTCGAACCTTACAGGATCATGGCATTCATCAAGGCATTGATATTTATCAGGAATATACAATAGTACAATTGCTGAAAGAAGACGGCAGAGTTGTTGGTGCCTTTGGTTACGATCGTGAAAAGGGTTTGTTCAAAGTCTTCCATGCGAAAGCTGTAATTATTGCTACGGGTGGCATGGGGAGGATTTATAAAATATCAAGCAATAGTTGGGACTGCACAGGAAGCGGTATATCTCTGGCATACCATGCAGGTGCAGACTTAATTGATATGGAATTTGTACAATTCCACCCAACCGGTATGGTGTGGCCTCCTAGCGTACGTGGTTTATTAATTACAGAAGGGGTTAGGGGAGAAGGTGGTGTGCTTCGCAACAAAGATGGCCGTAGGTTTATGTTCGATGATATTCCAGAATTATACAAAGGACAAACATCAACTGATGAAGAAGAAGGCTGGCGTTATACACAAGGTGACAAAAATGCAAAGCGACCACCGGAGTTACTAACGCGCGATCATGTTGCACGCTGTATAAGACGCGAAATAAAAGAAGGCCGTGGCTCCCCGCACGGAGGAGTGTTCCTCGACATTGCATGGATAAAAGAACGGATATCAAATGCTCCGGAACATATTAAGCGAAAGCTTCCTAGTATGTACCATCAGTTTAAAGAACTCGCGGGGGTCGATATTACAAAGGAGCCAATGGAAGTAGGTCCTACAACACACTATATTATGGGAGGTGTGCAAGTTGATGCCGATACGCAAATGACCAGTATTCCAGGACTATTTGCAGCAGGTGAATGTGCTGCAGGGCTACACGGTGCAAATCGTCTTGGCGGAAATTCGCTATCAGACCTATTGGTTTTCGGAAGGAGGGCGGGAGAGTTTGCTGCCAAGTTTTCTAAGGAAAATTTAGCTGGTAAAATTATTCCTGAACAGATAGAAAAAATTGCTATAGAATCGCTCTCACCGTTTGAACGCGAGTCAACACAAGGGGCACAGAACCCTTTTGATATTCAATCAAACTTGCAAGACATGATGCAAGAGTTGGTCGGTATTGCTCGAATTGGAATAGAGATAGAAGAGGCATTAGTAAAAATTGAAGCCCTTAAAGAACGTGCCAAAATTGCTGCCTGTGGCGGAAATCGAGGTTACAATCCCGGCTGGCATACTGCAATGGAACTTAGGCATATGCTAACCGTGGCAGAAGCGATTGCCAAAGCCGCAAATGAAAGGAAAGAAAGCCGAGGCGGACATTTCCGTGAAGACTTTCCAAACAAAAGCGAAGAATTTGGTAAGGTAAACGTGCGCATCTGCAAAGATGAAGAAGGAAGCATGAAAGTGAAGCAGGTTTTAAAGCCAAAAATGCGAGATGACTTGCAACAAATAATTGAAGAGATGAAATAACTATTTTCCAGCAATCCACGTCAAGCTTCAGAAAATAAGACTGACGCTTGCAGCAACCCAAAAATAAATATGTCTAATATGACTTTCGATATTTGGCGCACAAGCGAAAACGGTGGTGAGTTTAAATCATACGAGACCGACATTACTGAAGGCATGGTTGTACTTGACGCTGTACACCAAATTCAGGCTGAAAGCGCAAATGACCTTGCTATTAGATGGAATTGCAAAGCGGGCAAATGCGGATCTTGTTCGGCTGAAATTAACGGACATCCAAAACTTATGTGTATGACCCGGATGGCGGATCTGCCATTCGATAAGCCTGTAACAATCCAACCCATGAGGGCCTTTCCGGTAATACGAGATTTGGTTACGGACGTTTCGGTAAACTATCGAACGAAAATGAAAATAAAAAAATTCAAGCCACGCCCTGCTGATGCTCCCGATGGAACCTGGCGCATGGCTCAAGTGGATATTGACAGAGTACAGGAGTTTAGAAAATGCATTGAATGTTTTTTATGTCAAGATGTTTGTCATGTAATTCGTGAGCATAGCCTGCATGATGAATTTGCCGGGCCGCGACATATGGTTTATACTGCCGCCCTGGAGATGCACCCGCTGGATGTGGAAGATAGGCGGTCAGATTTAAAAGATATCCATGGCATTGGGTATTGTAACATTACAAAATGTTGTACCAATGTTTGTCCAGAAAAAATTACTATTACAGACAACGCCATAATTCCAATGAAAGAAAGAGTGGCAGATAAATTCTACGACCCCTTAATGAAATTTTTTAATTTGTTTAAAAATAAATAATAAACCTATGAGCCAGGCAACCACTGAACATGGAACACCAACGTTTACGTTGAAACCTCTTTCAAAAGAAGGACTTGAAGGAGCATTAACCAAGGCTGAACAATATCGATTACTTAATCAGCCTAAACTAGCAGAAAGCATCTGTCGAGATATCCTAGCGGTTGATCAAGAAAATCAAAAGGCCGCTGTGGTCTTATTACTCTCCCTTACTGATCAGTTTGGACACTCTTCTTCAAAGGCTGGCAAACAATCACAAGAAATTGCTAATCGTTTAAAAGACGAATACTCC
>JAYVTB010000137.1:0-3219 GCA_043774805.1 Cyclobacteriaceae bacterium | reverse complement strand
TTCTTCGCAGTAAGCTTTCCGGTTTGAATGCGCTGAACACAGAATGAACATTTCTCCATTACACCGCGTGAACGGACAGTAACTTCGGGATTAAGTACCATTCTGCCTAAGTCAGTATTCATGGAAGGGTTTGGCTGATAAAACTGCTGGTTATCGTGATACTTGAACCAGTTGAATCTTCTTACTTTATAAGGACAGTTGTTGGCACAATAGCGTGTACCGATACAACGGTTATAGGTCATTTGGTTAAGTCCTTCCGTGCTGTGGGTTGTTGCTGCCACCGGACATACCGTTTCGCAAGGAGCATTGTTACAATGCTGGCAAAGCATCGGCTGGAACACTACCTCAGGATTTTCTGAAGCGATCTCAGCTGCTTTGTAATCTTCCGGATTGGAATCGCTACTATAATAGCGATCAATACGCAACCAGTGCATTTCACGTCTGTTGATTACTTCTTGCTTACCAACGATGGCAACGTTGTTCTCAACGTTACAAGCCACCACGCAGGCACCACAACCTGTACACGTGTTCAGGTCGATGGACATTCCCCAATGGTGGTTTTTATATTCGTGACCTTTCCATAAGCTCAAGGTGCTTGGTTCAACTTTGGTATCCCAGTTGGTGACTTTGGCAGACTCTTCTTTCCACTGATCAGGATTATGCTGATAGTCGGCAAGCAACGATTCCTGAATTACGTTCTCTCGACCCATGTAGGTCTGGTGAATTTGTGTTTGAGCAAGCTGGAATGCTTCGTCTGTTTTCACTACTGCTACTCCACTAAGTACAGTGAATGACAGGCTTTCACCTGAGGCGCTCACCAATGGATAAGCGTTGGCTCCAATGCCTTTTCCTACTTGACCAACTTCCGTTCTTCCATAACCTACAGCAACTCCTAATGTTCCGGGAGTCTGACCAGGTTGAACCAATGCTGCCACGCGTATCGTTTTTCCATTGGCCGAAAGATCCACTAGTTGGGTTCTTCCTTCAGAATCATTTTCTATTCCCAACGCTTTTGCATCCTTCAGCGAAATAGTTACATAATGATCCCAGGTTGCTTTTGTGATGGGATCTGGCAGTTCCTGAAGAAGCGGGTTATTCGCTTGTGAACCATTTCCCACACCATAGCTTTCATAGATGGTCAATTCAAACTGACCGCCACCCTTCACGGATGAAACTGCTGAAAGTGCAGCCTCTACATTTCCTGCAAAGGTGAATGTTTTTGCTTCACTGGCTATTTCATAAACTCCATCATACAAGCACTTATCCCAGAAAGTCTGAAAATCAGTGACGTCAGTTTGAGCCGCAAAGAATCGGCTTCTCCAATATTCCTTTACAAAACTAAAATACTCTGTATTCGCCTCCGCAGCCCAAACGAGGAAACTCTCTGGTGCCTGGCGCGTCTTAAACAACGGGGTGATGGCCGGTTGTGAAAGACTGAATGAATTTGCTTTTGGTTCAGCATCATTCCATGATTCCAGGTAATGATGATCTGGTGCCATATAAGCAGATACCGATGCCGTTTCATTAGGCGTAGTAGAGGTAGAAACGCTGAGGGAAATATTCTTCAACGCACCCGCCAATGCGTCACCCTTGGGATGATCATACACCGGGTTACAGTTATAGAAAATCACACCATCTATCTTTCCATCTTTAGCTTCCGCCACAAAAGCGTTCATCTCTTCATCATTGCCCTGACGGAAATTAACAGGCGAAGCTGGAAGAATAGTGGAACCGTAATTACCCAACAGATTGTTGATGGCATTCACCACAATCTGAACATTCTTATCGTTTGATCCTGCTACCACCAATGAAGTTCCCTGATTTGCTTTCAGGTCAGCGACTGCTTTTGACAAATGAGTGATCTCACTCTTGCCACCGTTTCCAGATAGCATGCTATATAGTTGAGTTACCACCGTGCCTTCCTGCGAGGGCTTGATCATAGAACGGTAGTCTGCATTGGCGCCTGTCAATGAAAGATTGGATTCAAATGAATACATGCGCGACATGTCTTTCTTTTCTTCATTGACCTCGCGATTAACAGCAAATTGTTTTGCGAATTCAATCGGAGAAACCCAGGTGCCTAAAAAGTCGGCACCAATAGTTACTATTACCTTTGCCTTGCTAAAATCGTAAGAAGGAATAATGGCTGCTCCGAATGACTCCTGATTTGCCTTTACAATTCCATAATTAGAAACCGGATCGTACTGAACTACTTTGGTAGTCGGGTACTTGGTTTTAAATATTTCGATCGCTGCTTTTGTGCTGGGGCTTAAGAGCGTATTGCTCACAATTCTGATTTGTCCACCTTTGGCAGCGATATCAGTAAGTTTGGCAGTAATTTCTTTGTCTATCGTTTCCCAATCACTTGCCTGACCTTTGATCCTTGGTCCGCGTAAGCGAAAGTTATCATATAACGAAAGCACAGAGGCTTCAACCTGTGCATTGGTTCCACCTAAGGTAACTTTAGAAAGACTGTTACCATCCACTTTTATCGGACGACCGTCTCTCACCTTCACTACGATGCTGCAATAATCGCCACCATCCATATACGTGGATGCGTAATAGTTAGGAATGCCAGGATCTGCATCAACTGGTTTGTTGATATAAGGAATTGCCTTACGGATCGGAGCCTCACAAGCGGCTAATGAAGCTGCGGCTACGCTAAAGCCCATCATCTTCAAAAAGTCCCTGCGTGAGTGGCCAGGATCTTCCTGCACGGCTAAGTCCACAAACTCCTTGTCTGAATGCTTAACAAACTCAGGGTCATTCTTTAGTTGTGGTAGTCCTTTCCAGTACGTCTTTTTTGTATTGCTCATAGATTCAAAATCCAGTCGAGATCAAAAATTATAATTTATTAATAGTGGCACTTAGCACATTCAAGTCCGCCAATGTCTTCCACTTTCATGGCTTTCTTTCCATTGTGCAACTCCAGCAACTTGTCGTAGTAGGCGTTGCCTTTAGTATTCACATCCGTCTTGCGATGGCAATCAATACACCATCCCATAGTCAGGAGTGAGTACTGCTTCACCACATCCATTTCCTGGATAGGTCCGTGACAAGTCTGGCATTGGATGCCACCCACATTCACGTGTTGAGAGTGATTGAAATAAGCAAGGTCAGGTAGGTTATGAATGCGCACCCATTCAATCGGCTTTTGCTTGCCGGTATAAGAACCTGTAGTAACATCGTATCCAATCGCGGCATAAATTTTTGCGACCT
>JAYVTB010000136.1:0-7836 GCA_043774805.1 Cyclobacteriaceae bacterium | reverse complement strand
TTCAACAGGCGCAGGTAGATCAACAAATTACTAATAAGGTAATTAGTGGTAAACTGGCAGACTGGTTTCCACAGATTAATTTTAATTACAATTATCAGCACTTCTTCGACCTCCAATCCAGTGTTATTGGTGGCAATATTATCCGATTTGGCGTGAACAATACTTCGTATGCACAATTAACGTTTACACAAGCGCTTTTTAACCGCGATGTGCTATTGGTCACCAGCACGGCTTCAGAAGTGCGGACACAGGCGCAGCTGGCTACTACCAAAAGTAAGATTGACATCACGGCCAATGTGATGAAAGCCTTTTACGATGTGCTGGCTACCGAACAGCAAATTAAGGTAAATGAAGAATCAATTGTCCGATTGCAAAGGAGTCAACAGGATGCCGGTTCACGCTATCAGGCAGGAATTTCTGATAAGACAGATGTAAAAAGAGCAACGATCGCACTGTCAAATGCGAAAGTGAGTTTAAAATCAAATCAGGAGTTACTGGGTTATAAAAAGGCTTACCTGAAAAAACTGATGGGCTATCCGGCAAAACAGGATATTCTGTTGCGGTATGATACACTGGAGATGGAACGAGAAATACCCATAGATACAATTCAGGACTTGATTTACCAGTCGCATATTGACTATAAGTTACTAACAATTCAGCGCAACTTGCAGGAGGCAAATGTGCGCTATAGTAAGTGGGCATACTTGCCTTCGTTGAATGCCTATGGATTCTACAATATGAATTACCAAAACAACAATTTCAACGATCTATATAATAAGACCTATCCTTATTCATACGTTGGTGCTACACTTTCGCTGCCCCTATTTCAAGGAGGAAAACGTTCTCATAAAATCCAGGAACAAGCGCTAACGAAACAACGGATCGACTACAGTGTGAGCAATCTGGAGAATACGTTGAGTTCGGAATATACCCGCGTAATGGCGACTTACAAAATCAATCTGGCTAACTACCTGGCTCAGAAGGATAATGTGACACTCGCGAAAGAAGTATACGATATCATACAGCTCCAATATGTAAATGGATTAAAAACATATCTCGATGTAATCACATCCGAAAGTGATCTGAATACCGCCCGCATTAACTATTTTAATGCACTATACCAGATCCTCGCCAGCAAAGTAGATGTAATGCAAACACTAGGTCAAATCAATTATTAAATACCGAACAAAATACTCCTAACTATATATGTCGCTCAACAAACTAATTTCCCTAACATATTTCTTATCTGTGATCACATTATTGGGCTGCGGTAACAAGCAAGCCGGCTTTCAAGGGCCACCGGCAGTAAATGTTAGCGTTGCTTCTGTCGGCATGACGAATGCGGCTTACTATGAAGAATATCCTGCCATGGTAAAAGCATTAAATGAAGTAGAATTAAGGCCACAGGTAAATGGCTACGTCACCGGCATCCATTTCAAAGAAGGCACCCAGGTGAAGAAAGGGCAGATGCTTTATTCTCTGGATCAACAGCAATCTCAAGGCGCTTATCAGCAAGCGTTGGCTAATTTATCCGTGCAGGAAGCGAATTTGGAGAAAGCAAAAAGAGATGTGGAGCGTTACCGTACGTTGGATAGTAAAGATGCCATTGCCAAGCAACAGGTTGATTATGCTGAAGCAGCCTATATCACGGCTCAAAAACAAGTGGTCGCAGCTCAGGCATCCGTTCAAAGTTCACAGACCAATGTTCGCTACTCATCTATCGTAGCACCTTTCAATGGAACCATTGGCATGTCGTTGGTTAAATTGGGTGCTTCCGTTACACCTGGACAGACCCTACTCAATACTATTTCTTCTGATGATCCTATTGTAGCCGATATTGTTGTTGATCAAAACGACATCTATCATTTTACACAATTGTTGAATAAAAAAATACCGGACTCTACGTTTCGCTTGACCTTCCGCGATCAGGTGTACCGTCATTTTGGTAAGATCAGTTTTATTGATCGGGCGGTTGATCCACAGACCGGAACGATCAAGATGCGTATTCAATTTCCGAATCCTGAGCGTGCATTGCGTGCTGGTATGAGTGGTACACTACAAGTGTTAACAATTTCTGATCAAGCGCTGGTCATTCCGTACAAGGCAGTAAACGAACAACTGGGTGAATTCTTTGTCTACATGGTTGACAGTGCCAAGGCCACACAACGCAAGATCGTGCTCGGTGAACAGGTAGGGAAGAATGTTATTATTAAGAGTGGATTGCAGGAAGGGGAGACCATTATCACCGAAGGTATACAAAGCCTGCGCGAGGGAGCCGCCATCAATGTGGTTGGTCCTGAAAAGAACAAGAATTAATTATGACTAATATCCAATAAGCGAATGATTGCAGACGTATTTATTAAAAGACCTGTAACGGCCATTGTCGCCTCGCTGGTCATTGTACTAGTGGGGTTGATAGCGATGTTTCAATTACCGATCTCTCAATACCCAGACATTACACCACCCACCGTTGCGATTAATGGCATTTATGTCGGAGCTGATGCCCAGACCGTAGAGCAAACTACCACGACCGCTATTGAAGCGCAAGTAAACGGTACTCCCGGTATGGCCTACATGGCAAGCAATAGTACGAGTAGTGGAGTGAGTAGCGTCACCGTTACGTTCGACATTGGTACCGATATCAATATCGCCACGCTGGATGTACAAAACAGGGTAAGTATAGCTGAGCCTGCATTACCTGAGTTTGTGAAACGATTGGGATTAACTGTGCGAAAGCGTAACCCGAGTATCTTCCTTGCCATCGCGTTATATTCACCAGATGGAACACATGATGCTACCTTCCTGGGTAACTTCGCCAATATCTATTTGAAAGATGCGTTGCTTCGCGTAAAGGGTGTAGGAGATATCTTTTCGGTGGGTGATGATTTTGGCATGCGTATCTGGTTGAACCCTGATAAGTTAGCCAGTCTGAGCATTACACCCGGAGAAGTGAATGCTTCATTGGTCGAACAGAACTTACAAATTGCTGCAGGTTCCATTGGCGGTACGCCACAACCAGCAAATCAGGCATTTGAATTCAATGTGCTTACCAATAGCCGCATCAATCGTATCGAAGATTTTGAAAACATTGTGGTGCGTTCCAATCCCCGTGAGGGAAGTATGGTTTACCTGAAAGACATTGCCCGCGTGGAGCTGGGTAAATTCAGTTATGGCAATCACCCGTTTGTGGCGGGTAAGCCATCAGCGTTCATGCTGCTATATCTGGCGCCTGGTGCCAATGCATTGGAAACCAACGAAGGTGTCATGAGTGCACTGACAGAACTTAAGAAGAACTTCCCTAAAGATGTCGATTATCTCATACCGCTTGAAACAACTTCAGTGGTGGAGATCTCCATCAGAGAAGTAGTGATCACCTTGCTGGAAGCATTGATTTTGGTCGTGCTGGTGGTATTCCTGTTCTTGCAAAACTGGCGAGCTACTTTAATACCGGTGTTGGCCATTCCGGTTTCCTTGATCGGCACGTTCATCTTCTTTATTCCATTTGGTTTTACCATCAATACATTAACACTCTTTGCATTCGTATTGGCCATAGGTATAGTGGTCGATGATGCAATTGTGGTGGTGGAAGCCATTCAGCATCACATGGACCATCATAAAATGTCGGCCAAAGATGCCACCATACGCGCCATGCAAGAAATCTCGGCACCCGTAGTGGCCATTGCGTTGATTCTGGCTGCGGTGTTTGTTCCCGTAGGCTTTATTCCCGGCATTGTCGGGAAGCTTTATCAACAGTTTGCCATTACCATTGCCGTGTCCGTAATCATCTCGGCATTTGTTGCCTTGTCGTTGACTCCGGCCTTAAGCATGTTGTTGCTCAAACCTGCTGGCATAAAAAAGAAAAATTTCCTGGAACGTTTCCATGATTATTTCAATGAGAAGTTTGAAGTGTTAACGAATTCATATACCCGTGGTGTTGCTAAATGGATCACTAAAACACCTTATGTGCTGGTGATGATGGTGTGCTTGTTTGTTGGATTGTTTTTTATGTTTCAACACAAGCCTACAGGCTTTATACCCACCGAAGATGAAAAACGTATGTTCGTAGCTTATGAGATGCCGGAAGGAACTTCTACAGAACGTAATATCGCCATGCAGCTTGAGCTTCAAAAAAGAATTCAGGCGATACCTGCGGTGAGAGTAGTAGGAGGTTTGGCGGGCTTAAATATTTTAACGTTTTCTAATAAATCGAACGTAGGAACTGTGTTTGTAAATTTAAAACACTGGGACGATCGCGATCTGAAAACCGAGAGTGTACCGATGGTGATGCAGGAGATACAACGAAGAACGGCCGACATCAAGGAAGCACGAGTACTGGTCATTGCACCTCCGGCTATTCCGGGTTTAGGACAATCCTCTGGCTTTACTTTTGAATTGCAGCAAACCACCAGTACCGACAATATCAAACAATTCGAAGGTGTGATGCAGAATTTTCTGCGGGCTGTCAATCAACGTCCGGAAATTGCCATGGCTTACTCATTCTTCTCGGCACGTACTCCTAGCTTCCAGGTGGACTTAGATAAAGCGAAGGCCAAGAAGCTTGGTGTGTCTGTGGCAGAAGCGTTTGCTACAATGTCTACTCTTCTGGGCAGCTCCTATATCAACGATTTCAATCTTTATGGAAGAAACTTCCGCGTAGTGACACAAGCCGATACCGTTTATCGAAAAGACATTGCCGACATCGGAAAGTATTTTGTTCGAAACAATACCGGTGGCATGGTGCCATTAAGTGCGCTGATCACTACGAAAGTAATTGAAACTCCGGCTGTCGTATCACACTTTAACATTTACCGTTCTGCCGAAATCCTCGGCTCGGCAAAGCCAGGATTCAGCAGTGGCCAGGCCCTTAAAGCGTTGCAGGAAGTAGCCGCACAAACACTTCCGGCAGGTTATAATTATGAATTTGGTGGGATGAGCCGTGAAGAGATTCTGGCTGGGAATAAAACGGCTATGATCTTCGCCATCTCGATTGTCTTTGTGTTCCTGTTCCTTGCTGCGTTGTATGAGAGTTGGACTATACCATTCTCAGTATTGTTTGCTGTGCCGATTGGTGTGTTCGGCTCCATCCTTACACTAACCCTTTTACCCAATCTTACCAATAACATTTATGCGCAGATCGGTTTGATTACGCTGATCGGATTGGCCGCCAAAAATGCAATTTTGATTGTGGAGTTTGCTAAAGAGCGTGTGGATCGTGGTATGGAAGTGGTGCAAGCGACATTGGAGGCGGTGCAACTTCGTTTGCGTCCTATCCTGATGACTTCACTGGCCTTCATCCTGGGAGTAATGCCATTGGCATTTTCTGAAGGTGCAGGTGCGGAAGCTCGAAAAACAATCGGATGGACAGTGGCAGGAGGAATGGTGGCCGCCAGTTCATTGGCGATTTTCGTAGTACCCGTATTATTTGTTATGATTACCCGATTTACGCTTCGCAAAAAAAACGAGCTTAGCTAGATCAATTATATCCAGCAAGAAAATGTAGAGACTGTCTCCATGAGGCAGCCTCTTTAATGTTATCCCGGTGTCAGGCTTTTACTTTCTTTTGCTCAACTTCTTACTTCTCGCTCCTTACTTCTACCTGAGAGTTGCTTAATTTGCATTACTATCTATTACTCCATGACCGAAAGAGAACTGATCAAACTGGAAGCAACTATCCGAAATAAAATGGAAGAAATCCGAAAAGGACGTGTGACACTGAAAGATTCCGGTATTGGCGGCTTAATGAATTCGTTAAAGAAAGTAGATCAAGCACTTTATGAAAAAATATTGCCGGAATATAAAAAGATGGCTGCCGAGAGCAACATCTTCAAATAATAGATTTAGTAAATTGTAGTTGACGTAAGTTTGACTTTATTAAATCAGCGCTTTAATTTTTGTTCACACATATAAAACCAAAAAAAATATGAGCTTAAGAATAGGAGACATCGCACCGGATTTCCAGGCGGAAACCACACAAGGAACAATCAACTTCCATGATTGGATCGGCAATGGCTGGGCCGTTCTCTTTTCCCATCCAAAAGATTTCACACCCGTATGCACTACAGAGTTGGGTTACATGGCCAAGATGCAACCAGAGTTTCTGAAAAGAAATTGTAAGATTATCGGCTTGAGCGTAGATCCTGTAGAGAGTCACGTCAGGTGGGAAAAGGACATCGAAGAAACCCAGGGTACTGCAGTCAACTATCCAATGATTGGCGACCCAGAATTGAGTATTGCCAAATTATACGATATGTTGCCAGCAACGGAACCGGCAACTTCAGAAGGAAGGACAGCGATGAATAATCAAACCGTCAGATCGGTATTTGTGGTTGGCCCAGATAAAAAAATAAAGCTATCGATCACTTACCCAATGACCACAGGAAGAAATTTCGATGAGATTCTCCGTGTGCTGGACTCGATGCAGTTGACAGCCGCCTACAGCGTAGCTACACCAGTTAACTGGAAACAGGGAGAAGATGTGATCATTACCACTGGCGTAAAAGACGAAGACATTCCTGCTAAATTCCCGAAAGGACACAAAAGAATTAAACCTTACTTAAGAACAACTCCTCAACCTAATCTTTGATCATTCCTCATGAAGTTTCGCATGATACTGAGTGCCAGATTTACCTGACACTCAGTATTTTGTATCTGAAACAAGAATGACACCAAGCACATTAAGGGAATTTATGCACAAGCGCATTTTGCGTTAATGGCCAGGCAAAGAAAACTCTACTGGCAGGTAATCCGTCCAAAATAATTATAAACGATTTTTCCATTTTGGTAACCTGAAAGGGTTTTAAGAGTATACTCATGGAAATCCCCGTGCCCCTATGATAAAGAACTACTTCCTGATTGCCATTCGCAATATCCGGTCAAGTCCAATGTATGCGTTCATCAATATATTTAGCCTGGCCATTGGTCTTGCCGCCTGCATGGTTATCTATTTGTTCATCCGCGATGAGCGAAGCTTTGATGGATTTCATACAAAAAAGACTGCCATCTACCGGCTCGATGAAGTACAGAACTTCACCGGAACCAATGTGCAGAAAGTAGCCTTAAGCATGCCTGGCATGGGTCCCAACCTGTTGAAAGAATTTCCTGAGATCGCCAACTTTACCCGCTTCATGTGTCGGCCCAAACAACTCGTAGTGAAAGAGGAGAAGCGTTTTCTTCTGCCATTCATCGCTACAGTAGACAGCACATTTCTTGAAATTTTTGATTTCGAAGTGATATTGGGTAATCGTCTTTCTGCTTTGGATGAACCTTATACGATGATGGTGACCGAACAAACCGCGCTCAAGTTCTTTAACTCCAGCGAAGAGGCCATGGGCAACACGCTTACCTATCGTGAAAAGGAATATAAGATCACCGGCATCTTGAAAAATGTGCCAGAGAACTCTCACATGAAGTTTGATGCGTTGGCATCCTTAACTACCAACTCCACCGAAAATAAGCAATTCAATAACCAATGGGGGAGTAACTTTCTCAATACCTACCTGGTGCTCAATCCCAACACAAATATTCCTGCGCTCGAAGAAAAGTTTCCAGCTTTTCTCAGACGCCACATGGATGATCCGAAAATCAACTCTTTTTATGTGCTCTTTCTGCAACAACTCGAAGATGTTCACCTTGCTTCCAACGACATCGAACATGATTATAATAACTATCGCAAGTTTAATGGCAAATACCTCGATGTATTTTCTATAGTAGGTTTTTTCATTATCCTCATTGCCTGCGTTAACTGGTCTCAAAACGTTAGCTTAAGCTATGCACTTTAGTGCAAGGCTTTAGCTTCTACAAATCTATCCCTAATTTTGAGGATGGAAAATTTACGGA